>PULQ01000071.1 GCA_003552465.1 Dehalococcoidia bacterium
AAGAGCTGTACGAGAACCGCCTGAGCAGGGTGCAGGACATCAGGCTGAAGATGACCCTGCGGCAGCGCATGTACAACTGCGGAGACATCTTCCTCACGACGGCAGGCACGTCTGCCGTCGAGTGTCTGTGGCAGAACATACCCGACCCGCGCAGGAAAGAAGCGCTGCTGAGGAAGCTGGTGACCGGGTAGAGCCACGGCGGTCCCCGACGACCGCACAGTATCCACGATCTCCCGCCTACAGCAGGCGGTACATCGGGGAGGCCAAGCAGAGGTATGAGCAGGGAACGATCTCCTGAGATCTCCGTCCGGCGCTAGCCCGTGCGGCCGAACTCCTTCTCAAGCTGCTGAGAACTCAGGTGCATCATGGTGGGCCGTCCGTGGGGACAGGTACGAGGCTGCTTCGTCTGCTCCAGTTGCCTGATCAACTCCCTCATCTCATCGTTGCTCAATTGCTGTCCGGCCCTGATCGAACCGTGGCAGGACAGGGAGTGGGCGATTCTCTCCTCCCAGGCAGCAGGTCCTTCCCTGCCGGCAAGGTCATCGAGCAGCGCGCCCACGATCTCGACGACGTTGGCCCCGGCCATGAGTGCCGGTATGGCACGAACCAGATAGGTCCTGTCCCCAAAGGGCTCGATGGCGAAGCCGAATGAAACCAGGAGGTCCTGCCTCTCTTTGAAAGCCTCCTCCTCCCCGGGACTGAGTTCAATGGTTATCGGCTGGAGCAACCCCTGCACCTCGATCTCCTTCTGCGACCACTGGCTGAGAAAGCGGTCGTAGAGTATGCGTTCATGGGCGGCATGCTGGTCGATCACGTACAGTCCGTCGGGTCCCTCGGCGATTATGTAGGTATTGGCCACCTGTCCCACCACCCTCAAGAGCGGCAGTTCCATGGCCGGCAGCTTTGAGACGATGAACACCGGTTCGGTGTCGGTAATCATGCGCGGGCTCTGCCACTGACCTCCGCGGGACGGGAACGGCGCCGCCCTGGGACGGGCCATCGGCATTCCGGCCAGCGCCTCCTCGACGGCCTTGCGCACAACGGCGAAGACGGCCTGTTCCTGGCAGAACTTGACCTGGGCTTTGGCAGGATGGATGTTAACATCGAGGTCCCCGGCAGGTACAGAGAGGTTTATCACGGCGATGGGATGACGTCCGTCCATGAGCAACCCGCGGTAAGCCTCCTCGGTGGCCCGGGGCAGGAGAGGACTGCGCACCCACCTCCGGTTGACGAAGAAGCTGAGACTGTTGCGATTGGATCGGGTCAGAGCGGGAGAGCTTGCCAGGCCGCTGACACCGACCTGTGCATCCTTGCGTTCCACCTGCAGCATGGTCTGGACGCACTCCGGCCCGTAGACCTGGCCTGCCACCTCGTGCAGATCGCCGCTGCCCGAAGTGCGAAAACTCGTGCGCCCACCGAACACAAGTCTGAACCTGACCTCCGGGAAGGCCAGTGCGTACTGGCTCACCAGATGGGAGATGTGGCCGCTTTCGGTGCTAGTCGACTTGAGGAACTTGAGCCGGGCGGGGAAGTAGCGGAAGAGGCGGCGTACGGTGACGGTGGTACCACGCGGTCGGGCCCGGCTCTCTCGGTTCACCACCTCGCCCTGTCTGAGCGAAACGTAGCTACCGACTTCGTCGGACGAGGTCTGAGTGAGAAATTCCAGCTCGGCAATGGAAGCGATGCTGGGCAGGGCCTCACCCCGGAAACCGAGGCTCGATACCTTCTCCAGGTCGTCGAGAACACCGATCTTGCTCGTGGCGTGCCTGCGAAAGGCAAGCTCAAGCTCCGGTGCCGGTATGCCGGCCCCGTTGTCGCTCACCCTGATCAACTCCACTCCCCCACCCCAGGCTTCCACCGTAATCTCGGTGGCCCCGGCATCGAGCGAGTTCTCGATCAACTCCTTGACCACCGAGGCCGGCCTCTCGATCACCTCGCCGGCGGCGATCTTGGAGACTACGTCGGGCGCCAGCACTCTGATCGTCATACAGACTTAAGTCTACACGTTTTCGTGTATTCTGTCAATAGTCGCTATGGAACTCGACGTCCCGGTCGATCTTCTCGAGGGGGGCCAGGCTGGCCAGGAGCTTCTTCACACCGGCGATCTCGAAGACCACGGTCAGTTCATGGTCCTGCCTGGTAGGAGTACAGCTCATCACCACGCCCGGGCCGAACTTGCTGTGGCGGACATGATCGCCGACCCTGAGCACGAAGTCCTCAGGAGTGTGCTGCTCAGGCTCGAAGTCGCCAGTGCTCCGGTGGGGAGTTCGGGGCTCATAGACAGAACCGGGGTCGGGCTCAGGAGTCGGACCGTCTTGCCACAGTCCTCTTGAATTCGTGAGATGCGGTGAGATGTCCTGGAGAAAGCGCGAGGGCGGGTTGACTGTGCTGCCGCCGAACAGGCTCCGGCGGTAACTGCGTAGCAGATAGAGCCTCTTCCGGGCCCTGGTGATGCCGACGTAGCATAGACGGCGCTCCTCCTCCATCTCCTCCGGATCGTCGAGAGACCTGCTGTGCGGCAGAATTCCTTCCTCCAGGCCGACGATGAAGACGGCGGGGAACTCCAGTCCCTTGGCCTGGTGCAGGGGGATGAGGGTGACGGCATCTGCCCTCTCGTCCAGTTCATCGATATCGGCGACCAGGCTTACCTTCTCCAGGAACGCGGTCAATGCTTCCTCCGGCTCGAGATCATCGTATTCGCCTGCCACGTTCTTCAGTTCCATGACGTTCTCCCACCGTTCCTCGCCATCCTCCTTGCTCATGGTGTAATCCCGGTATCCGGTGCGCTCCAGCACCCCGTCCAGCAGACCGGAGAGGCCGACCTCACGACTCCGTGCGATAAGCCCGTCCATCAGAGCCTCAAATCCAGCCAGGGACCTCATGATGCGTGGAGTAAGGGCCTGTGTCTGCCCGCCGGCGCCGGCCTCTCTTCCCGCCTGTCTCACAGCCTCGAACAGGGACGAATCACGCGCCCTGGCCCGGGACTGAAGATAGCCGATGGTGCGCTGCCCGATACCTCTGACGGGAACGTTGATAATGCGCATGAGGCTGACGTCATCCCGCTGGTTGTGGATAAGCCTGAGATAGGCGATGATATCCTTGACCTCCCGACGCTGGTAGAAGCGCGTGCCTCCGACCAGTCGGTAAGGCACACCATACCTCATGCAGGTCTCCTCCAGGGCCCGGGACTGGGCGTTGACCCGGTACATAACGGCGCAGTCCTTGAGGGACATCTGCTCATTGACGATAAGCCTCTCTATCTCGCTCACCACGCACCGGGCTTCCTCCTCGGCACTGAGGCTTTCGATGACGGTCACCGAAGCCCCGTCCTCGTTCTCGGTCCACAACTCCTTTGGTTTTCGCTGCGTGCTGGCCGAGATGACGCCTGAGGCCGCCTCCAGTATCGTCCTGGTGGAGCGGTAGTTCTGCTCCAGGAGGATGACCCTTGCTTCCGGGTAGTCCTTCTCGAAGCTGAGTATGTTGCGCAGGTCGGCGAATCTCCAGGAGTAGATGGACTGATCGGGATCGCCAACGACACACAGATTGCGGTATTTGCCCGCAAGTTGCTTCATCAGCATGTACTGAACGATGTTGGTGTCCTGGAACTCATCGACCAGAATGTGAACGTACTTAGAGCGGTACCTCTCGAGTACCTGAGGATGGTCCTGAAAGAGCTGTACCGTCCTCATCAGCAGATCGTCGAAATCTACCGCCTGCCCCCTGTTCAACAACTCCTGATAGCGCTGATAGACCCTGTGGACTATCTCCTCGAAGTAGCTGCCGACCCTTTGGCCGTATCCGGCGGGGGTGAGCAGTCGGCTCTTGGCCGCGCTGATCGCCGAACGGAGAGCGCGGGGAGCATACTGTTTGCTATCCAGATCGAGTTCCTCCATGACCTGTTTCATCAGGCGCAACTGGTCGTCATCATCGTAGATAACAAACGCCGGTTCAAGCCCCATCGCCTTGCCCTCGCGGCGAAGGATGCGGGCACAGATGGCATGAAAGGTCCCGAGTGTGAGCGCCTCCGCTGCCTGTCCGAGCAGCAGTCCCAATCGGTCTCTCATCTCGCGGGCGGCCTTGTTGGTGAAGGTGACGGCCATGATGCGGTGGGGCTGCACGCCGCAGACCCTGACCAGATAGGCGACGCGGTGGGTGATCACCCTGGTCTTGCCGCTGCCGGGTCCGGCCAGGATCAGTATGGGCCCCTCGATGGCTTCGACAGCCTGTTTTTGCGCGGGGTTGAGTCCGGATAGGATATCCATGAAGATTCGAGAGCAATTATAACATCGGGCGCCTGATCGAGCCCTGCGTTCAGCCCGGGCATGAGTATCACAGGAAGGGCCATGGGTTGAGGCAGCTATGCATAGTTGTTATACTGGAAGCGGCATTATGGTCGACTGGAACCACATTCTGAGCAGTCCAGGGTTGTCGGTCAGCGAGGGTTCTCTCCTGGAGCAGGCCTTCGTGCACCGGTCCTATCTCAATGAGAACCCTCTGTTCGGCCTACCCAGCAACGAGCGGCTGGAGGTCCTGGGTGACGCCCTGCTCAGCTTCATCGTGGCGGAAAAGCTCTACGAGGAGTTTCCCGACCTGCCCGAGGGAGACCTGACCGAGATCCGTGCCTCGCTGGTCTGCCGTGACACCCTGGCAGAACTGGCCTCATCACTCAGACTGGGGGAGCGGCTCCTACTGGGGCACGGCGAGGAGTTGAACGACGGCAGATCGAAGCCGAGCAACCTGGCCAACGCCATGGAAGCCCTGATCGGTGCGCTGTACCTGGAGCAGGGACTGGATGCGACGAGGAGCTTTGTTCTGCAGCAGTTGGGGCCGCATCTGGAGAGGACAAAGGCGGGACAGATGGTCCCGAACTACAAGGCGCTGCTGCAGGAGCTTGTCCAGGGACAGGGCAGACCGACGCCGGTCTACCGGCTGGTCGAGGCCACCGGCCCCGATCATGACAGGCATTTTGTCGCCGAGATCCTGGTCGAAGAAGAAGCCCTGGGGAGAGGCGAAGGAAAGAGCAGAAAGGCCGCCGAGAACCAGGCAGCAAGAGCCGCCCTGGCGAGATTGAGGTGCGATCATGCGAAGAGGTGATTACAGGCATAGGGAACCGAAGAAGCCCAAAAAGGGAGCACAGAAGCCCAAGCCGATTTCGGAGCTCGTGCCGCAGCAAGAGACAGAGGTCATCAAGAAGAAGAAGAGGAAGCCCGCTGAGGAATCCGAGGAATAGGCGGTTTGGCGTCTTATCTGGAACTCTCCCCTAGCGGCGGGCTTCGGGAACGTGTAGAGGAGTCTCTCTCCCGGCTTGAGGCCTGTTCGATCTGTCCTCGCGCCTGCGGCGCCCACCGCCTGGCCGGTGATACAGGCAAGTGTCGGACGCCGAGAGAAGCGATAGTCTCCAGTTACGGGCCGCACCTCGGCGAGGAGGCCCCGCTTGTGGGCAGATATGGCTCGGGGACGATATTCTTCACCAACTGTAACCTTGAGTGCCTGTTCTGCCAGAACTACCCCGTCAGTCAGCTGGGCGAAGGCGAGAGAGTGTCCAGAGAGGACCTGGCCCGCATCATGCTCTGGCTGCAGGACAGGGGCTGCCACAACATAAACCTGGTGTCGCCTACCCACGTGGTTCCCCAGATCCTCGAGGCGCTGGAGATAGCGGCACAGTCGGGACTACATCTCCCACTGGTATACAACAGCGGAGGCTATGACTCGGTGGAGACCCTGAGGATGCTGGATGGGATTGTCGATATCTACATGCCGGACATGAAATACGACGATGAAGATACTGCGAGGGAGTTGTCGGGGATCGATAACTACCCTTCGGTGAACAGAGCGGCGGTGAGTGAGATGCACCGGCAGGTGGGCGACCTGGAGATGGACGATAAGGGTGTGGCCCGACGGGGGCTTCTGGTGCGTCACCTGGTGTTGCCGCAGCGCCTGGCAGGAACGAAGGGGATAGTGGGCTTTCTCAGCAGAGAGATCTCGCCCAACACGTACCTCAACGTGATGGCGCAATACCGTCCCTGCCACAAAGCGTTCCGGGTTCCTGCCCTGGAGCGACCGGTATCGTCGTACGAGTTCCGCGAATCGCTTTCGTTAGCCCGTGAGGCGGGACTCACCCGTCTGGACAGTCGCCGGGCAATGCAGATGCTGCATCCCGATGAGACCGGCGCCGATTATGACAGGGGATAGATCGCTATGACAGAGATGCCTTCTGGGTACGAACGGGCCGAGCTGGCCCATCTCTCGGCCACGGTCCACGGTCGGGTACAGGGTGTCTACTTCCGCCACTTCGTCCGCAATGCAGCCAGGAAACTGAGCCTGACCGGCTACGTCCGAAATCTCGCCGGTGGAAACGCCGTGGAGGTTGAGGCCGAGGGAGCCAGGCCGCAGCTGGAGCAATTGCTGGAGCAACTCAGAGTAGGCCCGCCGGGGGCCAGGGTCAAGTACGTTGAGGTCGCGTGGTCTGACTACTCGGGCCGGTACGCCGACTTCAGTGTGAAGCACTGACAGGGCGGAGGCGGTTTGGGGGATGAGATGGCGGTTACCGGTTGATCAGGAGTCCATCTGGTCTTCGAGTTGACCCCTGCCCTCACTAATCAGCCTCAGGTGCTCTGTCTCGACTCCAGCGATCTGAGAAGCCTCAAGGTCGATCTCATGGGGCTCACCAAGTAGGACCCTCCCGTAGTCTTCCACATCTCCCTGCGAGGGATCGTCATCATCCGGATAATGGAGCTTCTGGCTTGCCTCAATAACGCCGAGGTCGAAGGGCAGGGTATAATACAGATCGGCAAGTACCTTCTCGATGCCTAGTTCATAGAGCGTCCTCCAGCCTCCCTGCTCGTCACCCTGGTATTTGCTTACCGGCAGCAGACTAAGCAGGTTGCCCACCGAAAAACGTCCCGAGTCGCCGCGCACCTTGAAGGGACTGACGCTGATCAGGAAGTCGCTACGCAACACTATGTTGGGCACCCAGAAACTCTCGACGGCATAGAACTGCGTCAACGGGTTCTCCACCTCTATGAAGATGGAATCCCTGACGTCGAGCATGAGGACGTGATGGAAGTCGTATCCCAGGGATTTGTATATGGGGTAGATCGATTCCCCGGTCGGCGTTCCATCGGCAATCAGGATATCTGCATTACTGATCTCCCGGATTCCCTTGATGACCTTATCCAGCATTCTGGCACTGGTCGTAACCGGATATGGCAGCGTATAGCCGGCGCAAGGCTTTATCAGAACCCTCCTGGCCCAGGAGAGTTGCGGCGGAGCCTTGAAAACGAAATCAGAATCTCTTACTATCATCGACCACTTGTCCAGCACCCAATATTGTATCCGACCCTATGGCGCCAGGGCCGGCTCAAGTACCGCGATCTCGGTAGCAGCGGGAAGGGTCTCTCGTTGCAGTTCCATTTCGCTTCCCCCTATCCTGCGCACGCACTCCTTGCTCTTGAGGAAGTCATCGACGCCGGCTATGGGAAAGGCGCACCCGGACGTCTTGAAATGCATGGGGATGACCACCCTCGGGTTCAGCAGATCGCACACCCTGCCGGCTTCATCGGCGTCGATGGTATAGAATCCTCCCACGGGGACGAGCAACACGTCGACCGAGCCGATCTCGTCGACCTGCTCGGGCGTCAGCACATGTCCCAAATCTCCCAGATGACACAGCCTAATGTCATCCACGGTGAAACAGAACACTCTGTTGGTTCCTCTCTGTTCTCCCTGAACGCCGTCATGATAGGTGTCTATGCCCCTGAACTCAATCCCCCCTGCGGTCTGCCGCCCACTACCCCTGATCACCTCCGGCGTCCCCTGGACCTCAGAGATGTTGCTGTGGTCACCGTGACCGTGGCTCACCGAGACCACATCGGCGGCTTCGTCGACCGGAGTGTAGCCGATGCCGCCACCCACGGCATAGGGGTCGGTGACGACTCTCAGGCCATCCCGCGATTCAACCAGAAAACATGCGTGTCCCAGCCACTTGATCTTCATACTACCTCCTCTATCTACGCTTTTTCAGCGCCAACCGGCGAACACCATATTCTACTGTATCCGGACGGGGGAAAGAAGAGGTGCAAGGGGAAAATGCTGCCTCTTTAGGCGTGTTATCGGTGGTTCGGCATGCTGAAGGAGGCGGATAACCGACTATACGGGCACGATCCTCAGGGATGGGGAGCAGTTGCAGGTTTCCTGGAGGTAGTAGAGACCGATCAGGATGCTGCGGCGCGGTCTTCTTGCGCGACAACGGGGAGTTCCACGGTGAAGACGGAGCCCTGGCCCGGCTGGCTCGTGACATTGATCCGGCCTCTGTGGTCCGTTACTATTCCGTAGCAGACACTGAGGCCAAGGCCTCTTCCCTGACCGACCCCGCGGGTGCTGAAGAATGGATCGAACAGGTGGGCGAGATTCGCCCTGGCGATGCCCGGGCCATCATCCGCGAACGACACGTGAATAGTCTCTTCCACGAGTTCGGTCGTGATCACGAGGTTACCTTTACCGTTAGCCAGTTTCATCTCCGTCTCGGCGTTTATGATCAGGTTGAGAAAGGCCTGCTGGAGCAGATTTGCATCGGCCATGGTCGAGGGAAGAGCGGGATCGATCCGGGTGGTTATGGTTATGTTGCCCCCGTCCAGCGGACGGGCCCGCACCTCGAGTGCAGCCATGACTACGTCGTTCACGTTTACGTAAGCGCGTTCCAACCTGTGCTGCCTGGCAAACGCCAGCAGATTCGACATAATATCGGCAACTCTCTGGGCATTGTCGCTGATGGTCTTAGCATCATCCCTGACAGGCTCGGGAACATCCTCACCGGTCAGTATCTGTGAGACCCCGATGACACTGGCTAACGGATTGTTGATCTCGTGGGCTATTCCCTCCACCATTAGCCCCAGAGAAGCCAGCCGGTTGGAAAGGCTCAACTGCATCTGGAGCCGTCTCTCCCTTTCCTCGGCCTGCTTTCGTTCGATGGCATAGCGAATGGTCCGCCTCAGCAACTGGGTATCTACCTGTCCCTTGATAAGGTAATCCTGGGCTCCTTCGTTGATCGCCCGAACTCCTACCATCTCGTCGTTGAGCCCGGTCAGAACCACTATCGGCATCTCCGATGCCCGGTCATGGACCGCCCTCAGTGTCTCCAACCCCTGGCTATCAGGAAGGCCCAAGTCAAGAAGAATCACCTCAGCACCGTTCTGGCCCAGGCACTCCAGTCCCGCCTCGAGACGTTCAGCATACTGGACATTGAAAGTGACGTTCGCCGCCTCAGCCAGCATCTCCTGGATCAGCCGCCTGTCGCCGGGGTTGTCTTCAATCAGCAGGATACTGACAGTCTTGTCGGTCAACTAGTTTTCCTCCATCGGTAGCTGCACGGTGGTCAGCCAGAAGTCGGTGATGGACCTCACCATCTCGATGAACTGCTCAAAGTCGATCGGCTTGGTGACATAGCAGTTCGCTTGAAGGTCATATGTCCTTACGATGTCGTCCATCTCCCTCGAGCCCGTGAGTATAACCACGGGAATCTGTTTCAAGGCCGCGTCTTCCTTGATCTCCGCCAGGACCTGCCGCCCGTTCATGCCCGGCATATTGAGGTCGAGTAGTATGAGGTCGGGTCGCGGCGCACTGCCGAAACCGCCCTTTCTGCGCAGGAAGTCAAGAGCTTCGGCGCCGTCCCTGGCGATATGTAGCCTGCTCTCTACCTGCCCGTCCTTGAGTGCTTCCGACGTCAAACGCGCATCACCCGGGTTATCGTCGACCAGCAGGATGTCCATCGGCCGTTTTGCTACCTGGCTCCTCAACTCGACTCCCCTCCGGCCATGTCGACGCTGAAGTGGAATGTTGACCCCTTGCCTGGTTGCGAGACTACCGACATGGTGCCGCCGTGTCGCTCCGCGATCTTCTTGCAGATGGCCAATCCCATGCCTGTTCCCGGATATTCGTCTCTGGTGTGCAGACGTCTGAAGATCTCGAAGATACTTTGACTGTGCTGGCTGTTGATCCCGATGCCGTTGTCCTCGATGGAGAAAGTCACCATACTGTTTCGTCTCCCGGCCGAGACACGGACCCGAGGTGGTTCATCACGGCGGAACTTGATGGCATTGCCGATAAGGTTCTGGAACACCTGCACCAACTGTCCTTCATCGCCCAGAACCGTGGGCAGGACATCATAAGATACCGAGGCCCCGCTCTCTTCGATCGCGATTTTCAGGTTAGCCAGCGCCTGTTGCACCACATGCTCGCAGTTGACCAGAGCAAACGGCTTCCCGCGCGTTCCGACCCTGCTATACTCCAGGAGATCCTGAAGCAGTATCTGCATCCTCCTGGCACCATCCACAGCATAGGAGATGAACTCATCTGCATCAGAGTCCAGCTTCCCGCTGTAGCGCTTGGCCAGCAGCTGAGTATAGCTAGAGACCATGCGCAGCGGCTCCTGCAGATCGTGAGAGATCACATAAGCGAACTGCTCCAGTTCGGTGTTTGAACGCTGCATCTCAGCTGTGATTTGCTTCAACCTCTCCTCAACCTGCTTGCGCTCAGTCACATCTATGAGACTGCCCAGCGTTGCGCGTTTGCGCTGGTGGTACACAGGAGCAACGGTCTCCATTACCCACTTGACCCTTGCCTGCTTGGTGATGATCCTGAACTCGTAGCCCAGAGAGCATCCCGCCTTGAGCATCCTGATAGCGTTCTCCCTGACGGCCTCTCTGTCTTCGGCAAGCACAAATCCGAGGGCGGGCTTTCCTATCAGTTCGTCGTCGTCATAGCCCAGGATATAGGCAAGCTGGCGGTTGACGAGCCGGAAGACCCCGTTCTGCACTATGTACGTGCCGATCGGTGAGCGATGGAACAGTATACGGAACAACTCGCTCGTCTGCTTGACCTCACCGGCCATCATCTCCGGCCTGGCGATCAACTCACTGGTTCTCGATCGTTGCTTCATGATGTCTCAGACTCCACAATACATACGTGTCCTGCCGCCCTGAACTCGGACTACTCAGAGTGCATGCCGCCGACGTTCTCTCCTGCTGATAGCATGATCCTTCTCAACTCTTCCCGCAACGACTCGCGGGTGAACGGCTTGGTTATGTATCCGTCGGCACCCATCTCCTCGGCGAACTTCTTGTTCAGTTCGTGACCGATAGCGGTGAGCATAACCACCGGGATTCGCCTGGTCTCCTGATCGCTCTTTATGCTGAGACAAGCGGCATAGCCATCCAGCTTGGGCATCATAAGGTCCATCAGGATGACAGACGGCCTTTCCTCTTTTGCGATGACAAGCGCCTGCTCGCCATCGGCTGCCTCGAGGACGATATACTCGTATTCCAGCATTCTGCTCACCGTCAACCTCCCCCCCTGTTCATCGTCCACTATCAGTATCTTCTGCTTTTCCATTTGACCGTCTCCTATGCTCCAGCCAGGTTGCCGACAGCATCTCTGGCGATTGCTGTATCACTCTGCGATTGGAGAAGCTTTTGCAGCCTGGCCGGATTGCTACTCTTTATCAGCGCGTCCTCCTGGGTGACCACGTTCTTGCTCACAAGGCTCGAGAGGTCCTGATCCAGTATCTGTGCGCCTTCCAGTTTGCCCATCTCCATATTGGGATGGATTTCGTGAAGCTTCTCATCCCGGATCAGCCTCCTGATAACACTGTTGGCAAGCATGATCTCAAAGGCGGCTATGCGTCCGCCATCGACGCGGGGGAGCAGGGTCTGCGATATCACGGCCTCTATCACCTGCGACAATTGCAGCCTGATCTGTTGCTGCTGGCCGTGGGGAAATATATCTATGATGCGATCGATAGACTGTGGTGCATCTATCGTATGTAGCGTTCCGATCACCAGATGACCGGTCTCGGCGGCCGTGATAGCCGCACCTATAGTATCCAAGTCACGCATCTCACCGATTATGATCACGTCTGCATCATGACGCAGAGCATGGACTATGGCAGCAGAGAACGACCTGGTGTCGTCCCCCAGGTCCCTCTGTCGGATCAGGCATCCCTTATTGCGGATTGTGAACTCGATGGGATCCTCAACGGTGATAACGTTCTTGGTCGCATTCTCATTGAGATGCCTGAGCATGGCTGCAAGAGTAGTAGATTTTCCGCTGCCGGAGGGCCCGGTCACGAGTATCAACCCTCTCGGCTTGAGAACCAGATCCTTAAGGATCTGGGGCAACCCCAGTTCATCAATGGAGGGAATGTAGAACGGTACGAACCGGAAGGCAAGGCTCAAGACTCCTCTCTGTCGCAGCGCATTTACCCTGAATCGAGCCAGTCCGGGGACAGCATAGGCCAGATCAAGCTCCCATTCTCTGTCGAATACTTCCCTCTGTTCCTGAGTAGCCACCTGCTCCAGGACTGTCTCCACATCCCCGGGGCTCAATTCCGGCAGATCATACTGCGGCACAAGTTCCCCGTCGATGCGCAGCACGGGAGGACTCGGCACCGTCAGGTGCAGATCTGAAGCCCCCTTGTTCACCATCAACTTGAGCAAGTCTCTAACTTCCATCTCAACTCCGCTGACTCAGCAATCCCCCAGCATCGGCTCCCTCTCCCATCACGGTCACTCAGGTTCGGGACTCCGCAAGTCGGGACGGTCGAGACTTTCGACTCATCACACTGAATAACGCCTCAGCCACAGTGGGATCGAACTGCGTCCCCACACAACTCCTGATCTCGTCCAGAGCTTCTTCCACCGACATCGCCGGTCGGTAAGGACGGTCGGAGGTCATGGCGTCAAAGGCATCGGCCAGCGTCAGGACTCTGGCCCCGAGCGGTATCCCGCTTTCTGTTGTGACCTGGTTGAGCCCGTTCCCGTCGTAATAGTCATGGTGGTGGTCAATCATCTCTACGACCCTGTCGTTCACTACAGGTTGAACGATGCCCGCGCCCACATGAGCATGAATCATCACGTGCTCGTACTCCTCTTGTGTCAACCTGTCGCTCTTGTTCTGGATGGCCGGATCGACAGCGATCTTCCCCACATCGTGAAGCAGACTCGCCCACCGCAGGTCCTCCAACTCCTCGGTCGATAGCTTCAGTTCCTCTCCCAGAGACAGTGCTATATCGGTCACCCGGCGGGAATGTCCCGCCGTGTAATGGTCTTTGGCCTCAAGGGCGCACACCAGTGCCTCGATGGCGCCCAGGAAGAGCCTTCGGATCTCCTCCGTCTGCTCCTCGACCTTTTCCTCCAGGTGCTGCTGGTATTCCCTTACCGTTAGCTGCAGGCGCCGCTTCTCCAGTGCCCGCCCCACGCCCAGCGAGACCTCCTCCATGTTGAAGGGCTTGCAGATGTAGTCGTCAGCCCCTTGCTTCAGACACTGAACGGCGACACCGACATCGGTAACAGCCGTAGCCATGATGACCGCTGTATCCGGATAGGCATTCTTGATCTCTGGGAGGAGTTCGGTTCCCGACTTGCCCGGCATCCTTACATCCAGAACAGCCAGGGCAATCGTATCGGTGGCCAGGATGCTCATGGCCCGCTCATGACCATCAGCTTCCTCACAATGATAGCCTTCCCGCTCGAGTTTCCGGCGGAGCAGATGCCTGATCCCGGCTTCGTCGTCAACGATGAGTACCGTCTCCGGCGCCGGCGTGCTTTTTTCTTGTGGAGCAGAGTATTTCATATCGTACCTCATTGACTACTAGAGGGCACCATTCACGGGCAGTTCCACAGTGAAGGTGGTCCCCTTCCCGGGTTCACTCCTGGCATATATCCGGCCGCCGTGCTCGCTTACTATCCCATAGCAGATGCTCAAGCCGAGCCCTGTCCCCTTGCCCGGCTCCTTGGTAGTGAAGAACGGGTCGAATACCTGGCTCAGGTGCTCCCGTGAGATGCCCGGGCCATCATCGGAGATCGAAGCGAGGATCCTGCCGTTCCTCGTCCTGGTAGCAATGGTCAGGGTCCCTCCCTTGTGAGCTTCTGTCATGATATGCTCGGCATTGATGATGATGTTTAGAAAGACCTGCTGTATCTGCGAGTGGTCAGCCTTGACCTCAGGGAGGGTACGGGATAACCGCTTCTTCACCCTGATGTTGCTGACTCTATGCTCGTAGGCACGTAGCTTCAGGACATCCTCTATGATCCTGTTAAGCTGGCTGGGCTGCCTGACGGGTGCGTGCTTCCGGGCAAACGTGAGGAGGTTTTTGGTGACTTCAGAAGCTCGCCTTGCCTCGCTGTGAGTAAGCTCCAGGTCCTCTCTCACGTCCTCGGGGATATCCCTCTCCATGAGCAACTGGGAGAAACCCATGACGCTGGTGAGGGGGTTGTTGAGTTCATGGGCCGTGCCCGCCGCCAGTTCTCCTACCGAGGCCAGCCTGTCGGCCATTATCAGTTGCTCGGCCTGTTGCTTGCGCTCGGTGATGTCGGTGTACGTGACATACATGCCGACCGTCTTGCCATCAAGGACAATCGGATACCCGAGTATCGCGACATCCACCAGGCTGCCGTCTCTGCGCTTTCTCATGTCTTCTTTGCGCACGATGCCACCCTGCAGGACCGTCCACGACGATTTGGAAGCCTCTTCCAGATGGTTCTCGGGGATTACGAGGTCACCGATGAGGCGGCCAGTGGCCTCCTCTGTGGCGTAGCCGAAAAGGGCCTCGAATCCACTGTTGACCCTGATCACCCGGTCATCTGTGTCCAGCATGACGATAGCATCAGGGGAACTGTCGAACAGTTGCTGAAAGTAGGATGTCTGAACTCTGAGCGCTTCTTCAGCCCGTTTGCGCTCGGTGACGTCGCGCCCGACGCCACTGAACCCAACGATCTCGCCACTGTCGTCTCGCACAGGCGAGACGGATGTATCGGCAAAGCCGATGGTTCCGTCCTTCCGGACCGTCCGCCACGAGAAGCCCCTGTTCGGAGTGCCCGCCAGATAGACCTCGTTGAACATTTTGAACACCGACTCGATGTCCTCCTCCACTGTGAACTGCCTGTAACTCATACCTATCAACTCTTCCTTCGAGTAACCCAGGTCGCGGCAGGTTGAGTTGTTGACAAAGGTGATGTGGCCGCCCAGGTCAACCTCGAAATAGCTGTCTTCCATCTGCTCCAGTATTGTCCTGTATTTCTCCTCGGATTGCCGGAGTGCCTCCTCAGCCTGTCTGCGCTCGGTGATATCGCGGCGGACTCCCCTGAAGCCTATGATCTCACCGCTCTCGTTCCTTATCGGAAAGGCCGAGGTCTCGGCATATCCTCGACTTCCATCCTTTCTGATCACCTCGCTGGGGAAGCTCCTTACCGGCTCGCCGGTCCTGTACATGCGGCTGTATGCCTCGAAGACCCCCCTTGCAGTGTCCTCAGGGAAGAGCAGCTTGTAGCTTGTCCCGATAAGCTCTTCACGCGGATAACCCAGCATCCGGCACTGCGCATCGTTCACGAATGTGAAGTTGCCTGCCAGATCACTCTCGAAGTAGCCGTCGCCCGTCTCTTCCAGTATGGTCCGGTATCGCTCCTCGGACTGCCGGAGTGCCTCCTCGGCCCTTCTTCGGTCTGTGATGTCTCTGGCCACTCCCTGAACAGCGTAAGGCCTTCCCTCGCGGTACACGAGGGCGGCCGTTGTGTTCACCTCAACTAACGAGCCATCCCGACATCTGAGCCTGTACTCCGACTCGTGTTCCTGTGTCCCTGCCTCCAGCACTTCCTGGAGCGCAGCCAGGGCGGTCGGCAGTTGCTCGTCACTGATCAGAGACGCGAAGTTGAGACCGACGATTTCCTCCCTGCTATAGCCAAGAAGCTTCAAACCCGCTTCATTGGCATCCAGGAAGTTGCCCTCGAAGTCGTGTACGTAGACGCACTCAAGAGAACTGTTGAACAGGGAGCGGTACCGCTCCTCACTCTCCTGCAGGGCCTCTTTGGCCCTGGACTCCTCCCCGTATGCTCTCTGCATCCCGGAGTCGTACAGGCTGGACAGCACCAGCGAGACGAGGTATATGGCGCCCAGTCTAGCCCAACTTCCGCAGTTTGAGGTCAGAAATATTTCTTGGGAAATTCTGTCACGTTCAGAGGTTGAGTGGTTGAGGCAGGCTGCAAACGTGGCATTTGTCGGAAATGCCATGTAGTA
>PULQ01000051.1 GCA_003552465.1 Dehalococcoidia bacterium
AGGGGGACGGTTCGCAAGAAGATGGATGAACTGGGGCTCAACTGCAGCTGCATTCGGTGCCGGGAGTACGGACACAGGTTGCGTGACGGCAGGGTGATCGGCGAACCCGAGATGAAGAGGATGGACTATGAGGCCGCGGGAGGAAGAGAGGTGTTTCTTTCCTGCGAGGACGCAGACGGGACCCTGTTCGGCCTGCTCAGGTTGAGGATCGAGGGCGGGAGGTGCATGGTAAGGGAATTGCACGTTTTCGGACCCGAGGTGCCGCTGGGGAGCAGGCTGGAGCGGGCTGCCCAGCACCAGGGGCACGGTGAGGGACTCCTGCGCGAGGCAGAGAGAATCGCAGGAGAGGAGTGCCGGGCCGGTCGGCTGATGGTTTTGAGCGGCGTGGGGGCCAGGGGCTACTACCGGTCGCTGGGTTACGCTCTGGATGATGGGTACATGGTGAGGGAACTCGAGGAAAGAGGGTGACCTTCAGGCTGCAGATATTGAAATCCGGCCGGTAGTGTCGTACAATTCTGCTTGATCAGGGAGTGACAGATATGGCGCTTGTGTATTGTCAGCATTGCCGGGCCAGGATAGACGAGGACGAGGTGTTCTGTTCGGAATGCGAGCGGAGCCTGGTTGGCGATGATGTGGGATGGCAGAGATTCAAGCTCCGCGAATCGATATACAGGACAGAACGGAGGTCGGATGTCTACACTGCCCTGGCAACCGTCTTTGTGACCTTCGGCCTGGTCGGCGGCATCATCCTCGGGCTGCTGTCGGAGCCGGTCGGGCTCCTCGGGATCGCGCTCCTGTTCCTGGGCGTCGGCTTCGGTACCATGGCGAGGCGGCATGACCGCAAGGCGGACGGCTTGAGGAAGTGGCTTCGGCGCTGACATCGATCATCGCCATGCCCTTTGTAGGACCGGTCAGCCGGCGATACCCACGATTCATCACCTATTGACATACGAGAACAGCTGTGCCTATAATGAGCCAGAGGTTGTTGCCCCGAACGTGCCGATCCAGAATCGGTCGATACTGCCCTCGCAACAAAGTAGAAGCAAGAGATGGAAAACGAGGTCAAGCCAACCTGGAAACTGGCCTGGGGACTGTGGTGGCGCATGTTCCTCATTGGCCTGGGGGGGAGTGCTGTGGTAGGGGTGCTCATGTATCTGGTGGCATGGACTCTGATGCTGCGGTTTGTCCCGTGGTGAAGACCTGATCGGCGGCGAACAGCTCAACCGGCCCGGGACGGGAGGGAGTCAGCCGAGTTGGCTGGAAGGGTCAATACGTTGAGTGGATGGCCGTTGGTGTGACCCGACGGGCGGACCGGTCATACGATCACTGGAGGAGAGGGTATTGACAGGAAGGGCCTGTCGTTATATCGTTAAGCAAGGGAGCAGAAAGGAGGAACAAGGGATGGAGCGAACCTGGAGGCCGACAACCGGGGGGATTCTTTGCATCATCGCAGGGGCAATGAACGTGCTCGCTGGCCTGGTGGTCACTGGGGGCCTCGCCGCGATAGGACTGCTGGGATTGGGGATCGGACTGCCTATGCCTCTGTTAGGACTGCCATGGTTGAGTGTCCTTGGTGTTCCGTTGGTCATCCTAGGCATAGTGTCGATTATCGGCGGCGCGTATGCCTTGAAGAGGAGACTGTGGGGGCTAGCGCTGGCCGGGACCATCCTTGTGACGATCACCGGGAATCTTCTGTACGGTACGTTGGCCATTATATTCGTCAGCCTGGGGAAGGGTGAGTTTGAGTGAGATAACCTGCATTCATGCGATCTGCTTCAGGGGTTCATTATCTGTAGGGGTGACGTTATGAGGCGACATAGATGCAAGACGACAGCAGCAGGGGTGCTGTGCATCATTGCCGGGACGGCGCAGATGAGCGTGGGGACGGTACTGGCGGTGGTGAGTGCCCCGGCGGCCGAACTCCTGGGCCCGCAGTGGCTGATGTACGTGGGCATCGGAGTGGCAGTACTGGGGGTCATCTCGATTACGGGCGGTGTACTAGCTCTGCAGAGGAGGCTCTGGGGGCTAGCGCTGGCCGGGGCTATCTGCGCATTGGTTGCCGGGAACATCGGACTTGCAATACCGGCGATCGTGTTTCTTAGCCTTGGCAAAGACGTGGTTGATCGAGAGGCATCGCAGGGCTGGTGATGCTTATCGGAGTGTTCATCGGCTTGCTGCACTCTGGTTCGTTATTGGTGGGGAGATCGACGACTCGTGAGTGAGTGACTGCAACCATAACAGAGGACGAACAGGAGGTATCGACCATGTATTGTAGGAACTGCGGCAAGGAGTTGCCAGGTACTACACAGTTCTGTATGGGTTGCGGGGCCAGGCCACACAGCGGCAAAGCATATTGTGCCGGATGCGGGGAGCCAACTACTCCGCTTACGGAGATATGCGTGAAGTGCGGCTCGCGCGCCACGGCGAAGGCAGCGGGTGAGGGAGACGACTGGATGCCCGTGGTGGCCGGGGTCCTGGGACTGATCATCTCCATTCCCGGCCTGATTATCGGCCTCGCCTTTGCGGCACTTGGCTGGCTTGTCCCCCCGGGCGTAGGTTGGCTGACCATGCTGCTGGGCAGCCCCTTGATCGTTCTTGCCATCATCGGCATTGTGGGAAGTATCTTTGCGCTGCGCAGGCGGATCTGGGGGTTTGCCCTGGCCGGTGCCATCTGTGCTTTCATAATAGCATTGCCGTGGATCGTACCTGCCATAATCCTGGGCATTCCGGCTATAGTGTTCACCGTCATCGGTAAGAGCAGGTTCCAGTAAGCGTCTGAGGTCACGGGAGTAGGCCATGTACTGTAGGTACTGCGGAAAGGAACTGATTCGCACTGCGGACATCTGCTATTCCTGTGGTGCTGATCCGATACGCAGCACCGGTTCTTGTCCTAGGTGCGGGGCAGTGACAATGCCCCTGGCCAGGGAATGTCCGCAGTGCTATGCACGATTGACATGGAAGCCGGCACGGTCGAAGAGAAGAGCTATCTACGATCCTGCCTTCGACCTTGATAATGTGTCGCCCGAACAGAGGAGTGACTTCGCGAGGCACCGCCTCACCTGGGTGCTATCGATCGATGCCCTCATCTTCCTGCACATCGCCACGCTCGGGCTGTTTACTCTGATCTACTTCGGGTTGATGCATTCCCGGCTGCCGATGGTCAAGTATGACGATTTCGCGGCGAAGAGAGCCATCGGGTTCAGTTTCATCCCCTTCTTCAACCTCTACTGGGCGTTCAGGTTCTGGCTTCGCCTTGCTGATCGGGTAGGGCTGCAGACCAGACTGAGGGGGTTCCAACAGGCGATACCCGAGAGCCTGATGAGGGCAACCGTGATCGTCAGTCTCATTCCTGTGGCCGGGTTCGCATCACTGATCATGTATCCTGTCTGTATCGGACTGGTTCAGAAGTCCTGCAATGAACTGGCGCCCGGGCGGGGAGGCAGGTACCAGACGATAGCGCAGGATGTCTTGTGATAGAAAGGAGGCAGTATGCATAGGTATCCATTTCTACGATTTGCCGCCGGTGTTCTCAGGGTCCTGGGGTGGATAGCGCTGGTGCTCGGTGTAATCGGCTCCATCGGCAGTGGAGTCATAGTGGCGATGACTGCGGAAGGGATGGTGGAGGGGATGGCCGATATGCCGTTCATCAGCATCCTGGCCGGCGCCATGGTGATAATTGCCGGGATGATCGGCTCGTTTTTGATGTGGCTGTTCTTGCTTTCTACCAGGGAGCTGTTCCTGCTGGCGATCGACGTCGAACAGAACACTCGAGACACGGCTGAGCGCGAACTGGGACAGCGGACCTAGCCACTAGATGACCGCGTTCTTGAGGCGCAGCAATGCGTGCTCGACACTGATACCCTCCTGGCCGATCTGCCGGATCGCATGGTCGATAAGGTCATGCTTCTCTGTATCTGCAAGGTCACCAAGGGTGCTATAGTATCCCGCCCTTCTCCCCAGCTGGAAGTTAAGGCGTTCATCGTCGGGAAGCGAAAGGTACCGATCTATGATGTCCAGGCACTTGTCCCTGTCCTCAGGCAGCTTTCCCTGCACCTCCATGAGCAGGTTCAGCGTGTGATCGCTCTTCAGACGGCTGGTCACCTCCAGGTTCTCGATGAATGTAGCGATCTCTCTGACTACCTCGTCCTCGGTCTGCATCTCGAAGTCGCCCGCCTCGATCCTCGTCCAGAGGGACATCATGGGTGAAACGTGCAGACTGCGCAGCCTTATATAATCGGGGTCGATCTCGTTGAGAACTCTGGCTGTCTCAAGCGCATGGTCTCCGCTCATCGTCCTGCCTCCCAGACCCGGCATGACATACTCGCACAGCGAAGTGCCTGCCTCCCTGATCTTTCTTCCGCCTGCCACATGGTCCCTGGCCGTGCATCCCTTCTCCATGTAGGTAAGAAGCGCGTCATAGCCGGTCTCCAGGCCGATGTGAACCCGGTCAAGGCCGGCATGCTTGAGTTCCTCCAGTTCCGTCACGGACTTGCGGGCGGCCGTATGTGATCGACCATAAGTGGTTACCCTGCCCAACTCGGGGAAGGTCTTCCGCAGAAAGGCGATCACCTCGACCAGTTCAGCGGTGCGCATGAGCAGGCTGTTGGAGTCCTGCAGGAACGCCGCCCCTGACCCCGTCGACAGCCATAATGCGACATGGTTGACACAGTGTCCATAGCGAGGATCCCGGCGTAGCTGTGCGGCAAACTCCCTCACCCTGTCGCCATAGCCGGCTCTCCAGGCTGCCTCTCTGATGCCATCGGCAATGGCCTTTGCGGACTCAATGTCGGCTACGACTTCGGGCACGGTCCTCAGTTCGAACCTGCTGCCCTTGTAGATGGGGCAGAACTGACAACGGTTCCAGGGGCAGTTACGCGTGGCCCTTATCAGGAGCGAGCGGGCTTCGCTGGGAGGCCTGATGGGACCCAACTCGAAGGTCCTTCCCAGACTGTCCAGGTTGGGGTAACTTGGCATGCAGGCTATTGTAGCCTGCTACCGCGGAGCGGGCAAATGGACTTCTGCCGTGGCTACGTGATAGTATCACCGTTTCTGATGAAGGAAGTAGAGGTCATATCGTTCGATGCCGAGGGAACGCTGGTGACTCCCGAGTTCAGCGAGGCCATCTGGCACGAGACGATTCCCGCGATCTACGCACACAGGACAGGGCTGGACATCGTTAGAGCCAGGGAGACCGTGTTTGAAGAATACGCCAGCGTCGGCGAGCAGCGATTAGAGTGGTACGACATAAACTACTGGTTCAGCCGCCTCGACCTGGGCTCGGCGGAGCGGGCGATAGATCAGTGCCTGCCCAGAATAGGGTACTATCCGGAGGTTATGCAGGTGCTGAGTTCACTGGGAGAACGGTACAGGCTGATCGTTGCCTCGTGCACGCCGCACGAGTTTCTCCGCTTCCTGCTTGCCGATACCGAGCACCACTTCGTACGGGTCTTCTCGTCGGTCTCCGACTACAGGCAACTCAAGAGCCCGGCGTTCTACCGCAGCATATGCAAAGAAATGGGCGTCACGCCGGACCGGGCGCTTCATGTCGGCGATAACTGGCAGCTGGACTTCGTGACCTCCCGGGAGGCGGGGCTGCACGCTCTCTACCTGGACAGGTCGGGCCGTACGGATCACCAGTCCATTACGGATCTGACGGAGCTAGAGAGACATCTCATCTGAGGCTCGCCGCTTCTCAGGATACCCCGTCAGGCGCATTGTCAACTGTCCTGGTTTGCTGCTTAAGGGACGGACCTGGCTGATCTGGAGTAGAACACCGGGTGAGCGTTACTCAGCTTGAGTCAGGCAGGGTACACAGATATAATTGAGACATGTCACGTGAGACGACAGCGGAGGTCATCGACATGTCCGCCGCGGAAGCTGCGATCATCGAGGAGTTGCTAGAATCAGTGGCCGGCGGAAGGAACTGGTTCACTGCCCTGCTTGAGGCTGTTCGCATGTGGAGTGCTCCTGAGGAGCATTATGGCGGACGCCACTACCGGTATCTTGTCGACAACGAGGCCTTCGACTGGCTGGGGTTGGCCGAGAGACTTTGCGAGGAACTGGATGGACTCATTCCGGGGAACGAACGTGTCGCGCTTTTGTTCTTCGGGAAGCCGCCTGTCGGCCAGTCCAGGGGCGAATTCAGGGCTTCGATCGGTGCCTCCAAGTCCCGCTCCTACCTCAACTACTTCTATGGTGTCCTGGTAGAACGGTTTCTCATCCTGACGGTGTGCGATGAGATACGCAAAGAGAGGAGGGTGGCCGGACTGACCAGGGACGACGGTGTATATGATGAAGCATACCGTCGCGTCTACGGAGCGGATCAGGCCTCGTTGCTCAGGGAGTTCAGAAAGCAGAAGGGCTATCGTCAGCCAAAGTCCATCGGTCTGGATGAGCTGGATGAGTTCACCTACTGGCTGTTCAAGAGGCGGGTAAAGAGGGCCGACAAGTCCTGTGTGGCCAGTGATACGAAAAAGGCCCTGGGTAGGCTTCACGAACTGGCAGTCGGTGGCTCAAGGTCCCGAGTGGCGGGACGACCCGCGGCAAGCCAGCAGGAACCTAGCGGTTCAGCCCGTCGTGCCCGGCAATGCTGTTGATGCTGTGTGGTGCCGGTGCCTGTGGCCGTCGTCAGGATAGCTCTCGCTCGATTCTACTCAGTCTGTCCTTGAGAGCAGCGAGCTTCTGCCTCTCCTTCTCGACTATGTGACCCGGTGCCTTGCTGAGGAAGGCTTCGTCCCTGAGCCTCGTTTCCAGTTGCGCGATCCTTGCCCTGGTATCGTCGCCTTCCCTGTGCAGTCTCTCCTTCTGCGCCGACGACAGGTCGGCCATGGCGGCCGCTGGCAGAACCACCTCGGCCTCCTTCAGCACCAGGACGATCTCCCGGTCATCTACAGGCCGTTCCTGCTCTCGACTGAGCACATGCAGGGGACGGGCCCTGGCAAGCGTCTCTATCATGCCGGCTTCTGCCAGTAGACCCGACAGCAGTTCTCCGGCATAAACTCTGGCCTCAACCCACCTGCCCGGTGCCACCCTGTTCTCAGTCCGCACGTTTCGAATGGAGCGGACGATCTCTATGACCGCATCCATGAGCCGTTCGGCTTCTGTGTCAATCGCCGAGTGATCGGGGGTCGGATATTCCGCTATCATGATCGAGTCGGGGGAGTTGGCGGTGTCACCTGCTGACTGAAGGGGCATACCCGAGTCGGTTAGCCTTCCCTGCAGCCTCTGCCACAGCTCCTCGGTGACGAAGGGCATGAACGGGTGGAGCAGACGCAACGACTGCTCCAGGGAGGTGACGAGAAACGGTAACGGCGATGGGTTCGATCGGTCACGGATGCGCACCTTGGCCATCTCCAGATACCAGTCACAGAGCCTCGACCAGAGGAAGTCGTAGATCTGCTGTTCTGCCTCGCCAAACCGGAAATCCTGCATCAGCGCGGTGACATCAGCGATAAGGCGGTTCATCTGGCTCACTATCCACCGGTCTTCAACGGTCTGCGCTGGCGAATCTGCCGGGTGCGTGTCAGGATGATCGGAATCCATGTGCTGGAGAATGAATCTTGTGGCATTCCAGAGCTTGTTGACGAAGTTGCGGCCGGACTCCAGTCTGTCCTGCCCCAGACTCATGTCATTGCCCGCTGTGGTGCCGACAGTCAAGGCGAAGCGAAGCGCGTCAACACCGTACATCCCTATCGGTTCGGAGGGATGTGTGGCGCTGGCATTCAGCTTGCTGCGGCTCATCTTCTCTCCGCTCCTGTCCCTTATCAGCCCGTGAAGATACACGGTATGGAAAGGCACCTCGCCCATGTTCTCCAGGCCCATCATGATCATCCGGGCCACCCAGAAGAACAGGATGTCGTAACCGGTTTCCATGACCGAGCTCGGGTAGAAGTAACGGAGGTCATCGGTATCCTCCGGCCAGCCCAGCGGTGAGTGAGTCCATAGTGCGGAACTGAACCAGGTGTCGAGCACGTCCGGATCCTGGATCACCTGTTCTGATCCACAATGTGCGCAGCGTGTTGCCTCCTCGATCGAGGCTGTGACCTGGGTGCAGCTCTGACAATACCATACGGGAATGCGGTGTCCCCACCATAGCTGACGGCTGATACACCAATCCCGGATATTCTCCATCCACTCGAAATAGAGCCTGGTGAAGCGCTCCGGTATTATCGTTATCCTGCCGTCTCTGACCGCTCCGGCGGCTGCTTGAGCCAGAGGTTCGGTTCGAACGAACCACTGTAGACTCACATTAGGCTCGATCATCGCCTGGCAGCGACAGCAGTGTCCGACCGCATGGCTGTAGGGCTCGGTCTTCTCCAGCAAGCCGGCGGTCTCCAGGTCTGCCAGTATTCTCTCCCGACAGACCGTCCGGTCCAGTCCCTCGTACGGACCGGCGTTCTCGTTCATGGTGGCATCGGGGTTCATGACGTTCACAAGCGGCAGGCTATGTCTCCGGGAGATCTCAAGGTCGGTGGGATCATGGGCCGGCGTGATCTTGAGCGCCCCGGTGCCGAAGGCTGCATCGACCACGGTGTCGGCCACTACTGGTATCGTCCTGTTCACGATGGGCAGCGTAACGCATCCGCCTACCAGGTGCCTGTAACGTTCGTCTTCGGGGTTGACAGCGACGGCCGTGTCGCCCAGGAACGTCTCCGGGCGGGTCGTGGCAACAGTGATGAACCCGTCGCCCTCTGCGAGGGGATAGCAGATGTGGTAGAGGTGTCCGACCATGTCCTTGTACTCCACCTCGAGATCGGAGATGGCGGTGCGGCAGCGGGGACACCAGGTCACCATGCGCTCTCCGCGATACACCAATCCCTTGTCGTGCAGACGCACGAATGCAGTCCTCACAGCCCTGCTCGGGCCTTCGTCCAGAGTGAACTTCTCTCTCGTCCAGTCACAAGAAGCACCCAGTTGCTGGAGCTGGCGCCTGATGTCTCCCCTGTTCTTCCCGGCCCACTCCCAGATGAGCCTGGTGAACTCCTCACGACCGATCTCCTCCTTGGTCTTCCCCTGCCGTGCCAGTTGCCTTTCTATGACGACCTGGGTGGCGATGCCGGCATGGTCCGTGCCCGGCAACCAGAGGGTGGGCTCGCCCATCATCCTGTGCCACCTGGTCATCACGTCCTGTAATGTCACAAACAGGGCATGCCCCAGATGAAGATCGCCAGTCACATTGGGAAGAGGCATGACGATCACGAAGGGCTTCTTTCCCGGGTCGACCATAGGCGAGAAGTAGCCCTGCGTCTGCCAGAAATCGTACCACTTATCCTCTATGTGGCCTGGCTCGTATGCTTTAGGCATCTGGGACATCAGCTAACTCCCTTCATTCTCTCTCAGTCATGGTCAGTACAATGACCGACCGGTCTACGAATGCAGTAGACTCCGGGGCAAGGCGGACGCCTTATCAGGATTCCGTCTTCGTGAGAAGGGTGACCACCCTGTCAAGAACCTTTTCGGCGACCTGTCGCTTGGTGAGCACAGGCAGGGCTTCAACTGCTCCCTGACTGTCGATGATGGTCACACGATTCGTATCGGTGCCGAACCCGCTGTCTGCTGCCGTGACATCATTGGCCACGATAAGGTCAAGCCGCTTTTCCTTGAGCTTCTGGGTAGCATTCTCCACCATGTTCGTGGTCTCTGCAGCAAACCCGATCTTGACGAAATCTCCTTTGAGATTGCCAATGATATCGGGTGTAGACTCGAGTTCCAGTTTGATTCCGCCGGCCCGCTTCTTCATCTTTTCTCTAGCTAAGTTCTTGGGACGATAGTCGGCCACCGCTGCCGCCATAATCACCGCATCTGCCGTTGGTACCAGGCTTTCCAGGGCCTGACGCATCTCATCGGCAGTGCGGACGCTCATCGCGTCAGCACCTATGGGAATCCCCAATGAAACCGGCGCTGTGATCAGCGAGACCTTCGCGCCACGTTCAATAGCTGCCTCTGCCAGCGCATAGCCCATCTTACCTGACGAACGGTTCACTATACAGCGGACAGGGTCGATCGGTTCTTGCGTACCGCCTGCCGAGACAACGATATGCTTGCCCGCCAGATCCCCCTGTTTGCCAAGCACCCGCCGGACGGTTCCGACAACGTCGCTGATATCCGCAAGCCGTCCCGGTCCCTCCCTGCCCGACGCCAGCCAGCCTGCGGCTGGCCCGACGATCACAAAGCCGCGCTCCTTGAGCTCAGAGAGATTGTCCTGGGTTATGGGATTCTCGTACATGTTGGTCTCCATGGCCGGGGCAACGATCACAGGCGCCCTGGTAGCCAGTACGGTGCAACACAACATGTCATCGGCGATGCCGGCAGCCAGCTTGGCAATAGCATTGGCTGTTGCAGGGGCAACAACCACGATGTCGGCGGATCTGGCCAGGGAGACATGCTCAACACTGTACTCCGATGTGACATCGAACATCTCAGTGACCACAGGTCTGCCTGTCAGAGCCCGAAACGTGAGAGGTGATATGAACTGGGTAGCCCCCTCGGTCATGACCACGTTCACGATAGCCCCGGACTGGGTCAGCTGGCTGGCGATCTCGGCGGCCTTGTAGGCAGCTATACTGCCTGTCACGCCCAACACTACTGTCCTGTCTTTCAGCATCGGTGTTACCTGTTCATCTCATAAATCAGGCGCAGCCCTGTTAGAGTGAGGTTGGGATCGACTACGTCTATGGCCGGTATCTCCTCAGCAAAAGGATAGGCCTGGCCACCGGTAGCCACGACCTTTACCTTGTTGCCCAGCTCGCTCTCAATACGCCTTATCATGCCTTCGATCAGTTCGATGTAGCCGAATATTATACCCGATTGCATGGCAGTGACGGTATTCCTGCCTATGACCTGTTTCGGGCGCACGAGTTCAATCCTGGGCAACGCAGCTGTGCGGGCAAACAAAGCCTCGCTGGCTATGCCGATGCCCGGCGCGATCGCTCCTCCCAGGTAATCGCCTTCGTCCGACACCACATCAAACGTCGTAGCTGTGCCCAGGTCGATCACCACCAGCGGTTTCCCGTAGAGGTTCTGAGCAGCGACAGCGCCCACAACACGATCTGGACCTACCTCACGAGGGTTATCGAGACATATGCGCATTCCGGTCTTGACACCAGCCTCAACGATCAGAGGCGTGGTATTCAGGTACTTAGCGCATAGCTGGACAACCGTATGCAGCAGGGGAGGCACCACGCCACAAAGCACCACACCTGTGACCTCTGAAGGGACGACCTTCTCTCTGTCCATCAGGTTCAGCAGCGTTGCTCCATACTCGTCTGTGGTAGCGTGGGTATCAGTGGCCAGATTCCAGGTGGCGACCAGTCTATCCCGATCGAACACACCCAGCTTAACGTTGGTGTTACCGATATCTACTGCCAGCAACATGTGCTTCTACCGCTGTTCAGACCCGTGGCGATGTGCACTGAGTATATCACTACCGTCCTATTCATTCCAGCGTAGACCTTCACATCCGAACGTTGACTGAAGGCGGGTTCTGATGTAAGCTTTGGCCGCAAAGAATCTTCGAGGAGGTTACGGAATGCCAGTAAACATGATCGTGTGCTGTAAGCAAGTGCCGGACCCTGAGGCGCCACCGGCAGTCTTCAAGGTGGTAGATAACAGGATGACATGGCCGGCAGAGGTGAAGCCTGTTATCGGCCAGTACGAGGAGTTTGCTTTGGAGGCAGCCCTTCGCATCAAGGACGCTGTCGGCGGCAAGGTAACCGCGCTCAGCCTTGGTAACAAGTTCGTTCGCGACGTTATCAAGAAGTCCCTGGCAGTCGGAGGGGATGAACTGATACTGCTCGAGGACGACGCATTTGAGGATGGTGATAGCTGGTCGACGGCTAACGCCCTCGCTGCTGCGATTAAGAAGATCGGCGCATATGACATAATATTCTGCGGTCGGCAGTCCTCGGACTGGGATGCTGGGCAGACGGGCCTCGGCATTGCCGAGCTTCTGGGCATTCCGGCTGTTACCCTGGCCCGCAAGGTTGAGGTTGCTGACGGGAAGGCAAAGATAGAGCAGGTTATACCGGATGGATATCGCTCCGTTGAGGTGGCGCTCCCTGCAGTGGTTACGGTAACGAGCGAACTGGGTGCCCTTCGTTATGCAGCGTTGAAGGGGATCATGGCGGCGGCGAAGAAGCAGCCGGTTATCTGGAAGCCCGCCGATATAGAGCTTGAGCCTTCACAGGTTGGATCTGCCGGTAGGAGAAGCCAGCTGGAAAAGCTGTTTCAGCCTGTCAAGGAAGCCAAGTGTGAGATGATCGAGGGGGAGACGCCCGCAGAGGCGGGTGCCAATCTGGCGACAAGGCTCAGGGAAGCCAAACTGCTTTAGTATCAAGGAGGAAATGATGGCTGACTACAAAGGAATACTGATTTGCGGTGAGCTGGCGAACGGCAAGCTGGCCTCGATTACCACTGAGCTACTCGGATGTGGCAGGAAACTCGCTGATGATCTGAAGGAGGATTTGCTCTGCCTACTGACTGGCGAGGGAATTGGCGAAGCTGCTAAAGAAGCAGTTGCTTACGGGGCAGACAAGGTCTACGTCGCAGAGCATGCTTCACTCAAAGAGTATGAAGCGGATTCATACATGCAGGTCGCAGACAGACTGGTCAAGGAGGTCTCGCCCAGGGCAATACTAATGGGGCAGACCTTCATGGGTAGAGACTTCGGTCCTCGTCTTGCCTTCAGACTCCAAACGAGCCTTGCTACGGACTGCCTTGATCTGAGCATAGATCCCCAGACCAGGACACTGGTACAGACCCGACCTGTCTACGGAAGCAACGCGCAGGCTGTGTTCACCGGTGAGGCCATGCCCCAGATAGCTACAGTGAGGTCAAAGGCCATGTCGCCTCTGGAACGCGATGACTCCAGGAAGGGAGAGATCATATCCTACAAGGTAGATGTCGATGTGTCGAAGGTGAGGATCAAGACGCTGGAGACAATCAAAGAGGAGGCGGTGGGGATGAAGCTCGAAGATGCTCCTGTGATCGTCTGCGGAGGAAGAGGGTTGGGTGGCCCTGACCCGTTCCAGACCACTCTGAAGGAGCTGGCTGATCTACTGAATGGTGCTGTCGGAGCATCACGTCCTCCGGCGGATAATGGTTGGGTCTCGGAGGCGCTGCACATCGGGCTCACCGGCAAGATAGTCGCTCCCGATCTGTATTTCGCGATAGCTGTTTCAGGCGCCAGCCAGCATACAGCAGGGTGCTCCAGTTCCAAGCATATCATTGCCATCAACAAGGACCCCGAGGCGAACATATTCCGCGAGGCAGAGTTCGGAGTTGTGGGCAAGTATGAGGAAGTGGTGCCTGCTCTCACGAAGAAGCTAAAGGAACTACTGGCTGCCTGACAGATCCGCTGGGTCAAGCTAGAGCGAGGAAGCTGGCTCCCCGGGCAGGACTCGAACCTGCAACCAAGCGGTTAACAGCCGCCCACTCTACCATTGAGCTACCGGGGATGTGGTTCGTCGACGCAGACTTCGCTGCGTCAGGGCTGATTTTGCCATTTTTGCGGGATTAACTCAAGACCGGTCCTGCGAGTGAAGTCCACAGAGTTGCCGATCAGAAACTGACAGCCGATCGAGACACATGCTCCGCCGCCGCTGTCATATCGGAAACTCTTAACCGGCATAACCGACGTCATCGGGCTGGCCTGACTGCCGAGCCGCCTGCATGGCCAATAGGTCGGCGCGCGCGTTCTCAGCGCTCTCTGCATGGCCCCTTATCCAGCGAAACTCAACATCGTGACGCCCGCACAACTCGAGGAGTCTCTCCCATAGGTCCGGATTCAGAGCCCGCTCCCGCCTGTTTCGCATCCAGCCGTTCTGCTGCCACCTCCTCGCCCATCCGCTGGAAATCGCCTTGACCAAATACTCGGAATCGCTGTACAGGGTGACCCGGGATCCTGGCTCAAGACTCTCCAGCGCCACGATCGCAGCCATCATCTCCATTCGATTATTGGTGGTTCGTCGAAAACCACCCGATAGTTCTCGCCTATCATCGTTACTGAGTATCACCAATCCATATCCACCCGGTCCGGGATTGCCTATGCATGCACCGTCCGTGTAGACAGTAACCTGCTTATGCCCGGCCATCAGACTCCCTCCATCGTACAGGTTCATTCCGCCGCGACCAAGGAGATCAACGCGTCTCTACACGCGAATGTCGCCCCGCTGGTCCCCGGGTCAACCCGGAAGATGGCTGCCGGGCCAGGATTCGAACCTGGGCTAAAGGATCCAAAGTCCTCTGTGCTACCGCTACACAACCCGGCACCAGACGATCACAGGCAACCCTGGTGCCGAAGGTCGGACTCGAACCGACACGGGGGTTGCCCCCCAACAGTTTTTGAGACTGCCGCGTCTACCGTTCCGCCACTTCGGCATGACATCGTTCGACCCGTGTTCCGACAACTACGTCTCCACCTCCCTCGATCATGCCCTGCCGACACTCAGAGACTGTCCGCTTCACTTGCGGCTCTGAGTTCACTAAGAGTATGCATGCATGGTGCCGAGGAGTGGAGTCGAACCACTGACACGCGGATTTTCAGTCCGCTGCTCTACCACCTGAGCTACCCCGGCAGACACGCTATTTTAGGTTGTCCTCATCCTAGTGTCAAGCATAGTGTTCATGCATGAGCACATCGGTCAGGGCGATGGCACTGTGGTGCAAGGAGGTACAAGACTCGGTTATCGGCTGGCCGGATACCGATGAGCCTTCCATGCCATGCGCTGTGCGCCGATAGCGTCAGAAGATAGACGCAAGAGCAATCCAGAGCTATCGGTGGTTTCCCTGCGCGCCACCCGGTCTCACCAGCGGAACCCGTCTGGCACAGAGAGGGCATTCGTCCGGGGCATAGGCGACGGCGGGGGCCCGCAGGCAGCTGAAGACAGGCAGATCGAAGGTCACATCCCTGTCACTGCGATCGACCAGCACTCCTACACCAATGACAATCCCCTCCAGCCTGTCGGTAGCAGCTATGGTCTCTCTCAGCGAGCCGCCGGTGGTCAGGATATCGTCAACGATGAGGATGCGTGAGCCGGGTGACATCTCGTAATCTCGCCGGAATGCCCTGCCAGCATCATCCTTTTCAGCGTAGATACTCCCTATCCCCAGTTGCCGTGCAACCTCGAAGGCGAGAACCATGCCTCCCAGTGTCGGTCCGGCAACCAGATCCGGCGTCTGGCCTCTATAGTGATCGGCGATAAGACTGCATAGTTTCCCGGTGATACTCGGGTTCTGGAGGATACGAAACTTCTCCCAGTAGACGTCTGAGTGCAACCCCGATGTGAGCAGGAAATGCCCTTCCTTGATCGCTCCTGCGGCCCGAAAGAGCTCTACCGCCTCGTCGTACAAGCTATGCCTCACTTGTCCGGTTGACAGCGACCGCTGACTCGAGGGTCACAGCCAACTCCGGGTAGCGATAGTGCCTGATGCTCCCCAGCCTGCCCGGGGGCCAATAGGTGAACCATGCCTTGCCGATGATGTTATCCCGCGGTACAGTCCATCCGTAACGCGAATCGTTGCTGTTGTTTCGATTGTCTCCCAGAACGAAGTACTCGTCGTCCGGAATCTGCGTCGCTTCCATCTCGTAATTCGGAGGCTCCCTGGTGTATGTCTCACGCAGTGCGGTGCCGTTGATGAAGACCGACCCGTCCCTGACCTCAACCTGTTCCCCGGGCAGAGCGATGATCCGTTTGATGAAGGGGCGTGGGGATTGAAACGGAGTGTCGAACACGATGATATCTCCCCGCTGAGGCTCGCCGAACGCGTAACTCGCCCGGTTGACCATAATCCAGTCGCGTTCCTCGACATTGGGAAGCATACTGGTATAGTGGACGGTGTAACTCCGCACGTTAAGCTGAAGTATGCCGAACACAGCCGCGGCAATCAGCACCGCAATCCCGACCTCGCGAAGTACTTTCATAAACTGCCATCCATTCTAGCACAAACCTCCGAGACAGTTCACTCGCTGCCCTGAGCTTGCCTGTGACGTGCCCCAGTGATAAGATTACGACGCTGGGCCGCTAGCTCAACAGGAAGAGCAGCTGACTCTTAA
>PULQ01000087.1 GCA_003552465.1 Dehalococcoidia bacterium
ATCCGAAGGTCGGTCGGATAACTAGTAAAGGCTCTGACATACTGTTTCTCGTTGCAGGACCATTGCTGGTTTGGGCCGGAAATGACGACCTAGCCGCTGGGTATCTGCTTGGAGGCATCTTCCTTACTGTGTGTGGAATGGGTTCAGCAGCATATGGAAGCTACAATGTCTGGATTGGGCCAAAGAAGAGGAGCAAACTATGGCTGCTGTTCCCTATCCTCCTGCCGGGGGTTGGTTACATTCCACTCGCAGTACTCTCAAACAAGAAGGACGCGAACTGGGCTTAGACACAGCGAAGGAACGGTGTCTAGGGCTGAAGGTCTTCCATTTCGGATAGAGTGTTCATATAATGGGATAGCAGCGATGAAAGGGCTGATAGTTCTGATGGGCCTGGTGGTGCTATTAGTGATACTGGCCGGGGCATCTGCATCAGCGGTATCTGATTACTTTGAGCCGCTTGCTGACAGTACTCACGATGACGACACGATTACCTGCCAGACTGAATCGCCTCCCAGTGGCACGATAGGTATTACGATGTGCGCTGTGGATGATGAGAGTGAGCCACATGCCGATACTGCAACCATTACGCTGAGAGCTAGAACTCCGGCCTATTGAGGTGGTGGCGGTTATCTGGTGACACTTCAGGGTAGGTGACCTCTGAGAGAGCGAAGCGGCAGGTGATAGAGGACCAGTCACATATCGTGCGGATTCAGCCGGAGCAAACCGGGAAGAAACCAACGATCAGGAACTTTGTCTTGATCGTCGTCTTTGCTATTGCACTTGGCGTTATCCTGCAAGAGGCTATCGGCTTAGTGGTTCAGGGATTCCTTGATATTCCTCCAGAACGCATGGCGTTGGCCGTTTGGGGCGATACCTTCTTGCTGCGTATTCTGGCTTCACTGGTGAGCACGGCGGCAGGAGCTCTTGTTATAGGTACGTTTCTCGCCTCGAAAGCTAGAACTGCTGCTCTCATTGCCGTGGCGCCAACGGTGTTGTTCTGGCTGTTGGCTCTGGTAATCGGTGTTCGATATGCACCGGAGGGTGGACTCCTCGATCTTCAAGTGCGACAAATGGTCGTTATGCCTGTGGCACTAGTCATAACCTCACCGCTTGCTGCGTACTATGGGTCAAGATTAGGCGAGAGTTACCGTGGTCACTTTGATAGGCCTAGAAGCGTTCTGAACATCAAGTGGTACCATTGGCTATGGATGCTGCCATTCTTCTTAGGTCAAATCGTTTCCGTCTTGCTGTTTACTGTTGTACTGCTGATCCGATTTGACTTCACATATGGAACCGGGATGCTTCCGGGGCTTGTTGACCTCATATTCAATCTGGGTTATCTCATTGGACGAGTTGTTCTGATGCTTGTTCTTATTGGGATTGTTGCCGCCGTTCATCACGCTTATTCACTCCTGACCGAAGAGGCAGGAACCTCAGCGAGAAGATGGAAGAAAGGCGCAGTTATATTCGCATATGTAGTTCTATTCCACGCGTTGCGTCTCATGGTTTTTGGGCAGTATCTTTAGTGGTGTTAGGCGATGTGAGCTTCTCACCTGCTGTTTCTACGGGGTGGTTCTCTGAGAAAGAGGGGGCTTGCGGCGAACAGTGTTCCGCATACGACGTCTATCGGCTGCCAAATATCCTTTGTCAGATGTACAGGGAAGAGAGGGTTGAACAAAGCAGCCACAAACCCGAAAACCCAAGTAGCCCACACCTTGCCCCACCGGTAAGCCATGTAGGCAATGTACACAGAGACACCAGAGACAGCCCATCTCAGCATCTGGTAATAGCCGTAGGGTAGGTCAGCTATAGCCACAAAGAGCATCAGCGCCGCAACCAGAGCGGGTATCAGGTGAGGTCTTTCTTTCATCATCTGCCTTCTCTGTGGTTTCAGTCAGAAGAGCACTCCAACAGCATACCACAGGCCTGATTCTTCTTCTAGGAGTCCTCCATAGCCATATGTGGCACCCAGAGTGTTGCCCGATTCCCAAAACCCAAACTGGAGAGAGGCGGATATACCGATGTCAAGAGGGGGGGTATGCCCTTTGGATTGGCAAACGGGGTTGGCCCTCACCGGGTCTCTTGGCTATTCGCCGTTTCGAATTGCGCCGAGGGTTCTCATAGCCCTGGTATTGGTACAAGGGCCTCCGACGGGGCCGGCGAGGTGACGACTGTTTACCAGGCTCTATGATCAAGTAGGGTGGTTAAAGGACGTCACCATGCCTCTTGCTACAGCTAACCCCAACTGTCCCTCACTGTAAGATAGATTAGCACGTCTCCCGGACGGTCGTCGGTGACCTGTAAGGCATTGGTTAGCCTCACCACACTTCCAGTGGTTACTCCAGGGGGTACTGATACCTCTAGTGCCTTTCCATTCCTATGTAGCACCTTCTTAGTGCCGACTCTTGCTTCGTCCGTGCTGACGGTCACTCTATAGTGCACAGTCTGGCGCTTCTTAGCGTCAAATCCACCGTGATAGGGCGGAAGGGGCGGAAAGGACCTTACGTCTTCTGAATCCTCTCCACCACACCACCACTCTCGGTACTTCCTGCTCAGAACAGGAATGCTGGCAGATACCAAGAATCCCGCCAGACCGAATCCAATGAATGGAGCCACCACGAAGTGAGTGCCTATGTTAAGGGCGATGAACAGGCATGCAGTACCCAGCAGAAGGAACACCAAGGCGTGCAGTGCGTACCAGAATCCAGTACGCCAGGCGACATGCTTCAGGTAAAGCCACGCAAGCAGAACAGGAATACCATAGAAAACAATCCATACAAGCCATGCAAACGGTCCCCATAGTATCATCGCTATCTGCCCACGGCACACATGGTGATAGTGAGTGTGGAGTTGCTGGAGGGTTTGGCCTTTTCCACTTCCCTGACAGGTGTGGCATCGCAAGGGCTGCTACTATCAGCAGTTGGCGCATTCAACGGCGGCGCCAATAACGGCAGTATGACCAATAAGACCAGCACTAGAATGAGTCTCTTCATGGCTGCCTTGTGATATATACACGATATGCTGTTTGAGCGAAACTGTCAACAGGATCTCAGTCTCAGCATGGCGTAGGAGGCCGCTAGAACACACCGGAGAGGCTCAGGAGAGGGCATTGCTAGGTGTGTGTGTGGTATGCCCCACTGGAGACCGACCAGCATTCCCAGATGTGTAGGACTTCATGCTTGAGCTGGTTCCTGATCAGTGCCCTGCTACTGTGACCATGCAAATCGGTAGTCGGGGTCACTATACGGTAGAACGACTGGAGCCTCCTCGCTTATTCTATGAAGACCCTTGGAACCCATGAGAGTGAGTGGGCGTCGGGAGCTTCGCAGATAATCCGCTATCCCAAAACGCAGGCTGCTCAGAGACAGGGATATCAACTTCAAAGAGACACCCCCACCTTTGGGTTGGCAAATGGGCACGGCTTCAGCACCGGCTCACGTTCAGATCATAGCTGGACGATTGCCAGCAATTTGCCAATAGTCGGTTTTGACCGGGGTTTCCCTGAGTTGCCCACCACGAAGGAAATCGGGCTTTGGTGAGAATCGGGCTTTCCCTGTTTGGTAGCTAAATCGCTATGTCTTACCCCGTTACGGCAAATCCCGTATGAGCTGCCGATGACGGTCTTGCCCCCTGGTTTAAAGCTAAGTCTCGGAGTCAGAGACACGACTGTTTGGCTGCTGTAGTGATCAAGACCTGACGGTTCCCCTTGTTGCACGATCACTTG
>PULQ01000026.1 GCA_003552465.1 Dehalococcoidia bacterium
GCGCGCCTCGTCAGGTCGCCTGAGAAACGCGGCTGCGGCGCCCAGATGGCGGCCTGCGCATGTTGGAAACCACAAGCCACTCGTACGCTTGTTACTGTCAGCCAGCCGGCTAAGGAGCAACTCAGCCGCCTGGCCATGCTCCGCCAGCACCGCGGCCTCAAGTGATATGATATCTTCCCAGGCCCCGGTCTCGTCCTCGGCCGAGCCAATGCCCGGGCGTGCCACGACCAATCGCTCCAACATCTCCGCCACCTCGGTGTATCGGCCCATATGCGCGAGGCAAAACAGAATAACCATCTCAGTAGCTACGCTAGGAGGGACGGAGCGCGAAGCCTCGAGGTTGACCTCCAGAGCCCGGCCAGCGTTCCCCAGATGCACCCGCGCAGGCAGCACCCAAACTGACCACGGGGATGCAGTGTCAAGTATACCCAGCCCCTCACTAAAGGCAAATTCAAGGACTCCCAACTCCCCACCACGCGCCACCATCCGGCGACGGAGCGCCACTGCCTCCTCCAGGCACCCGTCCCAGATGGCCAGAATGGCTTCAGGCAGCATCGACATGATAAGCAGGTTGGTCTGTCCGCTGCGTTCGGCCAAGGCTCGCATCTCCCTGGCGGTCTCCTCAGCACGGCCGCGCTGGCCGAATTCCAGGAACATGTGCACCATGGCCAGGAGCGCTGTGGCGAGTATTTGCACGCTTACGCGGGCCCGCGACTGCTCCGCCAGTTCCTCCGCCAGGCGGAGCCGTTCCTCATCATGCTGTGGCGCCAACACGCCCAACAGCGACCATCCTGCGGCAAACCAATACGTGTCTGGCTCGCCCAGACGCCGGGCTAGGTCAAGACCTCGCTTGAAGAGAGCAACCCCTTCTGCTGTGGGGGGAACTCCAGAACCCTTCACCACACCCAGCAGTACATCCGCCCAAACGCGTTCTACCGTGTCGGGTGCGGCATAGCGGTCAGCCCGTCCGACCCAGTGGGCGGCCTCAGGAGAAGCCCACGCCGACATTCCATAGAATATCAGCCCCTTCAACGCCAGCAGGCAAGCCCGAGACGACCGCCTGTTGTCATCCATAGCCTCAGCCAATGACAGCGCCTCTGGTGCCTCGATGTCGACAACGCGTAGGCTTTCCCCGGCCAGGACCAGGGCATCACCCAAAGCCAGCAACAGGTCACAACGCCTGGCCTTGTCCTCCGGGTCCATTACTTCCTGGACACTGAGCGCCTGCTCCAGCAACCGTACCGCTTCACCATAGGCGTAGACAGCCACTGCCCTCTGCGCTGCCATCTCACCATAGCTGACAGCCTTGGAAAGGTCAGTTGGGTCTGTGGAATGGGAGAAGTGTTCGGCGAGCTCTGCGGCGTGCTCCTTAAGACGGTCTGCATGCAGCTCCTCAAGCGCTTTTGCTACCTGCTGGTGCAGTCTGATGCGCCGGGGAGCAACAATCTCCTCGTATAGGGTCTGACGGAAGAAAGCATGGGCGAAGCGGTAAATGACTGCTCCGGCCACCGCGGACCGTTCCTCCACTACGGCTGTCCTCTTGGCTTCATCCAGCGAAGTGATTAGCTCATCCTCGGCTACACCGGCCACCCGCTCTAACACCTTGAGACGGAACTCCCTACCAATGACAGCGGCAATACAGAGCAGGCGGTTGCACTCCCCACTTAGGCGACTCAGGCGCTTGCCGATGACATCCCGCAGTCCTTCCGGTATGCTCATCTCCAGCGGCGTGTCCCTGGCCGCCCGCCATCGGCCCTGTTCGCGGGTGATCAGTCCTTCCTCGGCCAGGTAGCGTACCACCTCCTGAACAAAGAGCGGGTTCCCCTCTGTCTGATGGTGAACTGCCTCAGCGATGCCCCAGGGAACGTCCTGTCCGGTGATGCTCTCCAGCATTCGCCTCACTTCGTCAGTGTTCAGTCCTCGCAGTACCACCCGTCCGAACGTGGAGATGCGGCGCAGCTCAGCCAGAGCCCCTGATAGAGGATGGGCCCGGTCTACCTCTATGTCACGGTATGTGCCAACAAGCAACAGCCGGTTCCCGGTGAGGTTGCGCGAGACGTGGGTAAGCATTTCCAGAGTGCCCCTGTCGGAACTGTGCAGGTCCTCCAGTATTACCACCAACGGCTGGACAGTAGCGGCATTACTCAGAAAGCCTGTAACAGCCTCCATCAATCGGTAGCGTTCCTCCTCAGGACTGCCCGGTGGCCTAAGCTTGACCTTGAGCCTCTCCTTAATATCAGACACGATGCGTGCCACGTCGACGGCGCCGGTGCCCAGTTCCTCTCGTAAGCCGTTGACGTCACGTGTGAGGACATAGGACCGAAGGGCCTCCACGAAAGCGAGGTAGGGCAGCGACAACGACCCTTCTTCGTAGCAGTGTCCCACCAGAACCTTCCCGCCCCGCAGGGCAACGTAGGTTGACAACTGCTCACAGAGGGCGGTCTTGCCGATGCCTGGCTCTCCAGCAACCATCACCAGTGACCCTTGCCCCGACATGGCATCATCGAAAGCACACTGAAGCTGGCGGAGCTCTGTCTCCCGGCCGACGAATACCTGTCGATACAGCGGGCTCCTCGCCGGCGTCGTTTCCTGTGACGGCTTCTGGCTGATCGTACCTGCCTCAATGGATTCCAGAACCTGGCGTATGTGGTCGGCCGAGGCCGGTCGTCGCTGTGGGTCTTTCTCAAGTAGCTGCAGAATGAGGGCTTCTAAAGCAGGAGTCAGCTCCGGACGATGCCAGCTGGGCGACACAGGAGGAGTGTTGATATGCTGCCCGATGATACTGTAGACATCATCACCTACGAAGGGTGGTCGCCCTGTGATCATCTCGTAGAGCATCGCTCCCAGAGAGTAGAGGTCCGCCTTAGCTGTGACCTCACCGCCCATTGCCTGCTCAGGTGGCATGTAGTAATAGGTGCCCACCATCATGCCCTCGCCGGTCAGGCGCGATACGTCTACCGCCAGCGCCAGGCCGAAGTCGCCCACCTTGGCAGTGCCATCCTCGCTAAGCCAGACGTTGCCCGGCTTGATATCCCGGTGGATAATCCCTTTAGAATGGGCATGCGCCAGCCCTTTGCACACCTCACGCACTATCTTGACGGCATGCTCGATAGGTAGTCGATGCTCGGGAGCTTTCTCGAGCATGCCCTCGATATCACCGCCAGACATTACAGGGAGGACGATGTAAGGCTGTCCTTCATGTTCGCCAATGTCGTGGATTGTCACGATATTGGGATGATCACCCAGTCTGCCCATGGCCTTGGCCTCCCGGCTGACCCGAACACGGGCCGCATCATCCAGCTTTTCGGTCTTGATGAGCGCAAAGGCCACATCACGGTCCAGGAGCGTATCGTAGGCCAGGTAGACCTTCTTCTTGCCACCCTCGCCAAGAAACTTCTTCACCGTGTATCGGTCGTTGACAAACGAGGTGGGGATTGACGAGGGGGGAGTCGCCGGTGGAGTGTCTCTCACCAGACGATGGCCACAACTATTGCAGAATTCGTTGTCGTCTGGGTTCTCATGCCCGCACTGAGTGCACGTTGGCATTGCATGGAGGGACTCGCCACACTTCCCACAGAATTGCGACCCCTCAGAGTTCTCGGCGTGACACTTCGGGCACTTCATCACCACTGCCTCCTAGCAAACCTAAGTCTATGAGCCGAAGGCAGGAATGTCAAGCACTGCAGGGGTTTACAACCTGACGGATTGTTCCCTGAGGCTGGCAGTCAACCCCTGATCCAGATAGGCGGTTACGTTGGACAGGGGAATCTTGATGCGAACTCGTCGACTACCGCAAGCAGGTCATCGTGTAGGCGGTGTCGGGCTTCGGCGATGATGCCAGGAGGAATCACGTTGTAATAGGCCTGGGCGATGCCGCCGGTCATGCAGACCAGGGTATCGGCATCTCCGTCCAGTGAGACCGCCTTTACCACCGCGTCCTCGTAGTCGGTTGACTCCAGAAAGGCGATGATCGCTTCAGTCACCGAGCCCTGGCAGGTTTCGTCGAACCGGTACGACGGGCGAATATCATCGAGCGTCTGGCTCAGGTCGTAGCCGAACTCAGTCTCGACGAATCTCCGTATCTCATCCTTGCCCTGGCCCTGTCTGGCTAGGAATGCGCATGACGCGATCGCGCGGGCGCCCTTGATGCTGTCGGGCTGGTTGTGAGATACCTCTGCGGACCGTCTGGCCTCCGTGAGGATCTCCTCCATGGTTTCGCAGGCGAAGCCTATCGGGTTCACCCTCATGGCGGAGCCACTGCCGAAGCTGTTGTACGGTCCGGCATCGTCGCTGAAGAGCCAGTCGATGAACATCCCTCCCCAGCCGGCGGTAGGATAGCGACGCCCATATCCTCGGAACGTGGCAGCGTAGTCCTTCCCGTGAAGGATGATAGCCGCCACAGCTACCGTCAGCACCGTGTCATCCGTAGGACCGGACTCAGGTGTGAACAGGCCGAAATCATGCGACTTGGTTCGTTCCCACTTGTAGGCGGACCCGATGATGTCCCCCGCAATAGCTCCCAGCACTCGTTGCTGCTACCACAAACCCCCCGGCTCATGCTGACGAGGTCGCCCTATCCCGAGCGGTCGGTCTCAACTGCCCAGCCGCAGTGTTCTGTGGGTGCACGCCCACATGCAGCGGCGTAATCCCCAGAATCGCTGGTTCTGGCCGGGCTTTCAACCGGTACAATAGAATCACCGGCTGAGTCAGACAGGGTACTCGTAACCTCACTCGAGCCCCTGAATCTAGTCACTTATATCCAGATGCTCTATCGGAATCCCTTGTGACCACCACTCGTGGAAAGGCGGTCGATTTGGTGTCTCCAGCACCTCCGAGTAGCTACCCTGAAACCAGCTGTTCACCGGTGGAACGTTCAAACAGTAGGTTTTGCTCATAAGGAACCGGTCATGAGCAAATCTACTCAGAACCCTCCATTGGCAAGTTATGCCTTTGTTGCGCAACTCCTGCCTGAATCGGCGAAACTCCTTCTTGCTGCGTCTACTCACATTTGCTGGGCCGGACAGTATTCGTATGTCCTGTATCAAGGACGGATCGGCGATTACTATCAACTCTTCAAACGCACGAACGTCAAAGTGCATGTCTGCCCACCAAATGTACTCTTCGCTGCTCCTGAGAATCTGTCTCATACTGACAACATTTGAGTATGGTTTCTCAGGCCTGATAACGGCCGACTTCTGCCTGTCTGACGGCGCAGGTGCTACCGCCGGCATGCTTACCCCAGCCTTAACGCCTGCGCTCTCTACCTGTGCAGCGGGCTTCTTATGCTGCGGTGGTTTCAAGCCGAACAAGCCGAATAACTCTTCTTCTGATAATACTTTCTCCAGCTTGACGTCTACCAACTCGTCGATGACCTGGGCGAATAGTATCTTCTTCTGCTCTAGCAGGTTCTCGATTCTTTGCTCAATCGTGTCTTCGCATATCAGCCTTGTAACAAAGACGTCTTTCAACTGCCCGATTCGATGTATACGGGCTGTTGCCTGATCCTCAACTGCGGGATTCCACCAACGGTCGTAATGGAGTAGATAATTGGCCCGCGTAAGATTCAGGCCCAACCCACCTGCCCGTAGCGATAGAAGCATCACCCTGCGCTCTTCGTCCTCGCTGAACGATCGCTCCACCTCTGCTCTCTCATTTAGTGAGAGATCACCACTATACACCAAGGGCCTGTAATCCTCGATGTGCTTCTGAACCTCATTAAGTGTCCTCACATATTGGGAGACGATTATGGCTTTGTCGTCCTGCGCACAGGCATCCTCTAGGTAGTCCCGCACGAACTCTATCTTCACGCTTTCGCCGGTCAGCGGATCGAAGTTACATATCTGCTTCAGCTCCTGAATCAGTGCTAGCACGTGCTGGATGGTAACCGCTTGATTGGACCTCAGTCTTGATGTACCTTGAGTCTCCGCCAGTTCATAGCTGCTACGCTGTGAGTTCGTTAACTCCAAATACTTCGTATCTATGAACATCTTCTTCAGTTGAGGCAACGCTTCCTCTTTGCGCCTGCGCAACATAAAGGGTTTGATTCTACTCTGTACTTCCCTGACGCTGAGCAAGGGGCTTTCTGCTGCACTGAAGAGCCCTTTTCTGACAAAAGCGAATATGCTTATAACATCATCAATTCGATTCTCTAGCGGCGTTCCGGTGAGGCCCCATCTTCTCTCTGAAACCAGTTCCCGCACTGCGCGAGAAGTATCGTTGTCGTTCTTGATTCGTTGGATCTCATCGGCTATTATCAGGTCAAACCGCCCGCCCCTGATAACGTCGATGTCGTTACGTACTGTCTCATAATTGGTCAGTAGTACATGACATTTCCTGTTAAACGCTTTCCATCCGATTCTCCTTGTCAGTTGATTGCCGTGGATGCGCACTGCAACTAACTCTGGTGCCCAACGTTCCATCTCCCTCATCCAGTTTGGTAACACGCTCTTTGGGCAGATGACCAACGCCTGAATGGCTTTTGACCGTCTCAAGAGAGCCCTAAAAGCTGTAATGGCCTGCACCGTCTTGCCTAGACCCATATCATCAGCAAGCAGCGCAGAGCTATTCTCAAACAACCATTTAACTCCAGCTCTCTGAAAGGGATATAGTTCTTCGGGGAAGAACAGCTCTTCAGAAAACTCAGTTGCCGCCGGCGGCATCAGGACAGGAAGCAACATATCAAAGATATCGAGTCCTTTGGGGGTTCTAGGATTCAGTTTGTCTTGTCCGCGGAACACCTCGATGCGTGTCCGTTTCTTCGTAACGCCGCGCGATATCTGCGTCTGCTCTTTCCTAACGAATATGGTGCCTTCTATCCTCGGGCTACCGAGTGGTTTCAGAACATCTACTATCTCGTAGAACAGCGCGAGCAGATCTCGCTCTAGTGAGACGACTTCAGCTACTTCTAGGCTCGGTGACTCTACGAGTACTTGTGGGCCAAGGTCCAGCAAGTTAGCGGATGATCCTGCACATTCTATCGGTGGTAGCGAAATGGTGTATGAAGATACCTCGGGCCAAGCGTATTCTTCTTCCGGCAGTTCCACGACAGACGGATCAGGAAACGGAAACCGCCGCCGAAGGACATCAACTATGCGCATCATTCCCCTCAAGCATAGCGAGGATCCTCTTTGGCCAACAGCTGTAATGCGGCGCGCATCCGCTCAAATGCTTCTACCAGGTCGAAGTGGTTTGAACATACCTGTAGAAACGTTAGCGCCTCCCTGTGGCCGGACTCATCTTTGAACCTACCTTCGTATACTATTGGCTGGAATGATACGCTGCCTATAGTGCCTGTCTGCGATTCTCGCGACGATTCCTCAACCTTGATCTTCTCGCCGGAGCTCCATATCGCGACAACATCGGTATCGGCTGCATCCGCAATATCCAGTAGCTTCTTGTCAGGGACCAGGATCAGCTTTGGCCTCCTACCGGATTGCTTAACCAATTGCCTGCCACATAGTTCAACGCTGACATAGTGCTCCAGTTTGTCACCGTACAGAGTTCTTTGTACTAGCGATGGACGTACCGGTGTTGTAGCTTTGAACTCCAGCGGATATCCCCGGTTGTCGGTGATCATCAGTGCAGTCACAAAGCCATCTCCCTTGGTAGTTGATTCCATTATCAAGAACCCCACCATTGGAACAACTGTTCGTTCGGTAGCCATATTAACTCTCCTTCTTCTGGCTCTTGGGTCTATCCAGAAAAGCGCATCATACTCATCATTGGCAGTATTCTAGCTAGCCCAGTCCCTCCCAAGCAATTCAGCCTGCTCCAGCACCGTCAGCGTAGCTTTCTCCTGCTTGTCTGGCGGGTAACCATACTTACGGAGCAGTCGCCTAACCATAGTACGCAGTTTGGCGCGAGCGCTCTCCCTGACCGTCCAGTCAATGGTCGCATTCCGTCGCACGGTCTCCACTAACTCGCGCGCTAAGGTCTTGAGAACCTCATCCCCCAGCACCTTTACCGCACTATCGTTGACCTCCAGTGCATCATAGAAGGCTTCCTCATCTTCACTGAGACCCAGTTTCTCGCCGCGCGACCTTGCCTCACGCATCTGTTTTGCCAGTTCGATGAGCTCCAGGATAACCCGCGTAGCTTCTATGGTGCGATTCTGATACCGGCGGATCGTTGTCTCCACCATTTCAGCAAACGACCTGGATTGAATGAGATTCTTTCTGGAGCGCGCGTGAATCTCATCATCTAGAAGCTTGTGCAGCAGTTCAAGCGCCAGATTGCGATGCGGCATCCTCTGGACCTCGGCCAGGAACTCATCCGAGAGAATCGAGATATCCGGTTTCTTCAGCCCGGTGGCACTGAAGAGATCGATTACCTGGTCGGAGGAAACTGCTTTGGAGACTATCTGCCTTATGGCAGAATCCAGATCCTCCTCGGTCTTGCCGGGCACTCTGGTATTCTTGGCGATTGCCGACCTAACCGCCTGGAAGAAGCCTACGTCATCCTTGATCTCCAGTGCCTTCTCATGAGGCACAGCAAGGGCAAAGGCACGGGACAGTTCCGTTACGGCCTGGAGCAGTCTTGCTTTGCCGTCTGACTGCACCAGAATATGCTCGATGGCGGCAGGTATGACCGAAACACGCTCAGCGGGCGTCCCAGTGACGAAGAGCGAGTAATCGAAGCCGTGGAACATGGCTGCTACGACTTCATACTTCTCAAGCAGGATGGCAACGGCTTCTTCCTGGGGTATACCAGTCTCACTGCGGGCGCTCTCTGTGTAATCGGCCAGCGCTCTCTTGAGTTCATCGGCGATTCCCAGGTAATCAACCACCAGTCCTCCAGGCTTGTCCTTGAAGACCCTGTTAACCCGGGCAATGGCCTGCATCAACCCGTGGCCACGCATGGGCTTGTCAATATACATAGTGTGAAGACAGGGAGCGTCAAATCCTGTTAGCCACATGTCGCGGACAATAACGAGCTTCAAGGTGTCCGCCGGGTCTTTCATCCGCTGTTTGATTCTCTCCCGCCTGTCCTTGTTGCGGATATGGGGTTGAAAATGCGACGGGTCACTTGCCGAGCCGGTCATGACTACCTTGATAGAACCCTCGTCATCGTCCCCATTGTGCCAGGATGGGCGGAGTCTGCTGATGGCGTCATAAAGGTCAACGCAGATGCGGCGGCTCATGCAGACGATCATGCCCTTACCGGCCATCGCCTCTAACCTCTGTTCAAAATGCTCTACGATATCCTTGGCTATCAGGTGAATCCGCTTCTCGGTGCCGACCATGGCTTCAAGCCTGGCCCATTTTGTCCGCAGCTTCTCCCTGGTAGTCTCCTCCTCGCCCTCTGTCACCTCTTCAAACTCAGGGTCAATGTGCGGTCTTTCCTCTTCTTTTAGCTCAAGCTTGGCCAACCGGCTCTCGTAGAAGATGCCCACCGTAGCGCCGTCCTCAACAGCCTGCTGGATGTCATAGATGCTGATATAGTCCCCGAAGACAGCGGGGGTATTTCTGTCAGCCTTTTCAATCGGAGTGCCAGTGAATCCGATAAAAGAGGCATGAGGCAGGGCGTCTCTCATGTTACGAGCCAGGCCGTCGATGAAATCGTACTGGCTGCGATGCGCTTCGTCGGCGACAACCACGATGTTGCGCCTATTGGAGAGCAGGGGTAGCGTCTCGCCGTTCTCCAGCAAAAACTTCTGGATCGTGGTGAAGATGATGCCACCGGAGGCCACCTTCAGGAGCTCCCTTAGATGCGCCCGAGTCTCTGCCTGAACCGGCTTCTGCCTGAGCAGGTCCTGAGCCACGGCGAAGTTGTCGAAGAGCTGATTGTCCAGGTCGTTACGGTCGGTAAGCAGAACTAAGGTGGGGTTCTCCATGGCGGGCTGCAGTATTATCTTGCCGGCATAGAAGACCATGGTCAGGCTCTTGCCTGCCCCCTGGGTATGCCATACCACGCCAACACGTTTGTCTCCTGAGAGCGATGTGGCCTCCACGGTGGCTGAGACTGCCGCATTCACAGCGTGGTACTGATGATAAGCGGCGACCTTCTTCACGACTTTCTTGCCATCGTCTTCAAAGAGAACGAAATGACGGATGATATCCAGGAGCCTCTGCCCGTCGAACATGCCCCTGATGACGACCTCCTGTTCGGGGATGCTCTGCGGAGCCACAACCTCGCCGTCAGCGGTGCGCCAGGGCAAGAACCACTCCCAACCCGAGGTGAGAGTTCCGACTCTCGCCTTGGTGCCGTCGCTTATGACCAACAACTCGTTATACTGGAAAAGCGACGGGATATCGGTCTTGTAGGTTTCCAGCTGGTTGAACGCGCTCTTGATGGTGGCGTTCTCATCCGCAGGATTCTTTAGCTCAACCACAGCCAGCGGCAAGCCGTTGACGAAGACCACGATATCCGGCCGGCGTGTGCGTTGCCCATCAATGACCGTGAACTGGTTCACCACCAGCCAGTCGTTTCTTTCAGGGTTCTCATAGTTGACGAGCCAGACTTTGTCGTAGACAATGCGCCCATCAGCGTTGCGATACTCAACATCTACCCCATCGGCGAGGATTCTGTGGAACTGACGGTTGCTGAGAACCAGGCTCGGGGTCTCTGCTCGAATCAGCTTCTTGAAGACATCATCCAGGGCCTCAGCGGGAACACTCGGGTTCAGAGCGTGAAGGGCAACTCGCAACCGACCCACCAGGACTACGTCTCCGTAGCTTGCTCTCTCCGGTGTCGTGCCGTCGAAGGCGATATCGGGCCCCGGCAAATACTGGTAGCCCAGTCCCTTGAACCACTCTAAGGCGGCTTCTTCAACCACTGATTCCGCAATACAGATGCTTGTCATGCCAACTCTTGGTCAAAGCGCTTGGGACTCCATATTTCCTCGCAGATGCGGCGATATAGCTCCTGGCGCTCGTCCAATGACGTTTTCGTGAACTCCGCAGAATAAGGCCGGAAGGGCAGACCCGACCTCTCCACATAACTGAGAAATGAGGGGGTGTTCTTATAGCAGTTGGGGTGCAGTGTTTTGGCGAGCATGTTCTGTCCGAAGTACGCATCGAGCTTCTCCTGGTAGGCATGAGAGCCGAGACTCTGATTGAAACCGCGCGGCAGAAGCAGAAGTCCACCGATGCGATTACGATACTGGGCAAAATCGTACTCGTTGTTGAACTCATCGGTATGCTGATCATACTGGTCCGACCAGATATGCTCTATCTCAAACGGTTTCTTTATGTCCCTTGATACATAAGTGAGAAAGCTGCTTTCCACCCCGCACATCCTCTCGATATGGTTAGTTATCCGCGCCAACAGGAAGTGGATTCGATAACGATTCTGCTGGTGCATGTAGAGGCTCGCCATCCCATCGAAGGACTCCTCCATCTCGTCAACCTTGCCCTTCAGGCATCGGATCAAATCTTGAACATCTAACCCTCGTATTTCTTTCATGAGGTTGAACATGGTGTAGACTATTGAGGAATATCCCAACGTCCGGAAGTTTGCTATACGCCGGGCTATGAAGACATCTATGTATCCGGCGACCAGGCGCATCTTCTTCTCGACAGTCGCTGAATCGTCTTCAGGCCGGATGGTTGCCAGGATCAGCGGATCCTGCAACGTGAACTCGTTATACCCGTTGTAATAGATATACTCGTAGCCTGGAGTGAGCTCTCGGGCTACTTGAGTGATATGTAGATAGTGCGTACTGTAGCGCTCAAACAAATCGCAGACGAAGTCGTAAAAACCCGAGCTCGTCCTTAACCCAATCTGCGCCTGGTTGTCCCTAACCCATTTGTGATAGGCAGTGCCAAGTCTTTCAAAGTCCTTGTTTACGGCACCTTTCTTCCTGTCGCGAATAGTGTCTGCGTACTGCGAGCGCAACCATGCTTTGAAAAAGTCTGCTTCAGACTCCTCCCTCTCGAGAAACCGAAGGAGTCGCCCTTTCCAGAGGTCGTTCGCCTTCTGCTTGAGTTCTGGTTCGTCAATCCTGGAGAGCAGATAGCCTTTGAGCATTTCAGTGGGGCTCAGGCTCAGACCCCTGTCATTCATGGTCTCGAATATGGTGTAGGCGTCGTCATCCGAATATGCAGTGATCTCCACTAGGTCCACATTATCTATCAGCCAATCAATGAAATACGGCAAGGTGCTGTTCCGCAGTGTATCCGGAAAAAGCTGATCTATATCCTGGTAACGGGCTGAGATGTTTCGTATTGACTCCGGCTGGGAATCCAGCGGAAACTCTTCGCCACTGAATAGGGCTTTGATACAGTCTGAGCGTTCGGGCACATCGATGTTGAAGGACTTCTGCCCATACTTCTCTGAATAGATGAGGTTGCTCACATCCACCTTGTCAGACTCGCCGTGATCCGCCTGCAGATGATTCAGATAGATGAGCAGAAGGGTGAGTGAAGTGAGCCGCTGCTGGCCGTCTATTACGAAATTCTCATTGTTCTTACGACTGATTACGATCGGCCCCAAGAAGTAGTGGGGGTACTCCTGCACTCTGGCTCGGGGATGTAACGGATCGTAGCTCTGCAGGAACTTCCCTTCCAGGTCATCGAGCAGTGCAGAGATATCCTCCTTTCTCCACTTGTACTCCCGCTGATAGTAATCAACCTTGTATTTGACGTTTTCCAAAAGGTCCCGGATTGTCTTGGGATATGCATCTACTTTGTTCATGTACTTTCCTCCACGAACTCCTCGGCTTCCTTTACTAATATCTCTCCCGACAGGAGCTTGGGTAGCAGCGTGTCTCGGATCATCGCGATAGTACGAGCCTCCAGATTGAGGTTGATAATGCCATCGAGAAGGGGGGATATGGTTCTGTCCATCTTGTCCAAGATGCTTCTAGGAGGGACGACAACCAGGGCGCTAGTTAGATGCTGTCGCTGAATATGCCCCATGGTCGTAGCTTTGCCTGCTGCAATTGCCTTGAATGCTGGGAGATGATGTAAAATCCAGTGGTAGTAGAACCACTTGGGATAGACTGCAGAGGTCACTTTGAACAAGTGCTGATTCAGGGCGCCCGTTCCGCCACACCAAATGCATGCCTCCAGACTTCCCGACCACGAAAAGAGAATGTCGCCATCCTTCACAATATACTCCTTGCCAATAGACGGGCTGGCTCTTCCGCTGGATTCAGTCACCCCCCTTCTCAACTCCGCAATTTTTATCGCCGGCAGATAGTCTTCTCCGTTTGGCGGATATCGTTGCAGCGCAAGTCCATTCAGGAAACTGGCAACTTCATCCAGTGGCTTAGTCTGCCACCCCATCGGAATCTCGCCCAGCGGCGATTTCTGCATGCCTTGGTCGCGGAACGGCTCGAAGTCCACGAACCGGCTCTTGAAGAGCGCCTGTGCCATGGCTTCTAAGGTCCGACTCATCCGATGGTTGTTCTCTATCTTGTCATCCAGTGTGCAGAGAATGTGGGCGATGGTGCGCTGCTCGGGGAGAGGAGGAACGGGCTTTTCAACGCGTTCTAGAAAGTCCCACTTAGCGCGAGGCATCTTGGTGCCTTCTGAGGCTTGGGTAGCCAAATCAACGAACTCTTGTGATGCCATCCAGTAGAAAAGGTAGCGTTGGTCTGTACCCTTCTTGGCGCGGACAACCCAGATATCGGTGGAACAGACTCCTGAGAACATAGGCATGACCACCTTTCTGAAGTAGGGCCGAAGCTTCCCGAAAAGGATGTCCCCTGATTCGAAACGGGATTTCGCACTGGTGACATCACTGGTAGTACCTAAGCCAAAAAGGCGCAGACTCCGCTCCTCGATATGCTCAAGTCCTATGTATGGCATACCCTCCGACTCACCGGGTAGGCACGTGTTATGGATTAGCCCAGCACAGTCGCCGAATCTCTTAGCCTGCCAACTAGAGCTCATATCCCAACTCTTGTAGATTGGTCCGTATAGCAGCCTCCAGCTTTGCAGATACCTGGAACTGCTCTTCCAGTTCGGCTGTCAGGCGTGTCATCTTTTCTGGAAAAGGTTCGCCATCGTCCTCTAGATCCGGGGCGCCGACATAGCGACCAGGGGTGAGCACATGGCCATGAGCAGAGATTTCACCGGTAGTGGCACACCTGCAGAACCCCGGAATGTCCTGGTAGGCGTCGGCTGCTGGCTCACCCCTCCAGGTGTGATAAGTCTCGGCAATTCGTGCGATATCCTCATCGCTTAGCTCGCGGTGCACCCTGTCAACCAGGTGTCCCATCTTGCGAGAATCAATAAAGAGCGTCTGCCGGCGACGATCGCGGAACTCGCCGTTGCGCTTGTCTCTCGCCAAAAACCAGAGGCAGGCCGGTATGGCTGACCCGTAGAACAGTTGTGGTGGCAGCGCGATCATGCAGTCAACAAGGTCGGCTTCAATGATGTTCTTGCGGATTTCGCCTTCGCCGGACTGGTTGGAGGACATAGAGCCGTTGGCCAGAACGAAACCGGCAATCCCCTTCGGCGACAGGTGGTGAATCATGTGCTGTATCCAGGCGTAGTTGGCATTACCCGCGGGCGGGACGCCGTGCTTCCAGCGCACATCCTCTCGCAACTGCTCGCCACCCCAATAACTCATGTTGAAAGGGGGATTGGCCAGGATGAAATCTGCCTTGAGATCCTTATGCAGGTCATTGTGGAAGCTATCGGCATGATGTGATCCGAGGTTGGCCTCAATGCAGCGAATGGCCAGATTCATTTTCGCCAGCCGCCATGTGGTCGGGTTGGACTCCTGCCCGTAGACAGCAATGTCACCGATGCGACCGCCGTGCTGGCGGATGAACTGCTCGCTCTGCACGAACATGCCGGAGGAGCCACAGCAAGGGTCATAGATGCGCCCTTTAAAGGGCTCTATCATCTCCACAAGCAGCCTGACAACACAGCGAGGGGTGTAGAACTCCCCGCCCTTCTTGCCTTCGGCGCTGGCAAACTTGCCCAGGAAGTACTCGTAAACACGCCCAAGTATGTCCTTGGAGCGGTTCTCCCTGTCTCCCAGCCCGATGGTTCCGACTAGGTCTATCAGCTCACCTAACCTCTGTTTGTCCAGGGTGGGTCGGGCATAGTCTTTGGGTAGTACCCCTTTTAGAGAGGCGTTATCACGCTCGATGGCTACCATGGCATCGTCAACGAGCTTGCCGATGGTCGGCTGCTTTGCGTTAGACTGTAGGAACGACCATCTTGCTTCCTTCGGCACCCAGAACACGTTCTCCGCCTTATACTCGTCCCGGTCCTCCAGCACTTCATAACGTTCTCCTGGCTCTCTGATGTAGTAATCACTCGCCGGGTCGGAAGTCCACATACTTAACTGATCGTAGCGCTCCTTGAAGGCATCGGATATGTATTTGAGGAAGACAAGGCCCAGGACAACGTGCTTATACTCGGCGGCGTCCAAGTTGCTGCGCAGCCTATCAGCCGCTTGCCACAGTTTCTCCTCAAAGCCGAGATTGGCTCCAGTTGACTTGGGCACTCCTGCATCATACTTGCTCTTACGCGCCATATTGTTCCTTATCATCCATCTGAAGTCTTCTGTCTTCTCCTGCCGCGGTGTGGGTCGTTGTAGCCTGCGGCGAACTTCGCCAGGTCATACTCATCGATCAGCCACATGTTGTGGACTTTGCTCGCAGGAATCCTCCCTTCCCGGCACAGTCGTTTGACCGTCTCCCAGTGGACGCCTAGTACCTCTGCGGCTTCCACTACGCTAACATAGTTATCCAGCACGGGCATGTGTCACACCCAACCTCTCTAGAATCATTTATCGTTATCGCAATAGTACCAATCATCAAAGAGGAAAGCAATAGAGCCATGAAGAAGCAAGATGCTACGCGCCTCCAGTTACCAGTTGCTGGGGGCCACACAGTTCTGACTTTCGTGCAACCAAGAGCACTTTGCCAAGCCGCATTGACACCTCTACCCGAATTCCCATATGGTATGGGTACCGCGAGAGCTTCCGATAAGGCGCTTCTGAGAGAACAGTAGAA
>PULQ01000003.1 GCA_003552465.1 Dehalococcoidia bacterium
CGGCCGGCGATATCCCTATGCCCAGCGCAAGGACCGGATCCCCAAGCTCCTGGACGATGAAGAGGCGGAGTGGCTGGGGCTCGAGGAGATGTTCCCCATCATCCCGCCGCCGAAGATCCTCGAGATCGAGGGCATGTGGTCCAAGCCCGACCTGCAGGACATGGCCTGGCGCTTCGGCATTGACCCGAGGGGGGCAGATAAGCAGGCCCTGGTCGAGCTCCTGCTCTGGGCCGGAGTGCTGGACGAAGACGGCCACCGCACCGACAAACAGCCGCCGCCCCGCCGTTAGGTGTACGATGCAAAGAGCTGAGGACCTGGCCTACATCCTGCTGGAAGAGCCCTATTTCCAGTATCACCTGCCGACGATACGCTCGATCAGCAGGTTCAAGCTATCAGACGACGAGATCAAGGCCGTGATGAAGGTGCTGGTCGACCCAACCTTCCTGCGACAAGCCCGGCAGCATTACGAGGCAGTGCAGAAACACGAGCCTTCGCCGATGGCCGAGCGGGCCCTGCGTAGAATCAAGGCTCTGGAACAGGAGCCCACAGTAAGAGGAGGTGAAACCATGAGCGATAGAGTGCCGCAGCCTTTCGTTGAGGAAGGATTACCGTTGAACGCAAGATACCCCGAAGGCTTGCCACTGAAGTTCGATAGATTCGGCGACAACTGGCTCCGCTGGCAGGGTCGGCTGGGGGAGCACACGGTGAAAGTCACAGTTACCGGCGTCATGCTGGCCCGGACGGTCCTGTCAGTCTCCTTCCTGCGCTCCGAGGCATTCCTCTCGAGAGTGCCGACTAAGAGGAAGCTGCCTTACGCCGGCGCAGATGTGACACGCCGCACTGGGCGCGTCTGGTGGATGGCCACATTTGACGATGGCCCTGTCACCCTCGAGGTCAAGAACATAATAGGATTGACCCAGAGGCAGCTCGAGGATGGGCTCAATGACTCGATCGCCCGGGTAGAAGCGATCCCGCTGGGCTATGGTAGGCTTCCCCAGACCGGGCGCAAGCCGCGAGAAATGCCGCAGGAGCCGATCTGCATGGTGTGCGCCGGCCCGCTCGTGTCCATGGGTCGCCTGGGGCGGAAAGAGTGGTTCCGCTGCCGCAACTGCGGCATGGAACAGTACCGGGAAGCCAAGGGACGGGCACCCATGACCATGCACCCTTACGCTACGCCGGCGAGGAAGCTGATGGATGAGTTGGAGAAGCTCTGGAAGGCCGGGGATACCGAGGAGTTCTACAGGCGGCTTGATACCGTCAAGGGCGCCATCAAGGAAAGAGAAAGGGGGAAGATAAAGAAGCTGTCGGAGATCTCCCTGGGCGAGCTCAGGGACATCAAGAGCCAGGCAGACCGGCTTTATCGATGATTATGGGCAAGAAGCAGATCGTTTTCTACACAAGCAAGAACGGGGATTGCGAGCCGTGCCAGGAGATCACGAAACTGGTGGAGGAGGGCAAGTTCTTCAACACGGAGACAGACGAGGTCGACCTGATCGACATCAGCAGCGACGAAGGGTTCAAGAAATTCAGCGACGAGATTCTCTCGAAGCAGCCCGGAGCCGTGCCCTCGGCGTACATGAACGGGGTGAAATGTCAGATCACGGTTGTAGAGGATGAAGTGCAGTTCGAGTGCCCTAGTAGCGCCCCGCCTTCAAGTCCTGAAGAGTCACCGTCCCCTCCCGCAGAAGATGCTTGACGTGACGCCGCTCGGCGTTATCCTCCATTCTGGCCTCACGCCTGGCCACCATGGCCCGGTGGCACGTCGGGCATGCGCCATTCATAAAGCGCAGCGTCTCCCGGCCGCATAACGGGCAGGGCGGCCCCTGAGCTGCATCCCACTCATTCATCTTCGTCTTCGGGCCTGCGGAACCTCTCCCGGACCTCATCCAGGGAGTCCTTGACATCGGTCGCGTCGGCGACGACCCGGGTGACCCCTTTCTGGACCTGCTGGACCAGGGCGTCCAGATCACTGGCCAACTTGTGCACTTTCTTGGTAAAGTCTTTCTCAGGCATGGCTACCCTCCTTCTGCCATTATCCTCGTGGGGTGGCAGGTTGACAACCGTATGTCAGCTATGATATTCTTAATGGTATGGCCCGACGGGGCCTGCCTTCGCCGGACATAAGACGGATGAAGCTGAGGGTGAGTTACGCGGAGACGCAGTCAAGCCAAGAGGGAGGCTCACATAACCTCGCTGGCAGGCGAAGGCGAGCCAGCCACCCGAAAGGGACGAAAGCGTGAGGTAAAACCCTGGCTGGCTCATCACTTGCAGGGCTGGGTGATTTACCCAGCCCTGCACAAGAGGGCAGAACGTGGATAAAGGCATGAAGCAGGGGCTGCTGGCGGCATACGAAGCTAACCTCGCCGGCTCTCCCTACCGGGGCAACCTGTTGCGCTATGCCCGCGCCTTCCTGGAGACGGCCCCGGATCTCCACCGGGCTTCGATCGATCAGTATCTGGCGATCCTCACTGAGACGAGCTCCCCGGGCACAGTCAACTACGCCTTCCGGGTCCTGCGCCGGCTCTATGCCGTAAACAACCTTCCCTGGCCATATCAGCGCGGCGAGGCTCCTGCCATCAAGGAGCGAGACGAGTACCGGCCGCAGCTCGACCCCTCGGTGGTCGCAGACCTCGTCTCGGCAGCCAAGGCAGGACGGCTATACCCCCAGGAAGCCTGTTTCCTGGCACTGAGCACGACCTATATGCTACGCCGGGAGGAGATCTGTAACATCGGCCCGCGTGACGTCGACCTGCAGGAGCGGTTCTTGTATGTGGCCACAGTGAAATCCGGCCGTGAGCGATACCATCTGATTCCCGGAGAGATAATCCCCATCCTGGGAAAGCACGACTTCAGCGAGCATTATGCAGTGTCGACGGCCTCGACTATGTTCCAGCGGATACTCCGGAAGGGGGCGCCATACATATCAGCCAAGGAAGCCAAGGGGTTGGGATGGCACGCAATCCGCCGCGCTGTCGCGCAGGGACTGGCCGACAACGGCCTCAGTCCTCTGGCACTGATCAAGTTCGGGCGTTGGAGAACAAACGCCGGCGACATGGCGATGCCTGTTCGTTACTACGGGAACGTCGTGGTCGGGAAGAAGAAGCGGGCTGTCACCGACGAGGCCAAGAGCGACGAGGAAGCCTTTGAGAAACACCCCTTTTTGCCCCTCTGGAGGGACGATGCCTGAAGTCCCTTGGACTGGATCCGCTGGCCAATACGAGCTTCGGGACGTCCTGATTCGAGACCGTCTTTACTCTTTTCGTATCACCAGACTCCGCGATCGTCAATGGCAGCTTCTCCAGACTCGCCCGTATGTTGACCGCCTGGGGTACTTCGACACCTTGGAGAAGGCAAAACGCAGGGTCGAGAGAGCCATACGAGGTAGTAAGAATGCCGGCGACTGATCGGATCTGTTGCCCCATGTGCGGGTGGTGGAGGACCGTCCGCTACGGCGTGGACCAGCGCACCGGGCAGCCGCGGGAGATCCGCTTCGACAAGGTCGACCCTTCAGCCGCGCCCATGATGAGGACGGAGCGGTTGGCCGGCGCCGGCCGGGCAAGCAAAGAGGCCAAGATCGAGCTTCTGGACAGCAAGGGGCTCAAGGACCTATCCGAGGACCTGAAAGAGCAAATCAAGGCACAGTGCCACAGGATACTGGAGGCACTGGAGGAGGAC
>PULQ01000055.1 GCA_003552465.1 Dehalococcoidia bacterium
TTGCCCCACCCGGTCGACATGATAGTGGCCAATCTGCCCTACATCAGGAGTGCCGACTTCGCCGCCCTGAGCCCCGAGATACGGGACTACGAGCCGATGATGGCACTGGACGGCGGTGAGGACGGCCTGGGCCTGATACGGGAGATGCTGGAACAGGTGCCGCCAAAGCTCAATAACCGGGGATGCTTTCTCCTCGAGATAGGCGCGGGACAGGCCGGCGCGACGACTTCCCTGGTAGACGCACACTTCCCTCACGCCGATGTTGAGTTGCTCCCCGACCTCGCCGGTATCCCGAGGGTGGTAACGGTTGTGCCCCGCAAGCGAGTCTCCAGCCGGCGAGGATTGGAGAAAGGAAAGGAGTAGGATGACAGAGCAGATCGAACTTCTGGCCCGCCTCATCGTGCGGTCGCAAACGATAATCGTGTTCACCGGCGCCGGGGTCAGCACCGAGTCGGGCATACCGGATTTCCGCAGCCCGGGTGGAATCTGGAGCAAATACGACCCCGAGGACTTCACGATTCAGAGGTTCGTGAGCAGCACGGAGGCCCGCAGGTCGTTCTGGAAGATGTCTGCCGAGAGCACACTCCTCGCCGGGGCTGAGCCGAATCCAGCCCACTATGCCATCGCAGAACTCCACGGCCTGGGCAAACTTGACTGCGTCATCACCCAGAATATAGACGATCTCCACCAGAAGTCGGGAGTGCCCGACAACATGGTTCTTGAGTTGCACGGCAACATGCGACGGGTAGTCTGTCTTGACTGCCGGAACAGGTTTCCCCTGCCCGACATGCTGTCGGAAGTCAGCGAAGAGACCCGGGTACCCGATTGCCCCGGTTGCCGGGGAATTCTGAAGCCGGATGCCGTGCTCTTCGGAGAGCAACTGCCGATAGTGACGTTACGGGAAGCCACTCGCCGGGCACAGCAGTGCGACCTCTTCATCGTGATCGGCTCTACACTGATGGTATACCCCGCCGCCTACATGCCGACCTATGCCGCGAGCGCCGGCGCCAGACTGGCCATAGTCAACCTGACCGATACGCCGCTCGACCACGAGGCAGAGGTCGTCATCAGGGGCAGGGCAGGAGAGATCATGCCCGGAGTGATGAACTGCGTGAGGCGGCTCCGGTCATCAGGACCCGACTGACCATCGAAGCCTGTTTCTGAACGGGGAGGGGGACTAGCCGACCGTCCTGCGGATACGCCTGACGTCCTTCGCCCGGGTCGTGGCATCGTCCACTTCGACCAGAACCGCATCGAAGCCGACCCTACCCTTCGCCGCCGGCAGCCGCCGCCATATCTGGGTAAGGAAGCTCTCGATCGCCGGGTCCGGCTCGACCCCTATGACCGAGTCTATCGGACCGACCATGCCTATGTCCGACACATAGGCCGTGCCGCCGGGCAGTATCTGGTGGTCGGTAGTGCCCACGTGGGTGTGGGTTCCGAGCACCGCGCTCACCCGGCCGTCGAGATACTTTCCCATTGCCACCTTCTCTGAGGTTGCCTCGGCGTGAAAGTCAACGATGATGGGAATGGACCTGTCTTCCAACCCGGCGAGCAGTTGATCCATGGCCCGAAACGGGCAGTCGAAGTTCCCCATGAAAACGCGTCCGACGAGATTGACAACCAGCACATTCCCGGCAACCAGGTGTCCTCGACCGGGATTGGGAGGGTAGTTCAGAGGACGGAGCAGGGCAAGCTCGCCGTCCAGGTATGGGACGATCTCCTTGTGGGTCCAGATGTGATTGCCCGAGGTTATGACATCCACTCCAGCATCGAAAAGCTCGCGTGCCGTGCCGAAAGTCAGCCCCAACCCGCCGGCAGCGTTCTCGCCGTTGGCGATCACCAGGTCGACCCCGTGTTCGCTGCACAGCCCGGGCAGCAGGTCGGCCACGGCAGCTCTACCGGGCCTGCCGATGACGTCACCTATGGCCAGTACTCTCATGATTATCTACAGCAGTGCTCTGGAGCGCAGCCCCCCGGACCCCCATCTCGCTACGATCGAGGCGCAGCCCCATACCTGCGGGGCGATACTCGGCCTTCCGGCACAGCCGCCCCCGGACCCTCTGCCCGGAAGTGGCCTACTTGGCGTAGTCTACTGCAGTGGTCTCCCTTATCACCACCACCCTGATCTGGCCGGGGTAGGTCAGGCTCTCCTCGATCTTCTTCGAAATGTCGCGGGCCAGCCGTACCGCAGTCAGGTCGTCGACCTTCTCCGGTTTGACCAGCACGCGCACCTCGCGCCCGGCCTGTATGGCAAAGCACTTGTCCACGCCGGAAAAACCGGTCGCGATGTCCTCCAGGTCCCTTATGCGCTTCAGATACTGCTCCAGCGACTCACGCCTTGCGCCGGGTCTTGATCCGCTTATCGCATCCGCAGCACTGATAACGCAGCCCAGTATGCTGCTGGTAGGCGCCTCACCATGATGCTCGCCAACGGCATTGGCCACATCGGCGTGCTTGTCCCACTGCTTGACCAGATCGGCGCCTATCAGGGCGTGCGGCCCTTCTGTCTGATGGTCCACCGCCTTCCCGATGTCGTGAAGCAGGCCTGCCTTCCTGGCACTACGGGCGCTCACCCCGATCTCGCTGGCCAGCATCCCCGCCAGATGCGAGACCTCCAGGCTGTGAACAAGCACGTTCTGGCCGTAACTGCTGCGGAATCTGAGCTGTCCCAGTAGCTTGATCAACTCGGGATGCAGTCCCGTACCTCCCGCCTCATAGGCAGCCCGTTCACCCTCAGTCTTCACAGTAGCCTCGACCTCCGCCCTGGTCTTGTCCACTATCTCCTTAATACGGGCCGGGTGTATACGCCCGTCAAGAATCAGTTTTCCCAGGGCGACGCGGGCCACTTCCCTCCTGATTGGGTCGAAGCTCGAGACGGTGACCGCCTCGGGCGTGTCGTCGATGATAAGGTCGACGCCTGTGGCCTGTTCCAGGGCCCGGATGTTGCGTCCCTCGCGCCCGATCAGCCGTCCTTTCATCTCGTCGCTGGGCAGTGGAACCGCCGATATCGTCGTCTCCGATACGACGTCAGTCGCACATCTCTGGATCGTCGTGGCCAGGATCCCCTGGACCCTATCGTCCGCCTCCTCCTTTATCCTGGCTTCCCATGCCCTTACCTGTTGCGAGGCCTGGTCCTCAACCTCCTGTCTGAGCATCTGAAACAGGAGGTCCTTTGCTTCTTGTGTGGATGTTCCCGAAATGGACTCGAGCTTTGCTAGCTGCTTCTCTCGTATGCCCTGGAGTTCGGCCGTGGTGTTCTCGAGTTCCTTCTTGTGTTGCTCCAGTTCGCGCTCGCGCCGCTCCAGCCCCTCTACCTTCCGCTCCAGAGCCTCTTCCTTCTGGTTGACGCGCTTCTCGATTCTCTGGATCTCGAGACGCCGTTCCTTGCTCTCCGCCTCGGCAGCGTTGCTTACCTTGACGGCCTCTTCCCGCGCCGCGCGGAGTAACTCGTTATGCTTGGTTACTGCTTCATCTAGTAGTTTCTTTGCCTCGCTTCTTGTTCTCTGAATCTCCCGGTTGGCTACTAACTGTTTGATGAAGTATCCAACAAGCATGCCCAGGATAAGAGCAAGGGCGATGATTATGTAAAGATATTGCTCCATTTTCCCTCTTTATGCGGTTGTAATCGTAAA
>PULQ01000135.1 GCA_003552465.1 Dehalococcoidia bacterium
CAAGGCCATGCATAATCAGGTACTATCTACCCAAGCCGCCGGAGCGAGCGGCCTTTGAGCTGTTCCCCGATGCATCGGGGTAGATAGGGACTCCGGCGGAACAATGGGGCTTGCGCGGAGGGTGCTCTTCTGTCATAATCGCCGCCAGGCATTACAGTCCGACAGGAGGTAACATGGAAGAGAAGCTACACAGACTGCGCCGGTTCAACCTCATCATGGGAGCATTCCACCTCGTCCAGGGCGTGATCATGGTGTTTCTTGCTACCAGAGTCATCCAGACGATAGCGGAATTCCAGCCTACGATAACGCAGTTCTACCTGACGTTCAACCCGGAGACGGGTTCGCTGGAGGTGGTATCCAGGGAACTATTCGAACTGCCGTTCGGCTTCCTGGTTGCGTCATTTCTGCTCATATCAGCGGCCGCTCATGGCTTGATCGTCTTGATGAAGAGCAAATACTTCGCAGGACTGAGACAGGGCATAAACAAGTTCCGCTGGTTTGAGTATGCCTTGAGCTCCTCTGTCATGATCGTGCTTATTGCCACGCTGTTCGGCATATACGACATCGCTTCGCTGGTGCTCATATTCATCGTCAATGCATCGATGAACCTCTTTGGCCTGACCATGGAGCAGCTCAACTCCGGACGTGACAAGGCACAGGTCAACTGGGGGCCGTTCGTATGGGGATGTATAGCCGGGATAGCACCATGGATCGCCATCGTAATCTACATGTTGGGAACCGGCAACTTCGACATGGTGCCCTGGTTTGTGTGGGCGATCGTTGGCACGTACTTCGTGGCCTTCAACACGTTCCCGATCAACATGATTCTCCAGTACAAGCGGGTCGGTAAGTGGAAAGACTACCTGTATGGCGAAAGAACCTACATCGTACTCAGTCTCGTTGCCAAGTCGATATTGGCCTGGCTGGTGCTCTTCGGCGCGATGCAGCCCTAAAAGAGTATGGAGTAGCAGTCACACCAGGATGTGACCTGCTACGGGACTGGGTTGAGCTTGGCATTGGCAGGTCGGCGCCGATCTCTAAGCACTTCGCGGCCCCGTTGCGCCGGTGCCAGGGGCCCGGAGGCAGCTACAGGAGCGATATCGATGTCCTCATCTGACACTGATAAAGACAGATATGGCAGGATAAGACAGATCAACCTGCCGCGTCGCAGGTTCGAGCGGCTGGTTGGCAGGGCACTGGCAGGTCTACCCCCTGAGTTTCAGGCCCGGCTCGAAAACGTTGCGGTGCTGATCGAGGACGAACCTCCGGACGATATGCCCGATACCATGGGACTCTACGAGGGGGTGCCGCTCATACACCGCTCGTCCGACGACGTGATGATGCCCGACCAGATCACTCTGTTCAAAGGTCCTATCGAGCGCGTCTGCAGCACTGAGAAGGAGATCGAAAGCGAGGTGCGCCTTACAGTCCTGCACGAGGTCGGCCACTACTTCGGCCTGGACGAATCCCAGCTGGAGTAGCGCCCTCACCCCTCCTTGATCGTGCTGAGGAGCCTGCGGTCTATCTGGCCCGAGGGGGTTCTCGGCAGCGTGTCGACGAATCTGATCTGCTTGGGTACCTTGTAGTCGGTGACGATCTCGCGGCAGAAGTCGCGTATCTCGTCGACCGTGGCGCTCTGGCCATCCTTGAGGACTACGAACGCCGTGGGTATCTGTCCCCTGTACTCGTCAACGACGCCGACATAGGCAGTTTCGGCTACGGCGGGATGGCTCAGGAGGACCTCCTCGACTGCCTCGGGGAGGATCTTGACTCCGCCCGAAGGCACGATGATGGATGACATCTTCTCCACGTACTCCACGTAGCCGTCATCGTTCATCCTGACCAGGTCGCGGGTGTGGAACCATCCATCCTGAATGGCCTGTGCGGTGATTTCAGGAGAGTCGTAGTACTCCTTCATCATGAAGGGCGCCCTGGCAACGGCCTCCCCTACCTCGCCCCGCGGCACTTCGTTGCCGTCCTTGTCCAGTATCCGAAGCTCGGCCACCGGCTTGCCTACCGTCCCGATCTTGCGGTCATGATAGCCGCCCATGGTCACGATTATCAGTTCGGTGAGTCCATATATCTCCATGACCCTGAGGTTCAGCCGATTCTCGAGCATCTCCATCAGGTAGGCTGAGGACTTAGCCCCGGCCGTAAGCACGCTCCTCAGTGAACCGAGGTCGTAGGCCTTGAGGATCTCCTCGTCAGCCACAGCCAGCGCGTTGAAGCTGGCGGGAACGCCTATAAGCATGGTCGCTCTCTCCTGCCGGGTGGTTTCGAGAACGTTCTTGGAACTGAAATGCGGAAGGATGACCATAGTGGACCCGTTCACAATGGGTCCCAGGACAACAACCCCGAATCCGAGGAGGTAGTTGAAAGGGAGCAGCCCCAGGACGACATCCTCGGTTCCCATATCCATCCTCGGAACCAGCGCGTCGAGCGCCGAGCAGAACGACGAGTGAGTATGCAGCACGCCTTTGTTCTTGCCCAGCACACCGAGCGTGTAGAAGATTATGGCCGAATCCCCACCGTCAATGGGGACATCCGGTGAGGCCGACGAACTGCTCGCCAGCAGGGTCCTGTAGGCGTCTGTATCGACCTCAAGGACATGCTTGAGCAGTGGAACTGAGGGCATGACGGAAGACACAAGCGGGGAGAATCTCTCTTCGGTGATGAGGGCTCTGGCATGCGATTCACGAAGCTGCGGCTCCAGTTCGGGAGCCTTGACCCGGCTGTCGAGAAGCACGGCGGCACCTCCGGCCTTGAGCACTCCGAAGCAGTTGATGACCCACTCGGGGGTGCGTCCCATGAGAATGCCGACGTGGTCGCCCTTCTTGACGCCGGTTCTTATCAGGGCGTGGGCGATTCTATTGGAGGTCTCATCGAATTCGCGGTAGCTCACCCTCTGTGAGCCGAGTACAAAGGCGGTGTTGTGCGGCATCTCGCGGGCGGTCTTTTCGAGTACGTTCTTCAGGTTCATCCTTCCCCCTTTTTGTGATCAGTCGAAAACAGGATTATGGGCCAGTTGGATGTGTGCTGTCAACAGCAGAGAAGCATACGTTGATCGAGTGAGGACATTGGCCTGGAGGCTCAATGGTAGTACAATATGGGCCTGCCAACCCGGGTGCGCATTCGAGGCCCGGTTCGGCTGCCGGTATGGTGGAACCGGGTGTTGTGGTTATGAACAGCGCTAAGCGAGTGGTAGTCCTCGGCTCGGGTCGGGTGGGGAAGGCGATCGCTCTGGACCTCTCTCAGCAGCACGCGGTTGCCGTGGTCGACACAGACCGCAGTGCTTTTGAGCAACTGAAGGACTCCCGGGTGGAGGTCGTCGAAGAAGATGCTACGAAGAGCGGCGTTCTCGTCGGATTGCTTGGCGATGCCGACCTGGTGGTCAACGCCCTGCCCGGTTACCTGGGGTTCGGCGTTCTCAAGAGCGTCATCGAACTGGGCAAGACGGCTGTCGATATCTCCTTTTTCCCGGAAGACCCGTTCGACCTCGATGGGCCTGCCAGAAACGCGGGAGTGGTAGCTGTGGTGGACTGCGGTGTCGCGCCCGGGCTCAGCAACATGATACTGGGAAGCCACTACAATCGAATGAAGGTCGATG
>PULQ01000091.1 GCA_003552465.1 Dehalococcoidia bacterium
CCTCTCCCAGCATTACCCTGCCAATTATAACATGGAAGGGCCTGCTGTCCTCACGATGCTGGCGCTCCTCTTGCGTGTATTGTATGATTGCCCTGCATGTCCGATCCGGGAGCCGATATTGGTCTGGCTTAAGTTCGTTGTCTGTCTTGCCGTCATTCTGTTCGCCGGAACCAGACTTGCCCGTTACGGCGACCTGATTGCCGAGAGGACCGGGCTGGGCCGGATCTGGATAGGCCTGGTGCTTATCGCGTTTGTGACCACCATGCCTGAACTGGCCACCGGCGTGAGTTCGGTGGCACTGATCGGCTCGGCAGACCTGGCTCTGGGTACCCTGCTCGGAAGCTGTTGCTTCAACCTCCTCATCCTGGCCGTTCTGGATGTGGTAAACCGTCGCACACCGGTCTTGACGGTGGCCAGCCTAAGGCACATCGCGGCGGCCGGTTGGGGGGCACTGTTCATCGCCATCGTAGGTGCCGCCATAATCGCCGCCGATAGGTTGCCCTGGTTGTCTGCCGGCTGGGTGGGACTCCCGAGCATACTCATCATGGTGCTGTATCTGCTGCTGATGTGGCGGATGTCCCGCCGTGAGCGGGGTCATCAGTCGCCTGCAGTTCCTCATGACTCTCAGGTTCGTGATGGCTCTCAGGTTCGTGAAGCCCTCTCTTCAAGGGCCGTGGGCATGAGATTCGCGCTTGCTGCGGCGGTGGTGATAGCTGCGGGCATATGGCTGTCGTTTATCGGCGACGAGATAAGCGCCTCTACCGGTCTGGGCGGCACCTTCGTGGGCACCCTGTTTCTGGCGATGACCACCTCTGCACCGGAGATAGTGGTCGCCCTCACCGGCCTGCGGATCGGTGCGGTGGACCTGGCGGTGGCGGGTCTGCTGGGCGCCTGTATGCTGAACATGGCCATCATCCTCCCGGTCGACCTTGCTTATGGTCCGGGCTTGTTGTTCTCATCGGTATCCGGCGGCCACCTGGTCATTGTTCTGGTGGCACTGCTGATGAACGCGGTCGCCATGATCGGCCTCAGGTTTCGCCAGAGGACCAAGGTGTTCGGAGTATTCGCCTGGTACGCACCTGTCCTGGCCGCACTATACGCCTTCGGTGGCTATGCGCTGTTTGCATCGGTGACCGCTTTGTGATACATTGTTGGGGATTTGTGTCCGCTCCGACAGGAGACAAATGCCGCCCCTGTAGCTCAGAGGATAGAGCACTGGCCTCCGGAGCCAGGTGCAAGGGTTCGAGTCCCTTCAGGGGCAGTTTTGCGGTGATACTCAGTTTCTCATATGGCAGAACTCCTCGAGATAAGGTGGCATGGCAGGGGAGGGCTGGGCGCAGTGACCTCTGCCGAGTTGGTGGCCCGCGCTGCTATCAGCGAAGGCAAGTACGCTCAGTCGTTTCCCAGTTTCGGCCCCGAGAGAAGAGGAGCTCCTGTTATCGCCTTTCTGAGAGTTAGCGACGAGTTGATCAGGATCAGGACTTCCATCTACGAGCCTGACATCGCTGTTATCCTCGATCCGGGGCTGTTGCGCGCGGTTGATGTCACGTCAGGTCTTAAGGACAATGGCACGATCATCATCAACTCCAGGAAAAGCCCTGATGAACTCAAGTCGGAATTCGGCTTCGACTGGCCGGTGGCAGCCGTGGATGCCACTAAGATCGCCAGGGAGACCATCGGTCTGCCGATAACCAACACAGCCATGATCGGGGCATTGTTGAGGATCGTCGATGTCGTGAGCATCGGCTCTCTGAAGGCCCAGTTTGAAGAGCGGTTCGGGCTGCGGGCCAAAGGCAATGTCGAGGCCATGAAAAGGGCGTTCGATGCTACGGAGATAAAGGCATAGCAATGACAGATAAGCCGACCTGGAAGGATATGCACATCGGCAACATCATCACAGATCCCGGTAATGCGAGCTTCCGCAGAACCGGCGACTGGAGGACCGAGAAGCCGGTCCTGGATAAGGAGATGTGTGTAAGATGTGCCCTATGCTGGATCGACTGCCCCGATGGGGCCATAAGGCCCTGTGACGACGGATACTATGAGGCCGATCTCCACTACTGTAAAGGATGCGGAATATGCGCCAGGATATGCCCCGCGGGAGCGATATTGATGGAGGAGGAAGGGGAGCAATGAGCAAGAGAGTAGCGCTGGAAGCTTCACACGCCGTCGCCGAGGCAGCAAGAATGGCCAACGTGGATGTGATCTCCGCGTACCCGATAACACCCCAGACCCATATTCCAGAGCGCCTTGCCGAGATGGTGGCTGATGGCGAACTGAACGCCGCCTACATTCCCGTGGAGTCCGAGCACTCCGCTATGAGTGCCTGCCTTGGAGCCGCAGCGATAGGAGCCAGGACCTTCACTGCCACTGCCGGTCCCGGGCTGGAGTACATGCACAATGTCCTGTACGTAGCCCCTTCCATGCGCTTACCCGTGGTCATGACGGTGGCCAACCGTGCCCTATCTGCGCCGATAAGCATCTGGGGAGACCACTCGGATGTCATGGCCGTCCGGGATACCGGCTGGATACAGGTGTTCTGCCAGAACAGTCAGGAGGCGTTCGACCTGACCATATGGGCGTTCCGTGTTGGCGAGGACCGCAGCGTCCTCTTCCCGGTCATGGTTCACCTTGACGGCTTCCCCCTGTCCCATGTCGTCGAACCCATGTTTCTGCCGGGTCAGGCAGACGTTGACAGGTTCCTTCCCAGGTTTCAGTATCCGTATCCGCTTGATCCCGATAGACCGATGACCCATGGAGCCCTCGGCCCCCCGGACATCTACTCTGAGGCCAAACTGGCGCAGGAGATGGCACTGCAGGAGTCAAGAAACGTGATACTGCAGGCATGGAAGGAGTTCGAAGACGTCTTCGGTCGTCGCTATAGCCCTGTTGAGGAGTACAGAACCGAGGGAGCTGAGACACTCCTGCTCGCCATGGGCAGTTACACCGAGACTGCTAAGATCGTGATCGACCAGAGGAGAGACCATGGTGAGGCGATCGGCCTGATCAGCATTCGTCTGTGGAGACCCTTCCCATACGAGGAGCTTCGTCGAGCTGTGAAGGGCGCCGGCCGGCTGATAGTTTTCGACAGATGCATCTCTTTCGGTATGGGGGGGCCGGTCTTCTCGGAGGTCAGATCGGCATTGTATGATGAAGACAGGAGGCCGAAGGTCGTTGGCTTTGTTGGAGGCCTCGGCGGTAGAGATGTCCCCGAAAAGGAGTTCGGATACCTGATCGACCGGGGGAAGGAAGTCGCGGACAGGGGATCCGACAGGATGATGGAGACCGTTGGTATAAGATGAAGACGCAAGAAGCGAAGAGGAAATCCGTTAAGTTCGCCGATGGTGAGGTAACGACCACCGAGTTCCTGGCCGAGGGCCACAACTTCTGCACCGGCTGCGGGGAGTCCCTGGGCATAAGGATGGCCCTGAAGGCCCTGGGAGAGAACGTCATCGCGGTCAACGCCACCGGCTGTGCCGAGGTGTGTACTACTCCGCTCCCGTATACATCATGGCGCATCCCCTGGATCCACACTCTGTTCGAGAACGTGGGCGCTGTGGTCTCCGGGGTGGAGGTAGGCCTGAAGATACTGGTCAGCAAGGGCAGGATAGAAGATAGAGGCATCAAGTGTGTGGCGATGGGTGGAGATGGCGCCACCAGCGACATCGGCCTCCAGGCCCTGTCCGGCGCCTTCGAAAGGGGGCATGACTTTCTCTACATATGCTGGGACAACGAGGCCTACATGAACACCGGAATCCAGAGATCGAGTGCCACACCCTATGGAGCCGCCACCACGACGGCTCCCGCAGGCAAGCAGAGCATCGGACAGATCACACGCAAGAAGAACATGCCCGCCATTGCAGCCGCTCATGACATACCATACGTGGCCACCGCCTCTCCCAGTTACCGCATGGATCTCATGAAGAAGATCAAGAAAGGGGCCGAGACCGAAGGCCCGGCCTATGTGCATGTCCTTGTCCCCTGCCCGACCGGTTGGAGGCACGGAGGAGAGGTGACCATCGAACTCGGTAAGCTGGCTGTGCAGACCGGAATCTTCCCGCTCTACGAGATTGAGAACGGACGCTACAAGCTCAATGCCGATCCTCCCGAACTGAAGCCGGTCAAAGAGTATCTCAAGATGCAGGGACGGTATCGACATCTGTCGGATGCCGACATCGAGAAGATCCAGGCGATGGTCAATGCTGACTATGCCAGGCTAAAGGAGAAGGTGGCAGCCTCTTCTGCCTCCAGTTGAGAACTATGAAGGCGGCGGTTTCAAGAGCGCAAACCAAGGGCTCGACCAGAGCGTCAAGAGCGGTAAAGAAGACCGTCGGTCGCTACAACGCCGATCCGGATATGCTGATCCAGATCCTTCTGGATCTTCAGACCACGCTGGGGTGGTTGTCCCCGGGGGTGCTGGCCGATGTGAGCGAGCAACTGGGGGTACCCGTCAGCCGGGTCTACCACATCGCCAGCTTCTACAAGGCCTTTAGCCTTGTGCCGAGGGGACGGCACATCATCAAGGTATGCATGGGTACGGCATGTCAGGTGCGGGGTGCGCCCCAGCTCGTTAACGTGATTGCCTCTATGCTCAACATGAAGCCTGGGGAGACCTCGGAGGACAGGCGGTTCACACTGGAAACGGTCAACTGCCTCGGATGCTGTGCCATGGGTCCTGTGATTGCTGTTGACGGCGTGTATCATAGCAAGCCCACGACTGAAGATCTGAGGTCGATCTTCAAGGGCGCCAGGTGATGACAGATATGAATGACAACAGGCTTTCGTCAGCCAAGCAGCTTGAAACGCTAAGGAAGACGATCCTTTCGAAGCGCGACGCTGAGAAGCCCATTATCACCGTATGCACAGGCACCGCCTGCCAGGCCTACGGCTCGCTCGAGATATACCGGAGATTTGTCGAGGAACTCGAAAGGCAGGGCGTGGAGGGCTCCGTGCTGGAGACCAAATCCACCGGGTGTCATGGGTTCTGCGAGCAGGGCCCGGTTGTCGTGATCTTCCCCCGAGAGATCTGCTACGTCAGAGTGCAGCTTGACGATGTCCCGGAGATAGTATCGACAACGGTGGCCGGCGGAGACGTCATCGAGAGACTGGTATATCGCGACCCCAACACGCAGGAGGCCATACCGAAGGAGTCCGACATCCCGTTCTACAAGCGCCAGATGCGTCTCGTGTTCGGGAACAACAGGTACATCGACCCTAGGGAGATAGACGATTACATAGCACTCGGTGGTTACGCCGCGCTATCCAAAGCCCTGCTTCGGATGACCCCCGGGGAGGTGCTGGAGGAGATCAAGGAATCCAACTTGAGGGGAAGGGGAGGTGGAGGATTTCCCGCGGGACTCAAGTGGGAGACCACCAGGGATGCCTCCACGGGCAGCAAGTACGTGATAGTCAACTGCGATGAGGGGGACCCGGGAGCCTATATGGACAGGGCGATCATGGAGGGGAATCCGCACGCAGTACTGGAGGGACTGGTCATCGGTGCCTATGCCATCGGGTCGCACGACGGTTTCGTCTATGTCCGACAGGAGTATCCGATCGCGTACGAGAACACGATGAACGCCATCGACCAGGCCAGGGATTACGGATTACTGGGAAGCGACATCCTCGGCTCGGGCTTCGATTTCGAAGTCGTTGTTCACCGTGGCGCGGGAGCTTTTGTCTCCGGAGAGTCAACCGCCCTCATGAGTGCCATAGAAGGAAAGGTGGGCGAGCCCAGGATGAAGTACATCCGCACCGCTGTCAGCGGAGTCAAGGGAATGCCGACCTGCCTGAACAACGTAGAGACCTGGGCCAATGTCCCGCTCATCATCGAGAGGGGAGCCGGGTGGTTCAAATCCATCGGTACCGAGGGATCTAAGGGCACCAAGATCTTCTCGCTGGTCGGCAAGGTGAACAACACAGGGCTGGTCGAAGTTCCCATGGGTATGACCCTGCGCCAGTTGATCTATGATATCGGCGGAGGCATACCGCAGGGGAAGAAGTTCAAGGCAGTTCAAACGGGAGGGCCCTCGGGAGGGGTGCTGCCCGAGCAGTATCTGGATACGCCGATCGACTTCGATGAGCTTACCGGGCTCGGTTCAATGATGGGTTCCGGCGGTATGGTGGTGATGGATGAGGACACATGCATGGTTGATACCGCCAGGTATTTCGTCAGCTTCTGTTGCGATGAGTCCTGCGGACAGTGCATTCCCTGTCGTGAGGGACTGCGGACGCTGCGCGACATCCTTACCGATATCTGTGAGGGGAAGGGCAAAGGAGGGGATATCGAGGCTATTGAGGATATCGCGGAGGTGATGGAGGATGCTTCTCTTTGCGCTCTGGGCGGCACCGCCGCCAACCCGGTTCTTACCACTCTCAAGTACTTCAGGGATGAGTACGAGGCTCACATAAAGGAGAACCGCTGTCCGGCAGAGGCCTGCAAAGCGCTGACCTCTTACTACGTCGACCCCGCGAAGTGTAGTGCGTGTATGATATGCCTCAGGGCATGTCCTACCGAAGCCATCCACGGCGAGAAGGGCATAGTACACTGGATAGACCAGGAGAAGTGCATCAAGTGCACCACCTGCTATGAGGTATGTCCTACCCGGTTCAGTGCCGTGCGTCGCCTGTCGGGAGAGCCTCTGCCCCCGCCTCCCGCTCCCGGAACAAAGGTTACACGTGAGAAGAAGAGGTAGACTCGCATGACGATAACACTCCAGATAGACGGAAAAGAGGTCAAGGCAGAGTCAGGGGTGACTGTGCTCGAGGCGGCCCGGCAGGCCGGCGTGCATATACCGACGCTCTGCGAGCACGACAGGCTGATGCCTTACGGTGTCTGCCGGATCTGCTGTGTGGAGGTGGAGAAGAAAGGGAGGAAGCGGATAGTTGTCTCATGCGGATACCCCGTCGAGAATGGATTGGTAGTCACCACCCGTTCTCCCAGGATCGACCGGATCAGGAAAGTCCTGATCGAATTGGTGGCCCCCACTGCGATGGCCGACGGACTTCTGGCCGGTGAGATGAAGAAGATAGCCACCGAATACGGCGCCGACATCCACAGATTCGAGTCGCGGTTCACCGGCAAGCCGATAAGATGCATTCTCTGCGGAAAATGCGTACGTTACTGTGACGAGGTCGTCGGGAAGCAGGCCATCGGCTTTGTGGGCAGAGGAGTTGACCGCAGAGCAGTGTTCTTCCCGGAGCAGGCCCGGGCTTGCCTCACCTGTGAGGCCTGCTTCAACCTGTGTCCCACGGGAAAGATTGCTGCGGACACTGATTTTGTGGTGTTCGACGGCTTCTCAGTGGACGACTACTCCTCTGGAGAGCTCTAATCCTTGAGCCGTTGCCCCCTCTATTGTTTTTGCATATAATGGTCTTCTGATCTGCCCGCTTACCTGTGCCAAAAAGCATGACATTCAGCGGGCGGCTGTAGTTCACGGGGTGTAGCGCAGCGGCTAGCGCGCATGGTTTGGGACCATGAGGTCGGAGGTTCGAATCCTCTCACCCCGACCAGGATCGTCTCAGGCTCACCTTTCAGCGCTCCGGCGGCTTCATCTGTGCGCATCCCGCAGGGTGCAGGCATTGCACCGTAGCTCTGCCCGACACGGCCGATCAACTGCTATTCGCTGACTTCGGTCACCCTGCGGGGCTTGAAGAGCCCCACATCCGCCAGGCCGGAGGCAACTTCCTGCGCCTCCTGTACCGTTCTGTCAATCAACTCCCTGACGGTCGGAATATCCCGGATCAGCCCCACTACCTGTCCCACGCTGACCAGGCCGTTGTCGACATCGCCGGATTCGAGAAGACCCAGTCCGGCCTTGCCGCTGATAAGCGACTCCAGTTGATGTATGTCGGCTCCCTGCTGCTCGAGTTCGAGAACCTTGTCGGCCGTGGCGTTCCTCATCATTCTCATCGTGTTACGGAACGACCTGAGCAGCAACACCGTGTCACGCTCTGAAGCTGTTGTGAGTAACTCCTTCACCCTTGTATGTGCCGGTGCTTCTTTGGTTGCCATGAAGCGGGTGCCCATGTTCACAGCCTCTGCTCCCAGTGCCAGGGCGGCAACAAGGCCACGCCCATCGCCGAAACCGCCGGAAGCGATGACTGGTATCTCTACGGCATCGGCGGTGAGCGGGATCAGGACAAGAGACGTGATGTCCTCTTCGCCAGGGTGTCCCGCACACTCAAAGCCGTCAATGCTCACCGCATCGCATCCTATTCGCTGGGCCGTGCGGGCGAAGCGAACCGCCGTGCACTTGTGTATTACCTTTACACCCGCAGCCTTGAAACGCTCCATGTAGGGTTCCGGGCTTCTACCCGCGGTTTCCACTATCCTCACCCCGGAGTTGATCACTGTGTCTATGTACCCATCGATATCGACAGGACGGAATGTGGGCATGAGTGTTATGTTCACCCCAAAGGGCCTGTCTGTCAGATCCCTGGTCTTCTCTATCTCAGCTGCCAGGTCCTTCGGACTCGAGAATGTGAAAGCTGTGATGATACCCAGACCGCCGGCGTTGGATACTGCTGAGACCAGTTCAGCCCGCGAAATCCACATCATGCCGCCCTGAATTATCGGATGTTTGATGCCAAAAAGCTTGGTTATGCGTGTATCAAGCATTCTCCCTCCTCGTTCTGAGTACTTAGCCACGATTATATCATCCGAGCCCTCGATCGGGCACATCCGGGCTGTCACAGATCTCCGTCCATAATGTGCGCTTGGCGGCTTACGACAAGCTGTTGTTCAGTCATCATGGCTGTCGGGTCATCACACTTCACGGCTCAATAGCGGTATGCTGGCGGGTACACAGCGTCTTACTGCGCACGACCGGACATCAGTCAGTACATGAGCCTGCTCTGCCTCCTTTGCACGCGGAATATGCCGGTGCTATACTGGGAAGGTTTCCCTTCTACCAGCTTCACGGAGGGCTCCATAGATGAAGATCAATGTGATGACCGATGTCCTGGAGGCGAATGACCGCATAGCTGATGGTAACAGGCAGGTGTTTGACTCGAACAAGAACCTTGTTCTCAACCTTATGAGTTCGCCCGGGGCCGGTAAGACGGCCTTGCTGGAGAGGACAGCCTCGGCACTGAAGGGAAAACTCCGTCTCGGAGTGATAGTGGGGGATCTCGAGACTACGCGTGATGCAGATAGGCTGGAGAAGCAGGGCATTCCCGTAGTGCAGTTGACCACAGGCAGTGCCTGTCACCTTGATGCCAACATGATTGCCGTCGCACTGAGTCGTCTTGACCTATCCGCAATCGATGTGCTTGTCATCGAGAACGTGGGAAACCTGGTCTGCCCCGCGGAGTTCAGACTGGGCGAAGACGTCAAGGTCATGATCCTGAGCGTTACCGAAGGTGACGAGAAGCCTCTCAAGTACCCGGTCATCTTCAGGGAGTCCTCGCTGCTGATAATCAACAAGATCGATCTTCTCAAGCACACCGATTTCCACATGGATGAGGCAAAGGCGAATGCAAGGAAGACCCATCCCGACCTGGAGATCCTGGATGTATCATGTGTAACCGGCGAGGGGGTCTCAGAGTGGGTTGACTGGCTTTGCCGGCGCTACCGGGAGAAGTTCGGAGCCAGCATCCGTGCATGAGATGGCGATCGCCCGCAGCATAGTAGACATCGCTGTTGCGGCAGCCGGAACGGAGAACGCGAGGAGAGTCGTCAGGGTCAATGTCCTTGCGGGAGAGTTGAGGGCGATCATCCCCTCGCAGCTCATCCTCTACTTCGGTCTAGTGTCCCGGGATACCATTGCCGAGGGATCTCATCTCAGCCTGGAGACCGCCCCGCTTGTCGGGAGGTGTGCGGGCTGCGGCGATGAGTTTTCGCTTAAGGATCTCACGCTGGTCTGTCCTGTATGCCGCGGACAGGACATCGAGATGATCAGCGGTACAGAACTGCGGGTTAAGGACATAGAAGTTGAGTAGTCTGTCTAGAGGAGGTTTGTCCCATGGCGGAATCTGTCTATCACGGACTGGCTGAAGCGCTGGCTATGAGAGGAGGAACCCTTCCCGTGCTGAAATGCAGGGAGTTGCTTTCTCTGCTGGAAGAACTGTTTACCCCGGAGGAAGCCGGGGTAGCCGCCTCAATGCCTGTGGGTCAGGTTACCGCCGAACACCTGGCCCAGGCCACTCCTGGCAAGGACGCTACACAGGTAGCCGCTGTTCTGGAGTCGCTGGCCAACAAAGGTATTGCCTTCAGTGCGGAGAGGGATGGAGCAATGGTCTACACACTGATGCCCGTTATACCCGGCATCTTTGAGATGCAGTTCATGAAGGGCGAGGTCAGCGAACGCACCAGAAGGCTGGCCCGACTGTTCGACGACTACTTCTCGGTTGCCAGCAGGGTGGCAGGCGAGCAGGTGGGGAGTGCAGGCAAGAGCCAGGCCGGGTTTCCCTTCGCCAGGGTTATTACTGTGGAGCAGGACATTCCCTCAGGCGTTACTGTGCACCCGTATGATCGGGTCTCCGATTACATCGAGCAGGCCGATCGGATCTCGGTCAGCATCTGCTATTGCCGTCATCATGGCGAGTTGCTGGACCACTCCTGCGGAAAGCCCAATGATGTCTGCTTGACCTTCGGACGGCAGGCCGGATATGTGGCAGAACGAGGTTTCGGGAGGGCTATAACGAAGGGTGAGGCAAGGGATATCCTGGACCGCTCCGAGGAGGCCGGTCTGGTACATTGCTCCAGTAACACGAGTGAGTACGTCAGTTTTATCTGCAATTGTTGCTCATGTCACTGCGGTATCATCCGCAGCATAAAGGGCGGCGTCATCCCTATGGGCGCAGTGTCGAGTTTCATAGTGACGGTGGATGAGGGTGAGTGCAGCGGATGTGGCTCATGCGTGGATAGATGCCAGATGGAAGCTCTCACACTCGATGGTGAAGTGGTGACGCGCACCGCCGAAAGCTGCATAGGGTGCGGATTGTGCATCTCAGTCTGCCCTACTGAGGCGCTGAAGATGGAGTCCCGGGACGAAGCACTGGTGCCTCCGCAGAATCAGCGTGCACTCAGGCAGTCTATCATCTCAGCTCTTCAGCAATCCTCCGGCTGAAATGCTAGGTCGAATCTCTGATCGACCCGCACACCTCTTGCAAAGCAGGTGTCGGATATGCCATACTTTTGGGCGGTGACCCGGCCTGTGGGTTCTGTACCGGGATCATCTGTCCTGGCCATGCGCAAGCCTGTTTCATTGAGAATCTACAGCCAGCCCGGAGGCGACCGGCCTCCCGGGCGCCACAGCAGAAAAGAAGCTCCCATCATTATGCCGGTTATCGTTAGAAAGGAGGTTGCAGGAGTATGCAACGCAGGGTAGCCATAATTGGGGTAGGTTATACCCCCTTCCGGCCGATTACGCCTGACATGTCTTTCAAAGAGATGATGTTCGAGGCAGCTCAGAAGGCGTATGAAGATGCCGGCGTCTGTCCTCGCAAGGACATCGATGCTTTCGTTACTTGCGAGGAGGACTTCACTCATGGAAGGAGCATTTTCAACATCCATACGCCCGACAATATTGGCGCTGTTATGAAGCGCATTCACACGCTTCCTGCTGAGAGCCTTTATGGTCTGGCCGATGCGTTTATGCTGATCAACACGGGACTGGTGGATGTCATGGCGGTTGAGTCCCACAGCAAGGCCTCCAACATGCTCACTCCCGACTACCTTGTGGCTCATGCTATGGATCCGGTCTACAACAAGCCGCTTGGCTACAATCCCTACTTCATCGCGGGCATGGAGATGAACCGTTACCTGCATGATAGCGGGGTGACCAGGGAACAGTGCGCACTGGTCTCGGTGAAGAACAGGGCGAATGCACTGCTGAACCCCGACGCTGCCTATGGTGACCGGATAGCTATGGACGACGTCCTTGAATCGGAGACGATGTTCTGGCCTCTGAACCGCCTGGATATGAGTTCTCCGGCCGACGGCGGGATTGTCATGGTGGTGGCTTGTGAAGAGAAGGCCAGGGACTTGTGTGACAAGCCGGTATGGGTCAGAGGCGTCGGCTGGTGTTCCGATGCGCCGAGCCTGGAGACAAGGGAGTGGGGAGAAGCGGTCTATGCCAGGTTGGCAGGCGAGATGGCCTACAGAGTGGCCGGGGTGACCAACCCGAGAATAGAGGTCGATTTCGCCGAGGTGGATGACACCTTCACGTACAAGGAACTCCAACATCTGGAGGCCCTCAAGCTCTGCGCCCCCGGCCAGGCCGGGTTCATGGTCGAGGAAGGAGCTACTCAGCGGGAAGGCGCGTTTCCAGTCAACGTTTCGGGTGGCAGTCTGGGTGTGGGCCGACTGGATGAAGCTACAGGACTGCAGAAGGTTCTGGAGGTAGTGCTGCAACTGAGAGGAGAGGCGGGACCGCGCCAGCTCGAGGATGTGAGTGTCGGTCTCGCCCAGTCCTGGAGGGGCGTCCCGGCCAACAGCGGAGCGGTGGCCATTCTGAGCAACGAGTAAAGGAGGAAACAATGCGCAAAGTTGCTGTTGTTGGCGCCGGCATGACCAAGTTCATGCGTCGGGCGCAGGAAACCGGTAAGGAGCTCGCCTGGGAGACCGCCAAGCTGGCTTTGGACTCGTGTGAACTGACCGTCAAGGACGTCGATTGCGTGGTTATGGGCACGGCTCCTGACGCCTTCGACATGGTGCACATGAAGCACGAATACCTCAGCGATGGCGCAGGTGCCTGGCGCAAGCCTTACGTAAGAGGGGTCCTCGGTGGCGGAACCGGTGTTTTCACCGCCTGCCAGGCCTGGTACCACGTCGCATCAGGCATGTTTGATGTCTGTCTGGCTGTGACCGAAGAGAAGATGTCCTCCTGTCTCCCTCACCCTCAGGGAGCCTTTGTAACCTGTTGGGACCAGTTCACAGAGAGCCCCCTGGGTACAAGCCTCCTCTGGTTTTTCGCATGGGAAATGAACCGGTACATGACCAGCCATGGCATCACCGAGCGTGAAATCGCCCTTGTATCGGTGAAGAACAAGAAGAACGCACTTCACCATCCCTGTGCTCAACTGCCCGGTGAGATCACCGTCGACGATGTGATGAAATCGGAGATCATGGCATGGCCGGTGAAGAGACTCGATGTAAGCCCCACCAGCGACGGGGCTGCGGTTCTGGTCTTTGCCTCCGAGGAGGTTGCCAAGAGGATCACGGACAGACCCGTGTGGGTCCAGGGAGTGGGATGGTGCCTGGATACCATGTACATAGGACAGAGGGACCTCTACTATCCTAAGTATGTGGAGTACGCGGCACGCATGGCCTATGACATGGCCGGTATCAAGGATCCCCGTCGCGAGATAGACATCGCCGAACCCTATGACCCCTTCAGCTACAAGGAGCTTCATCACGGGGAGGGGTTGCTTCTCTGTGACAAGGGCGAGGCGGTCAGGTTGCTGGTTGATGGCGAGACTCAGAAAACAGGTCGTCAACCCTGGTGTCCATCGGGAGGTGCGCTGGGGGTAGGCAATGCCATCGCTGCGACAGGAGTCATGAAGGTGGCGGAACTCTTCTGGCAGTTGCGAGGCGAAGCTGGCGAAAGACAGGTGCCGGGAAGGCCGAGAAGAGGAGTGGCACAGGCCTGGGGAGACGAGATGCAGGTAGGCACAGTCGTTGTACTGGGAGTATAAGGAGGAGCTATGAGCGAGAAGATCAAGTCTTGGCCGGGGACTCCTCTGGGCGAGAAGGAGATAAAGGAGAAGAGGATCCTCGTCACCGAGTGGCAACCCAATCTGAAGTACGCCTGGGACACAGGAGCTGGTTATGGCAGGGACTTCGCTGAACTCAAGAAGGGCAAGATCGTCGGCACGAAGTGCAACAAGTGCCGCCGGACTCTCCTGCCTGCCCGACTGTTCTGTGAGTGGTGTTTCCGAACTGCCGATGAGTGGGTATATCTGAAGGACACAGGGACAGTGAACACGTTTTCAGTTGCCTACACCGGCACGGCGGCCGAAAGGTTGAAGGTCCCCCGCATTCCGGCTTTGATTGAGATCGATGGATCCGGCGGTGTCGCGATCATGCACCTGATAAGCGATGTCGATCCCTGGAAGGTGAAGATCGGGATGAAAGTGAAGGCGGTGTGGAAGCCGAAGCAGAAGCGAGAGGGAGCCATAACTGACATCGATTACTGGAAACCGATTTAGGAGGTTGAAATGCCCTTAGACAAAGTTACCCAGATTGGCCAGACGAAACCGTTGCACGGCGAGATTCCTGTCTATGCACAGTACACTTTCGGCATCGCCGGGGAGAGGTTCTTCAGGGAGATCAAGGACAAGGGCAGGATTATGGGCACGAAATGCTCCAAATGCGATCTTGTCTATGTCCCTGCCCGCATCTACTGCGAACAGTGTTTTGGCGAGTTGACCGAATGGCTCGAGATACCCGGCCGGGGTGCCCTCCACAGCTTCACCATATCTCATGTGGATCTCGACGGCAACCGGCTTAAAGAGCCGATAGTAGTAGGACTGGTCAAGTTCGATGGTGTCTACGGCGGAGTCGTTCACCGTATCGGCGGCGTTGAACCGGGTCAGGTGAGCATCGGCATGCCGGTCGAGATTGTGCTCAAGCCGAAGACCAGGCGAACCGGTTCGATCCTGGACATAGACTGCTTCAGGCCGGTCAAGTGATGTGAATAGCATGAAGGTGCCTCTCTGGCAGCCCTCCGAGGAGCGGAAAGACCAGGCCGCTGTGACCGGCTTCATCAGCCTGGTCAATGATCGGCACGGCACCAGGATCTCCTCTTACAACGATCTATACGATTGGTCTGTTAGTAACATCCCCGAGTTCTGGGCTGACGTATGGGATTTCGTCGGCATCAAGGCCTCCAGAAGGTACGATGCCGTGGTTGACGATGAGACCAGGATGCCGGGGGCGAAGTGGTTCATCGGGGCCAGGATGAACTTCGCCGAAAACCTGCTCAGATTCCGGGATGCGCGCACTGCCTTCGTTTTCCAGGGCGAGACTCAGAAGACGGTCCGTATGAGTTATGCCGAGCTTCACGACGCAGTAGCTCGCCTTGCCAGATCCCTTCGTGATATGGGAATCAGGCCCGGCGATCGTGTGGCTGCCTACATGCCCAACATGATCGAAACCGCCGTGGCCATGCTTGCCAGCACGAGCATCGGGGCTGTCTGGGCCTCGTGCGCAACCGATATCGGAGCGGGCGCCGCCATCGAGCGCTTCGGCCAGATCGAGCCCAGGGTGCTCTTCACGGCCGACGGTTACTTCTACAAAGGAAAGCCTTTCAACTCCCTGGGCAACGCCGCTCAGATCGCCGACGGGATACCATCCATTGAGAGGGTGATAGTAGCCAGCTACCGGGAGGAGCGACCCGATATCAGTCACATCCGTGACTCGGTGCGTTATGCGGAGTTCCTCGCTGACGGCAAGCCTGAGCTTCAGTTCGAACAACTGTCGGCCGACCATCCGGTGTATATCATGTTTTCCTCGGGCACGACGGGCAGGCCAAAGTGCCTGGTCCAGGGAGCAGCGGGAATCCTGATCAACCAGTTGAAAGAACTGATCATCCACACCGATCTCAAGCGCGATGACGTGCATTTCTTCATCACGACATGTAGCTGGATGATGTGGAACTGGATGCTCACTTCTCTCGCTACCGGCAACACGATAATCCTGTATGACGGCAATCCCGCATATCCCGGACCGGAAGCAGCGTGGCAGCTGATCCAGGACGAGGGAGTGACCATGTTCGGATGTAGCGCCAGCTACATCAACTATCTAAGGAGTGAGGGGTTCAGTCCCGCTCGCGACTTTGACCTGTCGTCTCTGAAGCAGATATGGCAGACCGGTTCGCCCCTTTCCGCCGAAGGATTTGAGTACGTGTACAGGGAGATCAAGAAGGATCTGCATTTCAACTCGAGTGCCGGGGGAACCGATATTAATGGCTGTTTCTTCACCGGGAGCCCGATTCAGCCCGTATACGCCGGCGAATTGCAGGGCCCGGGGCTCGGCATGAAGGTGAAGGCGTACGATGAAAGCGGTCGCTCGGTGCTTGATCAGCAGGGCGAGCTTGTTTGTGAAGCGGCTGCCCCGCCCATGCCTCTCCACTTCTGGGATGACCCGGACAACAGGAAGTACAGAGAGGCATACTTCGACATCTACCCGGGTGTGTGGCGTCATGGGGACTACATCGTGATTCACAGCGACACGGGCGGCGCAACCTTCTACGGACGGTCTGATTCGGTGCTGAAACCTTCAGGCGTTCGCATCGGCACCGCGGAGATATACAATGTGGTGGAAGGACTCCCGGAGGTTGCAGACAGCCTTGCCATAGGTCAGATGTGGGAGGGAGACCAGAGGGTCCTCCTCTTCGTCAGGCTGGCTGAAGGATTCGAACTCACAGACGAGCTTCAGGGCAAGATAAGGAAGAGCCTTCGTGAGAAGGCCTCTCCAAGGCACGTACCGGCCAGGATCATCGAGGTGCCGGATATTCCTTACACCATGAACATGAAGAAGGTGGAGAGCGCGGTGACCAACCTGGTACAGGGAAGACCTGTGGTCAACAGGGATGCCCTGGCCAACCCGAATTCGCAGGACCACTACGAGCGGATAATCGCAGAAGGCTTACTCGAGTCCTAGGTCGCAGGCTGCCGGCGCGAGTACTCCGGCAATCGACCTGATCCGGATATGCGCATCCAGCGTCGGATACGGGCGATACCCGGTGAGGGACCTTTCGCCCGGCCTCGGCTCTTGAGCCGTCAGTGGTCGGAACACCAGGAGGAGAAGTTAGATGGATTTTGATCTGAGTGATGAACAGAATTTGACCCGACAGTCCATTCGGACGTTCGCCGAGAGTGAGATCCGCCCCATCGCCAGGGACTTGGATGAAAAGGAGGAGTTCTCGGTCGAGCTGACCCGCAAGATGGCAGACCTCGGTCTGCTGGGGTGCTTTGTCTCTGAGGAGTACGGTGGATCTAACATGGGATATGTATCCTATGCGATCGCCGTTGAGGAACTGGCGAGGGTGGATGGTTCACAGGCTGCTACCATTGCCGCAGGAAACTCACTGGGCATCGGGCCTATCTACTACTTCGGCAACGAGGAGCAGAAGAAAGAGTGGCTTCCCAGACTATGTACGGGTGATTGCCTCGCTGCGTTCGGCCTGACCGAGCCCGATGCCGGCTCCGATGCAGGTGGTTCTCGAACCACGGCAACGCTTGATGGCGATGGCTGGATCATCAACGGACAGAAGATATTCATCACCAACTCGGCCTGCTCGTTGACGGGGGTGATCGTCGTTCAGGCTGTTAGCGGCAGACGTGAGGATGGCAAGCCTGAGATCAGTTGCCTGATTGTTCCCGCCGGAACACCCGGACTGACCGCCAACGAGATGAAGAACAAGATGATGTGGCGATCGTCCAACACGGGCGAACTCTTCTTCGATGACTGCAGGGTGCCACAGGAGAACCTTCTGGGTAAGCGGGGCGATGGCTTCCGCCAGATGCTGACAACTCTGGATGGTGGGCGACTCAGCATCGGCGCAATGGGCTTGGGCGGATCTCAAGCGGCTTTTGAGTTAGGACTCGAATACGCCAATTCGCGGGTCCAGTTCGGACGGACTATCGGCTCGTTTCAGGTCAACTCCTTCAAGCTCGCCGACATGGCACTGGAGATCGAGGCGGCCAGGAACCTGCTCTACAAGGCATGCTGGCTGCGCGAGAATGGTCGTCCCATCACCAAAGAGGCCGCCATGGCCAAGCTGTTCTGTTCTGAAGTTATGCGTCGCTGTGTTCATCACGCGGTGCAACTCCACGGGGGCTACGGGCTTATGAAGGACTACGAGGTGGAGCGATTGTACCGCGACCAGAGGCTTCTCGAGATAGGCGAGGGGACGTCGGAGGTCCTGCGAATCGTGATCGCCCGTAACATCGGGGTTTCGGGACGCGGGATGTGAGGTAAGTCGCGGATCTCCAGGCGGCATCTCTCGCTAAGTGTGAGTGATCAACAAGGAGGATGCGCCGATCTGCTATTGAGCGATCAGTGCTGCCCGTCATAACCGGTGAGTATCTGATCTGGAGACGAGCACATCTGTGCAAGACGACAACCGTTGTTACTCAAGAAAATGTGGGGAATCGCAAAAGATCGTGTCCTGTACGGTTGTGACCCAAATCTGGTGGCGCTGGTCACTACATCCACTCTGGTGTTGGTTCTGGCCCGCTACTACCGACTGAGTACACCTCTGCCGCAGACAACGGCACTCGTCTACTATCTGCTGATCCCGCTGGCCTCGGGCGCAATCCTGTTCAGGCATAGGCCCGTCGACTACGGCATCCGCACCGGCCACTGGAGGTTGTCCGTGGTTTTCACGCTGATCTCCCTGGCTGTCATGGTGCCAGTACTGTATGTGGGTGCGCAGATGCCTGCTTTCCGCTTATACTACGGGATGAATGCTATAGATTGGCCCGATCTGCTGCTCAACACCGTGCTACTCATGTTTGCCTGGGAGTTCCTGTTCCGCGGCTATATGCTGTTCGGCCTTGAACGGTCGATCGGCAAGAGTGCGATCTTCGTGCAGACCATACCATTTGTGCTGCTTCACCTTGGCAAACCGTTCTTGGAGACGCTGTTATGCATTCCCGGCGGCTTTGCTCTCGGATACATAGCGTACAGAACCAGATCGGTTCTGCCCTGTTTCGTGATACACGTCGGCATATACATGATGCTCATCCTATTCGCCAACTCCTGACGCGGCCGTCTGCCTCTCACCCCACACTCAGAACGGGAAGTGAGGGAGAACGTTCTCGGGGTGAACTGCCAGCAGGATGCCGATGATCGCAGGCCACTGCAGCAGGTATATTACAAGAGAATTCCTGCCGGGGAAGGTGACCACCGACATTGCAGCACCGCCCAGATCGGGAATCGCGAAGCGGCGATCTCCCTCTGGGTATAATAGCGCTCGGCCCACGAACATACCGATCAGAAAGAGGCCGAACCACGGCAGAAGAGGGAAGTAGTCCATAGTGCGGAAGAGGTGCGGCCTGGCGCCCAGCCACAGAAGCCAAGGGAAATCGAATGAAGTACGGCCCAGGTAGACGCCGGTAACGATCAGGGCGATGCCCAGTATCAGGTTGATGAAGCGAAATCTGAGGAAGAGCGGGCCCACCACGAATGCTACGCCGAAGAAATGGAGTATTCCGAATCTCACGTACTCCGTTCTCGAGATGAGCCAGGTGATCAGACTGATGATCAGACCCCATGCGAATATCCGTAAGCCTCTGCGCAAGAACTGAGGCACCACCTTCAATCTGGCATAACCAATTGTGAGCGAAACCCCGGCTACGAAGATGAAGGTCCCCGCTGTTGATCTGGCGAACCAGAACCAGAACCCGTCATGGACGGGGAAGTACTGTATGTGGAAGTAGTTAAGCAGATAAACCGTGTGGAAGGTTATCATCGTGACTATGGCGATGGTACGGAGCAGGTCTATCTCCCAGAATCGCGTGCTCGTGGTCATCCTGTCTCTGCTCGGCAGGAAAGCCCACTCTTGGCGGACCAGCCTTCTCTGCTGCCGAAGCGTGTGTACTAAGTAAAGGGCGCTAGCCTCCCAGAGCTAGCGCTGATATTCTTCTTGGTGGAGGCGGGGGAGGGTCGAACTCCCCGTCCGAAAGAAGGTTGCCAGAATATCCTACAGGCTTAGCCAGCTCCTATCTTCTCGTCTAGCCTTAATCTGCTGGCCGAATACAGCTAGACCAGCCGATGTTTCTTGGCCAATCCCTATCGGCGTGAGGATCAGCGCACCTCGATTTCTCTGACACCTAATCCCGACCTTCGAGGAGAACTCAGGTTAGATGTGACCCATTAAGCAAAAACAGGTTCGCCAGTTATCTTTTGCCGCTTTTTTTATGAGGTGAGCGGCACCTCAGCCTGCAATTCTGTCGGCCTTCTCCCGTCGAACCCACGCGCCCCCATGTCCTGATTTGCTTTCCCATCACCTCCTTCTACGTTTCATCGCCCTCTCCATCTCCCTGTCCGCGTGCCTCCGGGCAATGGTCTCTCTCTTGTCGTAGACCTTCTTGCCCCTGGCCACACCCAGCTCCACCTTGGCCACCCCATGTCTAATATACAGCTTCAGCGGCACTATCGTCAAACCCTTCTGCATCACCTTGCCCGCAAGGTCGTCGATCTCCCCTCTGTGAAGAAGGAGTTTGCGCGATCTTGTCGGATCATGCGTGTTACGGCCGGCAGGGTCGTATGATGCGATATGCGCATTGCACAACCAGAGTTCGTCCTTCTCAGGCCTGGCATACGCTTCGCGCAGGCTTACCCTCCCTCCCCTGATGGATTTGATCTCGGAGCCCTGGAGAACTATCCCTGCCTCGATGGTCTCCTGGATCTGGTAGTCGTGATATGCCTTGCGGTTAACCGACACCGCACCGGAGTTCTTAGCCATGAGCGAATTCTAGCACCGAGACCGACAGCCGGCAATTTGTGCTAGACTTTTCTGGTTGGCCGCCCTGCATCGCCGGTACGCCTCCCGGTGTCAGGAGCATATGTCCAGAGGATTCTGTGTTGTGTGGCAGACCGCTCGTAAGGTACACGATATCACCTCCCTCATGGAGAAAGGAGCTACGTCATGAGCCGTGCCGATAGAATCTACCTCTTCGCAACCGTCTTTCTAGCTATAGCCGCAGTGGCTGGCGGCATCATGCTCGCACTCGAACACCAGGGGAATCAGCCTGTCGAGATCAGGTTATGTCAAGCACGGCAGCCGGTGAGAAGCGGAGAAGTATACCTGGATGGTGCCGTCGCCAATCCGGGCATCTACTACCTGCAGCAGGGTGACTCGATACAGGACCTTCTCCTCGATGCAGGGATGGAGCTCGACGACGACCTCAGCCGTATCATGGTCTATGTCCCGCGACACGGCGAAGGTGTGGGACCACAGATGATCGACATCAACCGTGCCGAACCATGGCTTCTGGAAGCCCTGCCGGGGATAGGTGAGGTGCGGGCCCAGGCCATTGTAGGGTACCGCACAGAGCAGGGTCCCTTCCGGAGGATCGAGGATCTGCTCAAAGTGAGCGGAATCGGCCCCGCCACATTCGATCGAATAAGGGACTACATCACTGTGTCGGATTGGTGATCTGCTGGCCCCGGCACTGTCATGGGATGTCCCACTTCAGCTACGGGACTGTCCCCGGCGCACTATGACCTGATCATAGTCAGGATCATCTTGAAGCTGCTCACCGCCCTCACAGCATGCGGCTCGTTGGCCGGCATGATGATCATCTCACCGGCAGCAACCCGTACGGGTCTGCCTGATATCGTAATCTCCGCTTCGCCTTCGAGGACATGGACCATCGCATCGTATGGTGCCGTATGCTCACTCAGGCCCTGCCCCCGGTAGAAGGCAAAGAGGGTTACCGTTCCCGTTTTCCTATCTACGATAGTTCGGCTTACAACAGAACCTTCCTGATACTCGGCCAGATCAGTTAGTCGTGTAGCCCTCGCTGCGAGTCCGTCGTTTTCGTCCTTGTCCAACTTCATCATTCTACTGCGCAGTTCAGAAAGCCATGGTGTGCATTCTGAACGGGAGGACCCCCTATCTTTCGCTCCAGAGCCACAGACCGCTCGGGACATCGTACCTCCGCTCGAGCCTGGGACCTTGCAGCACGCGCAAGTGGACCTCTGCCACAAACACGATGCCTTCCAGCAGGTGGCCCGCCTTCGTGTTGCCGTTTGTGTCCGCCAGCACAACATGAATGTGGGCGAATGGTTCGCCACTTCTGATCGAGATATTGCCCGTGCAACTCGCGATCTCTGTAGGCGAATCGACCTTGATTTCCCGGTACCGGTTCTTCTTCTGGTCGTAGTAGCCGAGCTTGGCCGACTTCAGTGCGCCTATTACGACAAGGCTGCCCGCTTCGATTCCCTTGCCGCTCGCGAACTCGGTTATCGAATGAACCAGGTCTGTGTCGGGCTTGAGGCTCAGGATCAACTCATCAGCCGCCTCGAACTGGAATACGGCTCTGGTTGTGCCTACGGGTCTGACAACCTCATCCATATGACTGTGCTCAACTAGTACCTGTTCACAGCCCAGCCATGAGCGGCAATAATCCTTCCCCCCTGGATCAACCGGACAGCCCGGAAGGCTATTTCTTCTCTTCGCAGCAGTGTCCTGCCGCTTCGCCGTGGCACTCCTTGATCTGCTCAGGACTGCACTCGCCCGGCTTCTTGCCTTTCAGCTTCTCGGGATGCTCGCATCCCTTAGTGTTCTCTGGCTTGTCCATTTGCATTACCTCCTCTTTGTCACTAGTTCGACTGTGCGCTCACGCCGACGCGCAGATATGCGACAGGCAGTCCTAACTAGGGTTACCGATATGTCTCTCCATGTCTCTCACTTCGCAGCCTTACTGGCGAAGGGCAAGAGCGAACGCCAGTCCCGGTTCTCCCACACTACCAGTAGCTGGCTGGAGATACCCAGTGAGCTGTATGTGCCGATGATGACGCCGAGAAGGAGCACCAGGACGAAGTACTGAATGGTGGCTCCGCCAAACAGGAACAGGGCCAGCAGCACGAAGAGGGTGGTAAGTGCTGTGTTCAAACACCTGCCCAGCGTCTCCACAAGACTGTCGTTAACCGTCGTAGCGAAACCAACCCTGAGTTGCTTTGACACATTCTCGCGGATGCGGTCGAATATAACCACCGTGTTGTTGATGCTGTAACCGACCACTGCCAGAATACCGGTGATGAACATGGAGTCAACTGTCACGCCGGCAGCCCATCCCAGAAGGGAGAAGATGCCCACTATTATGAAGACATCATGCAGGAGGGCCATCACAGCGCAGGTGCCCCAGCGAAAGGGACTCGGCATGCGACGAAAAGCCCAGACGATGTAGAGCATCATAGCCACAGCCGCGATGATCACTGCAATGAGGGCATTCCGTGCGGTGCGGGCCGCTACTGCGGGTGAGGTCGACCGGTAGTCGATGACACTCACCTCCGAATCTAACTCGTCTCCCAGCAAGCCTGCCAGATCTCTTGCCTCGTCTGACGTAATCTGTATCGTATGGATGATGAAGTCGCCCCCGCCGGCGGCCTGGATGAGAGCCCCCTCATGACCCTGTCTCGTCATCTCGTCACGTAGCACGCTCTGTTCCACAGGTGGACTGAAGTTGAGCATCATGGTCGTCCCGCCCGTGAAGTCCGTGCCCAGTCGCAGCGGCGCACCCAGCTGCGCCTGGGACACGATCATCGAGATTATGCCAACAAGAATAAGTATTCCCGAAACCAGGAAGTACCAGCGTCTCCTGCCAACGATATCTATCATCTTGAGTCACCCGCCTTGGTCTCTGAACGCGCTACTCCGTAAGCTGCGGGACTGGTGACAATTTGGATGCCCATTATCAGCCGGAGGAGAGTCCTGGTGATAACTATCGCGGTGAACATGGACAATGCCACGCAGATAAACAGGGTTATCGCGAATCCCCTCACCATGAATGCCCCCAGTTCGCCGCCCAGCCAGAAGAGAATGAAGCAGGCGATGAAGGTAGTGATATTGCTATCCCTGATGGCGGTCCAGGCACGGTTAAAGCCTGCCTCAACGGCCGCAGCAAGGCTGCGCCCGCCCCTCACCTCCTCCTTTACCCGCTCGAAGATCAGAATGTTGGCATCCACCGCCATACCCAGTGACAGGATGAAGCCGGCAATACCGGGAAGTGTCAGGGTTATCGGGATCAACTTGAAGATCGACAGCAGTACTACGAAGTATATTCCCAGGCTCAGGCAGGCCACCACGCCGGGCAGACGATAGTAGACAAGCATGAAGACCAGCAGAAGGGCAATTCCGATCGCAGCTGCACGTACGCTCCTCTCGACCGAATCCTCCCCCAGCGTAGCATCAACCGTCCACTCATAAAGAGGAACATCCTGCTCGAAGACGTCGGGCTCTTCTTCTGCCCATCTACCCAGCGGCACATCAATGCGCCCGGCATTTAGAAATCGCATCAGTGTCTCAGCATCAGCAAGGCTTAACCCTTCGATCACTCCCCTATCCCTGATAACATCCCTGACTATGGGGGCGATAATGTTACCGTCTTCGCCCTCCAGAGGCTCATCGCCCAGGAAAATCGCCAGCGGTTCATCGATGAGCCGGCCCGTTATCTGCTCGGAGAGCTTTCGCCCCTCCTCGTTCCACTCGAACGCCAGGAACACTCTGCCGAACTCGTCGAAATTCACGTAAGTATCCTCAGCGAAGTACCTGCTGCTGAGAACCCGCTCCTCGTCATCGATGGTTCCGATCGCCGGCGTCCAGTTCCCCGCCTCATCCAGCTCCCTGAACTCGAGCACGGTGAAGAGGCCGACCATTCTCTTGGCCTCTTCTATGTCGGCCACGCCGGGCAACTGGATGGCAATGTTATACTCTCCCTCCCTCTCCTGCACCTGAACAACGGGCTCGGTGATGCCGAGGGCGTCGATCCTACGGATGATGACCTGCTTGACCCCCTCCATGATATCGCGCCTCTCCCCGGGCGGGACATCGCTCACATCGGCCTGGTAGACGAGGTAGCTGCCGCCGGCGAGGTCCAGTCCCAGTCGCAACCCATCCCTGCCCCCTACATCCCTGTCCAGCGGCGGTATCGTCCAGAGCGTAAACCCGAACAGGACCAGGATAAATATCAATAGATATGTGCTTCTTCTCCTCAACTTGAACTACCCTTTATCAACAATTCTCTCGTCCTCGTTATCATGAGGACTGCTGCCATGCTCGACCTTTCGATCGCCAGCACCTGACAGTTCGTCTTTCACCAGGGCGAGTGCTTCCTCTCTACTTCCCACCTCGCCGCTGGCTTGAGCCTCGTGAACCACGGCCAGGAGTTCACCGACTCGCGGTCCTGGTCCAAAGCCAAACTCCCGCATTATATCATGACCATCGATCAGTTTCACAGGTTCCATCTTGGCCTTCTGCATTTCACCCTCCGTGAGGATGTAGTTCATCAGCCGGCAGTGTTGCCTCCAATCATCCGGTGATGCCAGGGGCCCGCGGCTGGCCAGATAATCTGCCAGCGCCAGGAGCAGGATATCAACGCCCGAGTCTCCGGTGTCCCGAAAGTAGCGATAGATTGCACGCTGGCTGGGCAGGTCACCGTTCGTCATCTGGACCGGACGGAGATGGTTATATACCATGGTCTCCACCAGTCCGATTTCCCGATTGCTGAATCGCAACCTGGCCAGGATGTCGACAACCACGGCGGCTCCCACCCTGGTATGCCCGATGAACCTCGCTCTTCCGGTGTCATCCATCGTCTTCGTCACAGGCTTGGCTACATCATGCAACAGAGCGGCCAGTTTGAGGAGCACCCCGTGGCTGCTTCCGCTGGAAAGCCGTCGCGACAGGTGCCTGTCTATCGTCTCCGACCAGGGAGCACTCTCAAGCATGTCCCGCGTCCCGTACTGCCACTCACCCCCCCTCAGCAGAAACTCCAGGGCGGCCACGGTCTGAAGTGAGTGCTGGAAAACATCCCAGTAGTGCGTCGTCGGCTGCTCCACTCCCCTGGCCTCGGCCAGTTCGGGAATCAGCACCGTTAGCAGTCCGAGCTCATCCATGTGCCCGAGATGGCGGGATGATCTGGGAAGCCTGAGCAGGTGCAGCAGTTCCTCCCGGATCCTCTCACCGGCCACACTGGTGATAGCCTCTGAATGCAAACGGATCAGTCGTTCCGTCTCCGGCTCGATCGTGAAGTCGAGCTCGCCCGCCAGCCTGACGGCGCGGAGCAGCCTCACGGGATCAACCTCGAACACCCTATCGCCGACACGTCGCACTATCCTGCGCCTGAGGTCCTCCTGCCCGCCGAAAGGATCGATCAGGGCACTCCTGAGCTGTTCCAGGTCGGGCACTCCCGAACCTATCGCGTGAATCAGGTCGTCCTGACTGCGCTCAGCCGCAGGCAGGCTGAGTTCCAGGGCCATCGCGTTGATCGTGAAATCACGGCGCGCGAGGTCGGATTCGACATCCCCGGAAAACGCAGAGAAGTCGAAGTACCACTCGGCCCTGGAGGAGTCCTGATCCCCGTGACCCTCTTCGGCGACGACAACCCTGGCGATCTGATTAACGTCGTCAAGGAGCACGAATGTGCCCCCTATAGCTACGGCGACCTCACGGGCTACTGCCGGGGCATCGCCCCTAACGGCGATGTCGATATCATTGGTGCTCCTGCCCAGGAGCCGGTCGCGTAAGAAGCCGCCGACGATGTAGCCCTGGAGTCCGCGATTCTCCAGGATGTCTGCTATCTTGTGCAGCGCAACCGACGCCGCATTATCCGCGGTAATGGACATAGAGCAGCATTATAGATTGTCGCGGCAGGCCTGGCAAAGAATCGCCGGTACATGTCAGATTTCGGGTAAGAGTGCAGATAGACAGCACCGGTATGGCCCGTCAGGCAGCGTCCCTCTGACCGGCCTCTATCTCGCGTCGCCGGAAGTAGGTGTTGACGTTGAAAATCGCCCTGGCAGCACGCTCCACGGAGGACAAGACGGGGATGGATGCTGCGAGCAACTTCTGCTCGAGCCGGAGCCGTTCCTGTTCAACCGGGCCGGGCGGCAACACCATCACCAGTGGCTTACCCAACCTTCCTCTGAGCTCTATGAAGAAGTCGTTGATCGTCTCCAGCCCTGCCCGTGAGTACATGGGCAGAAGTATATCGACGTCCTGCTGTATCAGGACGAAATCGATACTGGCATCGCCGGCAACCGTTTCGATAGCTTGAAACAGGGCGGGAAATCCCCGGAACTGCGCCTGGCTAACGTCGACCGGATTGCCCAGGATGCTCCCCACCTCGCCCAGAAGCTCCCTGAGCGCTCGATCTGTCTGATCGGATAGGGGAGGAACCTCAAGCCCGATCTCCGTGCAGGCATCGCCTGCCGAGACCGAGATGCCGCCGCCCCCGTCGGCAAGTCCGCCGATAACGCCTACCCGGGCACCCTGCCAGTGCTCCGCGTGCTGGAAGAGAAGAAGGGTGTCGGTCAGTTCGTCAAGGCCGTGCACCTCCACCGCCCCAGCCTGCTTCAGCACGGCCGACCAGACCGACGGCGAACTGGCCAGCGAACCGGTATGCGACCTGGCAGCCCTGGCCCCCACCTCCGTTCTTCCCCCCTTCCAGACCACCAGAGGCTTGACCGACGACACCTCCCTCATGGTGTTGAACAGCCGGCGTCCGTCCCTTGTTCCCTCCAGATATGCTCCGATCACCCTGGTCTGAGGGTCCGCAGCCAGGTATTCAAGGAAGTCGCTGGCGTCCAGGTCGATGCCGTTGCCACAGCTGACCCCTTTGCTGTAGCCTATACCGCGGGCCATGCCGTTTGTCGCCAGCTTTCCGGCGATTCCTCCGCTCTGCGAGACGAAGCCCACGCAACCGGGTTCGCCAATCGCTCCCATCAAGAACGAGACCCGGTGCTCCGGACAGTACACGCCGATGCAGTTGGGGCCGATGATGCGGAAGCCTCCCCACCGCGCCTTCTCGACCATCCGCTCCTCCAGCGATCGACCCGACTCCGTGTCCAGTTCGCTGAACCCCGCCGTGAAGAACTGGACGGCCCTGACGCTCTTCGCGGCACAGTCATCAAGGAGATCGAGCACGGACCGACTCGGTATGGCCACGATCACGTAGTCGACTTCTCCCGGGATATCCCTGATGTTGCGGTATATCTCGAGGCCGGCGATACTGCCACCCCGCGAGCCGACCGGGTAGATCGGACCGCGGTAACCGGCCGAGACCAGTGTCTGTACCCAGTAAGAGCCCGCCTTCATGGCGTCGGCCGACGCGCCGACGACAGCAATCGACTTCGGGTAGAAGACGGGATCGAACTGCTTGAGTATATCGTCGGACAAGATGAACACTCCGCAGGGCCGCTGGCAGGTCAGATTTGGAGGCTTTGCCTCATCGCCCCGGCAGCCTGGCCAGCGTCCCGGCTACAGTATTATGCGTGCATCAACCGCCACCGCCCGGTCGGGATATGCGAACACGGGGTTGAGGTCGAGTTCTTCGATCTGCGGATTCTTCTCCACGAACTCGGACACCCTCACTATCAGGTCCTCCAGAGCAGTCACGCTGGCCGGCTCCTGGCCCCTGTAACCATCCAGCACCGGGTATCCCTTTATCTCCCTGATCATCTCCCCGGCGTCCCGCTTGCTGACCGGTGCGATCCTGAAGGAGACGTCCTTCAAGACCTCCACGAGTATGCCGCCCAGACCGAACATGAGCACCGGGCCGAACTGGACGTCCTTGCTCATACCTACGATCACCTCCACTCCTGGAGGCACCATCTGCTGCACGGAGACGCCCTGGATCCTGGCCCCGGGGTAGGCCTGCCTGACCGATGACAGGATCTCACTGTAGGCTCTGCCTACCCGGGTTGCGTTGGCCAGGCCCAGCCTCACGCCTCCCGAATCGGTCTTGTGAACGACATCCGGCGAGACTATCTTCAGCACCACCGGGAAGCCGATCTCCCTGGCGATCGCTATCGCCTCCTTCTTGTTCCGGGCAAGCCTCGCCTCGACCACCGGTATCCCGTCTTTCGCAAGCAGTTCCTTCGATTCGACCTCTGTCAGCACCTTCTGAGTCTTCATCATTCTTGGAGTCCCTTCATACGTGTAATGGTTATCGGCAACCGTCAATTGTAACCCATCGCCCCCGTTTTCTCCAGCATTTCGGAGCGTATGGCAACGCCGGGGCCAGACGAGGATGGGATGGAGCGTTTTCCTTGGTGCCAGCGATGTGACGTCGCTGGGCTCTTCCCCGCTATCACCTGTCAGCAGCGTTGGGGAGCAGCGGTCGTTGCGCTGCATGCCCTGCCGATTCCCGGAAAGTGCCCGGCCTTACCGGAGCTGCGAGGTTAGCGGAGATGCGGGCTCGTGCATTCGCCCTGTACCGGGCAGGTAAGACACTGTTTCCCCTTGCAGAAGTCGGCTCCCACTCTCACCAGGGCGAGCTCTGTTGACAGCTCCTCGAGGTCCGTCTCGCACAGCCCCAATCTGGAGGCCACTTCCATGGCCACGGGTGACAGATCGGGCTTCGCCTTCTCCCAGATACCCTTGAGTTCTCTGAGAAAGGTATTCACGGTTGTCGGCCCCACCCCCTTGAACTCCTGCAGCCTCTTCACCAGGTCCCGCTCGTTCTTGGCCTGCGAATACAGGTCCTCGAGCGAACCGTATCTCTCCTTGATCTTGGATGCTATGTCCAGTATCTTCGATGCCGTGGCGAAGTCGTAGACCACATAGCCCCCGGCGTCCAGCACCTCCACAAGTCTGTCCCAGCCCGCTTCTATGATCGCTTCAGGAGTCACCAGCCCCTTGCTGCGCAGCGTCCTGTAAGTGTCCTTCGCTATCTGTGCCGACTCTCCACCGGTCAGAAGAACGGCAGCCACGAACCAGCCGAACCTGTCGTCCCTGTTCTGAAGGTCCAGGCCCAGCTCCTGCGCATAGCCAGGCAGATCTGAGAGTTTCTTCTGAAGCGCTGCTTCCAAGGTCTATCGATCGCTCCTTCTACAGGCCTGTCGGCTCCGGCAACCCTGCATCCACGCCTCACTCATCCCTGACCATGATAGCGTCTCCTTCGTGGCATGTCAATTTGGTGGCTCGGCCGGTGATGACCGTCAGCAAGACTGGAAATGGCCCGGCCCGGTCACTATACTATAGTGATGCACGTGGCCGGCGACCTGCAGACCGCAAATCTCTCCTGTCTGCTATCGTTAATCACCCACTCTCCCGCCTTCAGGCGGCTCGCGGATTCGCTGGCTGCCGGGCAGGGAGACCATCGAGCATCGGTCCCCGATGTCGCAAGGTCCTACCTGGTAGCCGCCCTCCACCACCACCTGAATGTCCCGATTCTGCTGCTCACCGCTCAGCCCGACAATGCCAGGAGGCTCTATGAACAGCTCGGGGCATGGTGTGCCCCGGGGGCCCATCTGTTGCGGCTCCCGGAACCGGACTTCCTGCCCTATGACAGTCATCGGCTCTCCGCCCTGAGTCAACAGACCCTGGAGCGGCTGCGGACCCTGTCCGCACTCGCGCTGGAATCACACAGGTACGGCCCTCCCCTGGTGGTCGCCTCGGGCCTGGCCGTCATGAACAGGACGATGCCTCGTAGCGATTTCGCCGATGCCTGCCACGTCCTGGAGCAGGGCATGACCGCCGATCCCATGGAGCTGCTCGAACGCTGGCAGAGGATCGGGTACGAAATGGAGGAGACCGTCGATACCCCCGGACAGATGAGCAGGCGGGGAGGTATCCTGGACGTCTTTCCTCCCACCGGCGAGTTGCCGGCCAGGCTGGAGTTCTTCGGTGACCGCATCGAGACCATGAGGCACTTCGACCCCCAGGATCAGCGCTCGTGCGGCATGATAACCTCGCTCACCGTGACCCCCGTAAGGGAGTTCCTTCCGGTGACCGATATCTCACGGCCCTCATCGCTCGGCCTGGAAAGCTGCACTGAAGAAGCCAGACGGCGTATTGAGACCGACCTTGCCCGGCTGGAGGAGGGAGAGTGGTTCCCGGGGGCTGAGTTCTACGCCCCCCTGTTCAACACAGGAAACGCGTTCGACTATCTCGCCGACGGCACGCTCGTCATACTGGACGAACCCGGGGGGATTGAACTCGTCATCGGTCGGCTCAGCGAGGAGAGCGAGCATCTCAGGGCTGCCCGGACAGAGGCAGGAGACCTGCCCGCCGGTTTTCCATCTCCTTATCTGGACCGGGATGCGGTCGAGTCGCACCTGGAGTCGAGACAGCACCTCGCCCTTGTCTCGGACTCCGCCACGGACACGCCGGATGCCGATCACCTGCGCGCTCTCCCCTTCAGCAGGCCGCAGAGCTACGGAGGTCAGCTCGAGCGGTTCATGAAGACAGCCCGGCAGCTGGTGCGGCAGAGAAGGCGCGTCCTCGTCGTCAGCCACCAGGCCGATCGCCTGGCCGACCTTCTTCAGCGAGAGGAGATCCACACCCGCCCGGCATCAACCGTGGAGGAGGTGCCTCCACCGGGATCCATCACGCTGGTTCATGGTTCCCTCGATGGCGGCTGGGTGCTTGATGACCGGCTCACCCTCATCACCGATTCTGAACTATTCGGTTTCGTCAAGCAGCCGCGCGCTTCCCGGAGAAGAAAGGTCCGCCGCAGCTGGCTTCTCCCCCAGCTGGTCGAAGGCGATTACGTCGTTCACGTCGACCACGGCATCGCAAGGTTCGCCGGCCTCACCCGCATGGCCTCCCGCGGAATCGAGGGCGACTACCTTGTGCTGGAGTACGCCGCCGGTGATAAGCTCTTCGTGCCTACCGACAGGATGGACCGCATCAGCCGCTACGTCGGCGCGGGCGACGAGCCTCCCCGCCTGAGCCGCCTGCGGAGCCGCGAGTGGCAGACCACCAAGAGGAAGGTCAAAGAGTCCGTGGCCGAGATCGCCCGCGAACTCCTCGACCTCTACGCTTCTCGCGAGCTGGCGCCCGGGTTCTCGTTTTCCTCTGACTCGCTCTGGCAGCAGGAGCTGGAGGCCTCGTTCCCCTACGTGGAGACCCCCGATCAGATCGAGGCCATAATGGCCGTCAAGGAGGACATGGAGAAGGCCCGGCCCGCCGACCGGCTGATCTGCGGCGACGTCGGCTACGGCAAGACCGAGATCGCCCTGCGCGCCGCGTTCAAGGCGGTCATGGACAACAAGCAGGTAGCCATCCTCGTCCCCACCACCATCCTCGCCCAGCAGCACCTGATCAGCTTCACCGAGAGGCTGCAGACCTTTCCCGTGAGGGTGGAGATGCTGAGCCGCTTCTGCCCACCGGAGAAGGACAAAGAGATCATCCAGGGGCTGGCCGGCGGCACCGTCGACATCTGCATCGGCACCCACCGACTGCTCCAGAAGGACATCGTTTTCAAGGACCTGGGTCTGGTCATAGTCGACGAGGAGCAGCAGTTCGGCGTCGTCCAGAAGGAGAAGCTCAGGCAGATAAGACAGGAGGTGGACACCCTGGCCCTCAGCGCTACTCCCATCCCGCGCACGCTTCACATGTCGCTGAGCGGGATCAGGGACATGAGCATCGTCGAGACGCCCCCCGAGGACCGCCTGTCCGTCAAGACCTACGTCGGCGTCTATGACGCCGACCTCGTCAGGCAGGTGATACTACGCGAGCTCGAGAGAAACGGCCAGGTCTTCTTCGTCCACAACCGCGTTCAGAGCATAAGCCTGGCCGCCGCCAGGCTCCAGGAGGCCGTCCCCGAGGCCAGGATCGCCATCGCCCACGGACAGATGCACGAGGAGCAACTGGAAAAGGTCATGACCGATTTCATAGCCGGCAGGTATGATGTCCTGCTCACAACCACCATCATTCAGCTCGGCCTCGATATGCCCAATGTCAACACGCTTATCGTCGACCGTGCCGACAGGTTCGGCCTCGGTCAGCTCTACCAGCTCAGGGGCAGAGTGGGTCGCGGCATCAACCAGGCCTATGCCTGCTTCCTCGTCGACAGGGGCAGGCAGCTGACTCCCCAGGCGTACAGGAGGCTCCGCACCATCGTCGAGGCCACAGAACTCGGTTCGGGGTTCGCCATAGCCATGAAGGACCTCGAGATCAGGGGAGCGGGCAATCTCCTCGGTGCAAAGCAGTCCGGCCACATCGCCGCCCTCGGCTTCGACCTCTACTGCCAGTTGCTTGCCGAGGCGGTCGAAGGATTGAGAGCGAAGCAGTCCGGCGAAGCCAGGAAGAGCGTGATGCCGGGACGGGACAGGGAGTGGCCCGGTATCTCCCTGCCGCTGGATGCCTATATACCCGAGGAGTACGTCTCCGATCTCGGTACCCGGCTCGGCCTCTACCACAGGCTGGCAAAGATGGAGGATGTCCGGGAGGCACATGACATGGCCGCCGAACTTGAGGACAGGTTCGGCCCGATGCCCGACCAGGTCGCGAACCTTCTCTACATCGTCAGGATAAAGGTGCTGGCCGTGGCCGCCGGCATCACCTCGGTCTACACCCAGGGCAGACATGTCGTGCTCAAGTCCGTCGAGCCCGTTATCGCCGGCATAGCGCGGCAGTCTCAAGGCCGACGATACGACGGCGCGGTCAGGATAGGTACCACGCAGATCAGGCTGGATATGCGGCTCCTGGGCGACGGGTGGCGGGGGGTGCTGGAGGATCTACTCAGGTCGGCCGCAGCCGTGTCTGCCTCAGGGTCGCGGTCCTGAACGATCCCGCTTCACCGGGCATACTCAACGTCAGCAGACTCCCGTTCTCCAATTCCTGCCATCCGTGGTCCAGTCCCGGCAGCCTTTCCGAGGACACGATCGTGCAGGCCTCGGTCTGCAGATACTTCATGGTGTAATACTTCGGGGATGTCTCTCCCCGCCTGCCGTACATGTTGAGGACGCAGACCTGATCGCTGCCGATCAGTATGAAGTTCACCGCCGAGTAGTCCTTGAGCGCCCCGACCGTCGTTTTCACTGCTTCGACCATGTTCCCACTGCGAACCAGGTTCTCCAGGATCACCCGGAACAGCTCCTGCGAGTCGCTCGTCTCTTTGGCCGCGAAATCGTGCACCATTCCGTTGTGGCAGAAGTACCAACCGTCATGCTCGAACGGGTGGGTGAACTCGTGCCTCACGGCGATGCCCGGCGATGCCCTCCTCGCGTGCAGCATCATGAACTCCATCTCCGTTCCGTACAGGCCGTCGAAAGCCGGATCCTCCCAACATGCTGATTTGCTCCTGTAGCATGTGAGCCTGCCCGATCTCCTCGTCACCACTCCCCAGCCATCGCCGTGAACCTTATCCGGCCGGCCCCGGTACTCATGCTCCTCGTTCCTGTTCCCGGCCATCGCCAGGAAACCCTCAAGAACCACCGCCCTGGGTATATCACCGATCGCCACCAGCATTCTACAGGCCATGCATCCTCCGTGTGGCCATTATACATCAGCCCGTGCAGGAGCCCCCCGCACGCCCCCTGCTGTCATCGCCGTCTCCTGTCATCCTGACCTCCCCCATTGTCATTCTTCGTCCCGATCCAATCGGGACGAAGAATCTCCCCGCGATCCCGCCCACCCTATCCCATCATCGCCCCCTCCTGTCATCGCGAGCGAAGCGCGGCGATCCCGTGATCCCGCCACCCTCTCCCGTCATCGCGAGGCCCGACTTGTCGGGACGCGGCGATCCCGTGCTCCTGACACGAGACTGCTTCGTCGTCCCGATGGAATCGGGACTCCTCGCAGAGACAGGACGAGCATTCAGCATTCAGCCATCAGCGGTCAGTGGGCAGCTAATGAGTAACGCTTGGGCCGAGTGTGAGCCGTCATGATAGAATATGTGGAACAAGCCTGTGAGGCTCCGCCCTGGTTTGACTCTACCAGTGCATATGAGGAGAGAGCAAATGGTATTCGATCGTATTACAGCTGACCCCGCCCGAATGGGGGGTGTGCCCTGCATAAGAGATGTGAGGATCCCCGTCTCTACTGTAGTGGGAATGGTCGCGGAGGGTATGAGCGAATCAGAGATCATGCAGGCCTATCCGGATCTGCAGGTGGAAGACATACGCCAGGCCCTTAGCTACGCTGCCGAAGCGGTGCGGGAGCGAGAACTACCCCTTGTATCAACTCCATGAAGTTCCTGGTAGACAATGCTCTGTCACCGCTGGTAGCAAACGGGTTGCGCAGCGCTGGCCACGATGCTATCCACCTCAGGGAGATTCGGCTCCAATCCGCTTCTGATGAGCACATCTTCGTGCGAGCTGCCGCCGACGACCGCGTCCTGATATCGGCCGATACTGACTTTGCCGCCTTGTTGGCTCTGAGGAGGTTGAGGAAACCATCGGTGATCCTGTTCCGCCGGTCATGGAGGCGTCCCTGTGACCAGGTGGCTTTTCTGCTGTCCAACCTGCCAAATCTGGAGGAGGCGTTGAGGGACGGCAGCATAGTCATCTTCCACGACAAGCGTATCCGTGTTCGCACTTTGCCGATAGGCGGCCACGAAGAGGAGACACCCCAAATCTAGCTCGGATCAACCGGGCAGGGATCTTCCGGCTGAATTCGGGTCACGGCAATGGACGAATGCGCAGCGCTGGTCATGATGCTCCAACGCATTGATATCCTACAAGATTGAACGTCATCGCGAAGCCCGCGTGCGACCGGACAGATAGGAGCGCACGGTTGTAGTACGACCCTTTAGAGCCTGCCCCGACCATAGTCGGGGGTCGTGCACCGAAGGTGTGGGGCAGCCATGCGCGTCTAATTCACCCAGATGAAGACAGAGACCCCCGGCTGTCGCTAGGGGCCTCTGTCCGTTCCATCTACGGACCTCGATTGGATAGACCGCCCAACAAGCGGTCTCCCTTTATACCAAGTCTTTCGCTTACACGATTAAGGTCATCGATTGTGTTACTTGCCGACCCAGAAGTACAGGTCATCGTAGAAGACGTTGATAAATGCCCCCTGGATCAGGTAGCCTTCGAGTTCGTATACCGCATATACTGCCTCGGCAGGGACAGCCCCGGCCAGGTCGAACTCAGCATACTGTCTACCATCAGTAGTGGGATGACCTTTCACTGGGTTACCGATTATGCCTGTGGTGAAGCTCTCCAGTACGTTATCGTCAATGTCATAGAATGTGACTATGAGCTTACCGTAGTCATTATCCTCGATGTCAGTCTTCGCAGAATCGGGCCACAGCTCGGTCTGGATCCATCCACCTGCCGTGAACGGGCAACCATCATACCCTGTGACGTCTACCCGCTGCGACATACTCGCCGCATAGCCGATTCCCTCGGCGCTGACGTCTGCTCCTGTGAAGTCGAAGAAGTAGTCACCGGAACGAGAGTAGACCATTCCAGTTGATTGTAGGCGCTCGTCGATCGAGCGGACCACACTTGGGGTGAAATCCCAATGGTTCATTCCTTCTTCCGCGCCGGTGTTGAGCAGCAGTTGTGCCTCAGGGCAGGGGTCACAGATCTTGTACTCGAACCACATGCCCCAGTTCCCGCGCTTGTTGAAGCGCTCGCCCTCGCCCCAGGCGGTCTCGTCTTCCCAGATCTCCTCGTACTCGAACCCGGATGCGAGGTCCTCCAAGCGATCGGTAGTCCAGAGATCGTTCTCCTCGGTCTCCAGCTTTGCGTTCAGCCCGGTTTCAAGGTCGATCGTGCACCACCAGCCTTCTATGCCACGATGACCATAGAGGACCTTTTCACCGTATTCATCCAGTCCCCAGGCGAGCTGCAAGGACAGATAACTTGGGTCTTCGTACAGGATGATGAACTCCTCTTCTTCGATGTGGTAGGAGAAGAAGCCCCTTATGCCCCCCGCACCAGTACCACTGCTTCCATAGATCATGCGGTCATCGTAGACGATATCGCCCTGAGTCAGCGCTGGGGCACCAACCATTGCAGACTTGGCCACGTCAGTAACGATTCCGTCACCGTTGAACGTCACCTTGCCTAGTGTATTGCTGCGGTTGATGAGGTACCAGTAGTATCCATCACCAAACGCCGCGCCCAGCACGTTGTCGTCGTTGCTGAACTTGTTGTCGGGATCAGCGTCTACCACCGCTTCCGTCTTGACGTCAAAGAAGTAGAGGCTGTTCTGGTCCAGGGTGAAGTACAGCCTCCCATTCTCTTCATCGAAGGCAAGTGCATTCGGATACCAACGTGGTCCAGGGGTCATATTAGCTTCGCCCCAGACGTCTTCGAAGATGACATCGGTCTCTTGCGCGAGCGGATAAATCACGTAGATATTGCCTTCATTCTCGTTACCCACGACTGTTCCGACACCGTAGATGGTTGCGCTTACTGCATCGCCGTACCCGGCGAGACGCTTGACCACCGCGTGGGCAGCGATGTAGAGTTCATCCTCGTAATCGACATCCAGATCCTCGAGCAGGATGCAGAATGCCCACTCTTCCACCCCCTCCAATTCATCGTCGCCGTATTCGAACTGGCCGGGAATCGGGTTGGTACCCCACCTGTTGCCACGGGTCTGTGGAATGTCCGCGAGTTCGTTACCTATTGCCAGGTGGGTCTCGTAGATCCCCCAGCCCTCATCAAGGGCTTCCTCGTTTAGCGCGTAGGTGACGCAAAGTTTCTCATCGTCATTCTCTACTGTGACCGTTCCCACCCCCATGTTCTGACCTGCAATCAGGTCAACAACCATCAGGGGCTCACAGTCATCGCATCCATTGCCGTTCTCGTTATCGGCGACCACCGCCGGCGTCAGCACCATGGTGAGCACCAATGCCGCGGCCAGCACAATACTGAATATTCCTTTTCTCATTATTCTCTCCTTTTTGCTTTCCTCTTGATTGCTGTTTGGTCTTTCTCTTGCCTTATGCCCTCATCGACCCCGGCCGGGCAGGCCGGCCGGCAGAGCCATCGGCTAGCTCATCATAATCGTTACCTGCAGGAATTCCTGCCCTTCCTGCAGGGTGAAATAGTCTACTCTCATCTCCAAAACACAGAAAACCGACCCAACAACTTAGGGCCGGTTTCACCATTCGCTCCACTCCGTCCAGGTGACCAATCACAGGCGGCGCTTCTCAGCTTCCCTGCTTCGTATTCAGTTGTTCAAGTACAATGCCTTATTATATGGGCAGACAGGGCATTCCTGTCTGTGACATTAGTCTCACATCAGTTAGCATTTCGAGAAGGTGCCTTCCATCATCCCATCGAACGAGCCACGATCAGGGACCATAACCATACACGCACCCTGCCTGATTCATGCTACTTGAATGCTGAACTATAGATCATGCCTCGTATAATTATACTCCGTGGAAGGAGTTTGTCAATACCTTCTGAGGCAGGGTCCTGAGAAGATTTCGCGAGTCGGGCCCCATTTTCTAGAGTGCCTTACCATTATCCTTTCCTGGAAGAATCCCCATTTTTGGGTGATTGCTCTGAGGGACTGGAGTAACGAGGGGAGGACAAAGGTCTATCATCAACTCCCAGGGTGAACGCAGATCCGAGCGCGGACAATTGACGCGGTTTCTGTGAGAACTGAACAGGTAGCCCAACACCGTGGCCGGGCTCCATTCGTGAAGATGAAAGCTGAACTCCTTCACCTCGTGGTGATCCTGTTACAGAACACCCACGGTTGCATCTGCATCACCAGGACGCGTCACAAGAAGCTTTAGTGATGGGGACCGGTCGCCCGTCGAACACACCTGGTAGGATGCCCTGCCCTACCCACGAACGATTAGTCTGAATGCTCAGGGGCTGATCCATGATGGTCCCCCTTCACTCTCTGGGGGGATGACCGCTGCGGCGCAGCAACGAACGGATCCTGGCGAGCAGTTCGCGCGGATCCAGGGGGGAGGTCAAATAAGCGTCGGCACCCATCTCCAGCATCTCCCCCCCCGCCAGTTCCTCCTGCCCCTGCCCGAGCACCACGATCGGAACGTCCGACAGCTCACGGATGCGGATGCACAGTTCATCGCCGTTTAACCGACGACTGTTCTCCCGCATCACTATGACGTCCGGAGTGCGTCTGCCCATTTCCACCATTGCCTGCATGCTCTCGACGACGCTGGAAACCTGGAAACCCGAGTGCTGAAGAAAGAAAGTTAGATCGTCCGTCACCACAGAATCCGCACAAACCAGCAAAACTCTTCTCACTTCTGACCCTGGCACCTGGTACCTACGCTTAGTTCAAGTCTACACCGGAGTGCCTGCGATGTCAGTGTTGAACCGGTTACATCGCGTAACTTCCGAGTTACAGAAGGTTTCAAAATGGTTTCAGAAGTATTCAGCGGTCAGCGGTCGGCAAAGCCACTGTCATCGCGAGCCCCGATATCATCGGGACGTGGCGATCTCATGGTCATGGTGCCCCGCACCGTTCATAACTCCTGCCGATACATCGAGCATCTCCGACAGGAGTCGCGAGTCATCGGACCTCGACACAGTCGGGACCCTAACCCCCTCTTACCTTAAGAGGGGGGAATGTCGTCGGCTGACATAGGCGAGATTGCTTCAGGGCTGACGCCCTTCGCAATGACGAGGAGAGAGGTCATCGCGAGCGAAGCGCGGCGATCCGGTGGTTTCGAGACAAGAAGGCGAGACTTCTCAGTAAGGCTGCACAGATCCGGGGTGGGGCTGTCTCCTACCTATCGGAGTTAGTCGCCCTTATGATGTAGCCTACCCCTCTCTCGTTGAGGATGATCTCAGGATCAGAGGGGTCCTTCTCGATCCTGGACCTGAGGCGGTGAACGCTGAGCTTGAGTATCTCTTTGTCATCACCGTAGCCAGGCCCCCATACGCGCTGGAGCAGTTCGGTGCTTGTGCACACTCTTCCCGAGTTCTTGACCAGGTGGCTGAGTATCTCATACTGAATCGGGGTCAGCTTCACAGGGTTGCCATCGACATACACGTGGCGTGTCGCGTGATCGATGGCCAGCCGCCCGTCCATGAGAGATGACACTCCCTCATCATTGTGACAGCGGCGCATAATGGCGTTCACCTTGGCAATGACCTCCATGGGGACAAACGACGCGGATATCCATTCGTCGGCACCGGTCTCAAGCGCCTTGACCTTGTCCATGACATCATCGGTCTCTCCGACGGATATCAGAGGGACCTCGGACAACTCACGAATCCTGGCGATCAGGCCGAAGCGCTCCTCATGTGTCGAACCATCGCTTTGCCCGGGAAGATGTAGCACGACAAGATGGGGTTGCTCGGAATGGACCAGATGCAGTGTCTCCTCTTCTTCACGGGCATGGACCGGCACCGCACCGGGCCACCTCACCTTGAGAACCAGCAGGATATACCTGGATATCTCCTCGGGCAAACCAACAAAGAGCGTTTTCATGTCTATCACCTAACGAAAAGAAGCGAAACCAACCCTGCGGGTCGGTTTCGCTACTGACTCCACCGGATCCAAGCGACCAACTTACAGATCCGGCCTCAACGTCCCCCAACTGAAAATGTGGTGCTCGATCTCCCGGCTTATCCCTCCTTACCGCCCCGGGGTCCGGACCACCGGCCCCGGTGATTCTCCGTTATCCATATCAAGGATATGCCAGCAGCGAGCATAAGTCAACAGAATTACTTAACCTTTCTTACCAATATCGGAGATTTCTCGGACTATTTTCCCATTACTCTTTTCCGGCAGAAGCCATACCTTTGGGTGATTGTGCGGTTGGCTCAAGTAGGTTAACCTTGAGACATGTTTGGTGAGGAAAAGAGCGGATAGGATATGGCAAGTGAAGAACAGATAAGTAACCTGCTTACCATCCGGGAGGTGGCCCGCATGCTCCACGTCCACCCCAACACGCTGAGGCGCTGGAGTAACGAGGGGCGGATACAGGCCTGTCGCATCAACTCCCGGGGTGATCGCCGGTTCAAGCGCGAGGAGGTCATGCGCTTCCTGGGAGAGCTCAACGGGGAGCCCCGTACACTGGCCCAGCTCCTCTCGCGAAGATAATCTCCTCTACCCTGTCCTGACTCTTCACCAGACCTGCCCCCATTCTGTCGGTTTGACCACGATCGCTACCATCCAGCTTCTTTCAGACGGTCCGGTCGCATGTCCAGATACGGCGCAGGCTGTCCCAATCTCGCTTCCCTCGTCAACCGGCGCACGAGCTTGCAGGGGAAACCCGATCTCGGTTATACTGAGCCCGGATGTTGAGTGTGTGGGACCAATGGCCGACCCTGCTGCCGGAAAGAACCCGATACCTGTCACCATGCCCCGTTTCCACCGGGGGAGTGTTATGTCAAGACACACGCCCGGTTCGGGATGTTCCGGGGGGAAGGCCGCGGCAACACAGGGGCAACATGGTGGCCATCCGACGATGGATTAGACGGCCCGGTAGCACTAACACGGGCTGTTGAGATAACAGCGTAAGGAGGAGAAAGAATGCTGAATATCGATGGAATTCCCGAAATACCCAAGCCGCCGAATGCGCCGATGCCGGGCTTTGCCAGGGGCACGCCCGAGCGAAAGCTGCTGGAGGAGGCGATCAAGGACCTGCGGAAGAAGGACGCCACGAAGGTAAAGCTGCCGCTGATCATCGGCGGCAAGGAGATTATGACCGACGACCTCGGAGATTGCGTCGCTCCGCACGACAACAAGAGGCTGCTGGGCAGATATGCCAAGGCCCAGGTAAGCCACGTGGAGCAGGCGATCCAGGCGGCACTGGACGCCCGCGGAAGATGGCACCAGATTCCCTGGTACATCAGGCTCAACATATTTCGCAAGGCCGCCCACCTGCTGCAAACGAAATACTTCTACAAGGCAATGGCCGCTACCATGGAGGACCTCTCCAAGAACCCCTACGAGGCCATGATCGATGTCCTGGAACTGGTCGACTTCTGGGCCTTCAACGCCTACTACGCCTACCAGATCTACAAGGAACAGCCGGACAGCCAGCCCTTCAGCATGAACATGACCGACTGGCGTCCGCTGGAAGGTTTCGTGGCAGCTCTGTCGCCCAACAACTTCCTGGCCATCGCCGGTAACCTGGGGACGGCTCCCGCCATGATGGGCAACGTGGCCGTCTGCAAGCCGGCTTCTGACTCAGTGTTCTGCTTTCATACCATGCTCGAGGTGCTCTACGAGGCCGGCATGCCCCCCGAGGTCATGTCCATCATCCACGGCAGCGGCGCAGCACTGGGAGATGCTATGCTGGACAGCCCGGGCCTGGCCGGTGTCCACTTCACGGGAGGAACAAGCACTTTCGACTGGATAGTGGGCAAGATCGGCAAGAACACCGAGAAGGGCATATACCGCTACGGATTCCCCCACCGCTCCTGCGTAGGCGAGACGGGCGGGAAGGACTTCATCGTCGTCTACGACGATGATGACCCCAAGACCGTGGCCTCGGCCATGGTCGTCGGCGGTTTCGGCTACCAGGGCCGGAAGTGCTCCGCTACTTCGAGGGTCTACATCACAGAGCGCATGTGGCCCAGGGTCTACAAACACCTGTCCGCCTTCATGAAGCAACTAAGCACCGGCGATGTCGCCGACTTCAGGAACTACATGGGCGCCATCATCAGCGAGTCCGAGTACAAGAAGATCGTGAAGTACATCGATGGCGCGAAGGCCGATAAGAACGTGGAGGTGATCGGCGGTACCTACACCAACAAGCCGGGCTGGTTCGTCTACCCGACGCTGATCATCACCCGCGACCCCAACTACAAGACGATGGAGGAGGAGATCTTCGGCCCGGTGATAACGATCTGCACGATGAGCGCGAAGGACTTCCGCGGAGTTCTCGACAAGTGCGATGCCACGAGTCCTTACGGTCTGACCGGAGCGGTCAACACCGGGAGCATCGCCACGCTCTGCGAGGGTCTTGAGAGACTGCGCTATGCCGCGGGCAATATATATGATTGGAAGACGACGGGAGCCGTCGTCAGTCAGCAGCCGTTCGGCGGCGCCAGGAGATCGGGTACCGACGACAAAGCGGGAGCAAAGCTGAACATGTACCGCTGGGTTTCCCCCAGGACGATCAGCCTGCTGCACAATAAGCCCCCGGTGCCCTGGCCCCCATTCGTCGATCTGCAGTAAGCAGAGAGGGGCTCCTGGCCGACAGCCGGGAGCCCCCTCTTCTTGTCTAGATAAGGAGGGACATGGACGAGATCGAGAAGTTGCTTAAGGAACTGACCGAGGCCGGCGGAGTCTCCGGTCACGAGACCGAGGTGCGAAAACTGGTTCAGAAGCACTTCAAACCGCTGGGCAAGGTCAGTCACGACCGGCTGGGCTCTGTTATCTGCAAGAAGCAGGGCGAGGCCGCCGAGCCGAGGGTAATGCTGGCCGGCCACATGGACGAGATCGGCTTTATCGTCAGTCACATCACGAAGGAAGGCTTCATCAGGTTCGCCAACATCGGAGGCTGGTGGGACCAGGTGCTCCTCGCCCAGCGCGTGGCGATCAAGACTTCAAAGGGCGACGTCATGGGCACGATCGGCGCCAAGCCTCCCCACCTCCTGTCCGATGAGGAACGGAAGAAGCTGGTCGACAGCAAGGACATGTATATCGATATCGGTTGTGCGTCCGCTGAGGAGGTCGAGAAGGCGGGAGTACGGGTGGCCGACCCCATCGTGCCCGTGAGCCAGTTCACCGTGCTGGCCGGGGGCAGGACCTACCTTGGCAAGGCCTTTGACGATCGGGGAGGCTGCGCGGTGGTGATCAGTTCGCTGCGCAGAATGCTCGACGTCGCCCATCCCAATACGCTGTTCGGCGTGGCAACCGTCCAGGAGGAGGTGGGGCTGAGGGGGGCGAGGACCAGCGTGAGCCTGGTCGATCCCGATGTTGCGATCATCCTCGAGGGCACCGCGGTGAACGATATGCCCGGAGCAGCTAACGAGGGCCATGTGTTCCGGCTGGGCGGAGGCCCGGTGGTGACCCTGTTCCGGCAGGATATGATCCCCAACCGGGGACTGCGCGACCTGATCGTCGACACGGCCAGGGAACACAGGATTCGGCTCCAGATCCGGGCGGACAGGATTCGCGGGGGGACCGACGGGGCGGCGATTCACCTGCACTCGGCCGGCGTGCCAACCGTCGCGCTCAGCCTGCCGGTGCGCTACGTGCACAGCCACGGCAGTATCCTGCATCGAGGCGACTTCGACGCCGCGGTGGAACTGCTGACAGCGGTGGTGCGGCAGCTGGACCGGAAGACGGTGAAAGCCCTGACCGCGTACTGACCCTGCTACTCTATGGGCAGTCCCTGCGCCTTGCCGAAGCCGGTCAGTATCCCTTCGAGGGTCGGCGTGTCCATTTCCTTCAGTTCGTAGTGTACCCTCGTGCTGGGCTTCTTGATCTTTATCACCCTTCTCAGGTCGATGGGAGTGCCCACGATCACTGAGTCGCAGTCGGTCTTGTTGATCGTCGTCTCCAGGTCCTTGAGTTGCTGCTTGCCGTAACCCATGGCCGGCAGCAGGGGCCCGATGTGAGGATAGCGCTCGAACGCCTCGGCGATCTCCCCGACGGTGTGAGGTCGTGGGTCGACAAGTTCCGCAGCACCGAATCGCTGGGCGGCAATCGTGCCCGCGCCCATCGTCATCTCACCGTGCGTGAGCGTTGGGCCGTCCTCTACGCAGAGCACCCTCTTGCCGGTGATGATCTCGGGGTCATCGACCGTGACCGGAGAGGACGCGGTGACCACGGTGGCGTTGGGGTTGACCCGCTCGATGTTCTGCCTGACGGTCTGGATATCCTCCGGCTTCGCGCTGTCGACCTTGTTGATCACAATCACATCGGCCATGCGCAGGCAGACCTCGCCCGGGTAGTAGGACACCTCGTGTCCCGCCCGGTGGGGGTCGACCACCGTTATCATGAGGTCGGTCTTATAGAAGGGGAAGTCGTTGTTTCCTCCGTCCCAGTGGATGACGTCACAGCCCTTGGGGTCCCGCTCGGCGGCGTCCAGGATGGCCTGGTAGTCGACTCCGGCGTATATGACGTTGCCCTGCACTATGTACGGCTCGTATTCCTCCATCTCCTCGATCGTGCAGTGGTGCTCCTCCAGGTCGGATAGTTCGGCATAGCGCTGCACCTTCTGGGCGACCAGGTCGCCATAGGGCATGGGGTGGCGGATGGAGACGGCCTTGAGTCCGTTCCTGGTAAGGACGTCGAGCACCACTCTCGAGGTCTGGCTCTTGCCCGCGCCCGTTCTCACCGCGCACACGGAGATGACCGGCTTGTTGCTCTTGAGCATGGTGTCGTTCGGGCCCAGCATCATGAAGCTGGCGCCCGCCGCCTCGACGATGGCACCGACCCCCATCACGTGACTGTATGTGACGTCGCTGTATGCGAACACACAGACGTCGATGCGTAGTTCCTTTATCAGCCGCGGCAGGTCCTCCTCGGCGTAGATCGGGATCCCCTCAGGATAGAGCCTCCCCGCCAGTGCCGCAGGATACTCCCTGCCCGAGATGCCCGGTATCTGCTGAGAGGCGGTGAAACCGACCACCTCGAACCGGTCGTTGTCCCTGAAATAAGCATTGAAGTTATGGAAGTCCCTCCCCGCAGCACCGATAATGAGTGTTCTGGTCTTCAAGACTATTCACCTCCTTAATACTATGCCATCGGCCGGCACGCCGGGCTCCGAAGCGCCGATTCTTTCAGAGGACGCTGCGGATTGGGCGTAACGGGTAGACCACCTGCGCCCGTCAAGTCCGTCCATCCTGCGGCACTCACAGGTCTATCTGAAGATACGCGTGCCGGTCTTGCCCTCAAGTGCCATCGCCGCCTTCTCGGGCAGGGTGATTATCACCTCCCGCACGCGCGATGGATAGCGATCGTCCTCCTCGAGGAACATCACTGCGGCCCGCATCTTGGGCTCCATACTCCCCTTCCCGAAGTGCCCGGCCGCCAGCAGTTCCCTGGCCTCGGCAAGCGTCAAATGCTCCAGTGCCTTCTGCCGCGGTCCGCCGAAATCGCTATACGCGTACTCAACAGCGGTCAGAATGAAAAGCACATCGGAATCGATCTCGATGGCCAGGCGTGCCGAAGCGTAGTCTTTGTCCACAACGGCCTCGACGCCGTGCAGGTCCCGTTTGTCGTCTCTCACCACGGGGATGCCCCCTCCTCCGGCGGCGATCACTATCTCGCCACTGTTGAGCATGCTCCTGATTATCCTGGACTGCTGAACCTCAACCGGCAAGGGCGACGCCACGACCCGTCGGTAGCCGCGTCCGGCGTCCTCGATCATCTCCCAGCCATCCACTTTGCGTCGCTGTTCCGCCCTCGCGGCATCGTAAAAAGGTCCGATCGGCTTGGATGGGTTCTGGAAAGCCGGATCCCCGCGGTCAACTATCACCTCCGTGACCACAGTGGTGATATTCCGCGGCGCTCCTGCCCGCCTCAGGTGGTTGGCCAGCGTGTTCTGGATCATGTAGCCCATGTATCCCTGGGCCTGTGCCCCGAGGATATCCAGGGGCATGGGCGGGACCGTGTCGGCAGCGGCTTCACCGGCCAGCAGCAGATTGCCCACCTGCGGGCCATTGCCGTGGGTTATTACCACACGGTTGCCGCTGCGAAGCAGGTCCAGTAGTTGCTCTGCTGTACGGTCGAGGTTCTTGTACTGCTCTCCGGGGGTTCCCTTCTCCTTCGTCCTTAGTATGGAGTTCCCCCCGAGGGCAATAACAAATGTCTTAGTATTGTTGTTGCTCATGAATTGAGCCTACGTTACCAGCCCGCCCCATCGGCTTCGCAGACGCGCAGACCCGGCGGAATTGATCGGTTAGCCCGAACCAACAGGTCATGATATATGACCCGGTGGTCGGTGTCAAGCGAAATCTGATTCGAGCGGGCCGACACGGCCTACTCCACGAATACTCTCACCTTCTCTTCGTTGCTCTCAACGTCCACCTCGAGGTCGGCAAGGGCCTCGATGAGGTCGTCGAGGTCATCGGGGTTGAGATTGCGTAGATCGAGGCCGATACCCCTATCCTTGAGGCGGTCTTCGACCCTGTCTCCAACATCTCGCGGCAGGACGGAGGCGAACTTGATGCCAGAGCGGATCAGTGCCAGGGGCACCTTCACGTTGACACGTTCAGCATCATCGTCGTTCTCGTGTCCGGGACCGGGTTGCACGGTGACTCGCAGATACTTCGGTCTTGCCTTCACAGTTCTTGCCTCCTCCCGGGTCGGGATGTCGGGCGTGGCACTATCGGGTTCAAGCGCCCCGAGCATCCGGTGGGCTTCATCCAGGGTTATCTCCC
>PULQ01000029.1 GCA_003552465.1 Dehalococcoidia bacterium
GATACCATCCCTCGGCATCACCTCTCGTGTCGGCCTCGGTGAAGCCTGAGTACCGGGGCAGGGCACTGGGCCTTCACCAGATAGGCGGAACGGTGAGCTTCTTCCTGGCGCCGCTGATCGCTGCGGCTATCGCCGGCGCTCTTGGCTGGCGGGGCACGTTCATCAGCATAGCCGCACCTACGCTGTTCCTAGGCATCATCTTCTACGTGATCCTGGGCAGGATGGGCCATGCCGGGACACCCGTAGCGAAGGGAGCCGGAGTCCCGTCAGGGCAACAGGAGACGGCGGAACTGCGCCAGTTGCTGGCATTTGTCGCCGTCGGTATCTCGAGCATGATCCTGATCCAGTCTACTCTGGCGCTTGTCCCTCTCTATGCCGTCGACGTCCTGGGCGCCGCCGAGGAGCAAAGCGCTGCACTCCTGTCGGTCGCCTATTTCGGAGGAATATGGGGCGGCCCTCTTGGAGGTTACCTGTCGGACCGACTGGGAAGGGTTCCCGTCATAGTCGCCGTCGGCCTTGTCTCGGGACCAGCGATCTACCTGCTTAACCACGTGTCGCTCGGTATGAGCCTGTACGCCGCCCTCCTGCTCATGGGCACCACCATGCATGTAGGTATGCCGGTTGTCGAGTCCTACATAATAAGCCGCGTTTCGCCAGAGAAACGGTCCACCGTGCTCGGCCTCTACTACATGATCAGCCGCGGCGGACCGACGATCACGATACTACTGGGACATCTCATCGATTCGTATCAGTTCACCGTCACCCTGACAGGAATATCGGTCGTCATGGCAACGGTTGCCATTGGCGGAGCGGTGGCGCTCCGGGGGAAGAAGGGCTGACTACAGCGCACGGGGCTGTGGGTTCTCTGTTGCCCGGCAGTTCCTGTCAGAGAGCCTTGTTTGAGGCATTGCGGTGTGGTAAGATTTCGAGACCGTCGCTAGATGAACAAGGGGGGACTGATGACATGAAGTCCTTTGACGAACTCTCCAAAGAACAGGCCAACAGAGAAGACAGCCTTTTATCCAGGCTGATGGCAGAGGTCGGAATCGAGGATCTGGCCGATTTCGAACACGATCTGGACGAGCGCCACAGCATAACTCTCTTCAAGATAACGACGGAGATCGAAGACACCCAGAACGCCCTGAACCAGGTTGAGCAGCTGTCGCAGAGGCTCAGGAAGCACCTGGAGAAGCTGAAGAAGCTACACCAGATCCTCTCCAAGTAGGTGCTCGGTAGCACCCTACATAATGGAGCGCAATGCAGTCTGAATTGCAGCACCCGGTTAGGCTACGCTTTGCGCCCAGTCCGACAGGTTATCCCCATCTAGGGAACATCAGGACGGCCCTGTTCAACTGGCTGTTTGCCCGCCACCATGGCGGCAAGCTCATCCTGCGTATAGAGGACACCGATGTCGCGCGTAAAGTGGAAGGCGCCATTGATGCCATCATCGGCAGTCTGCGCTGGCTGGGCCTGGACTGGGATGAAGGGCCCTATCTTCAGTCGCAGAGACTGCCCGATTACCATCAGGTCGCGGACAGGTTGCTCCAGGAGGGGCACACGTACTGGTGCTACTGCTCGCCCGAGCGACTGGAGTCGATGCGCCAGGAACAGGCCAGGCTGAAGCAGCCACCGAAGTACGACCGCCGCTGCCGAGATCTGACCCAGGAGGAAGGACACCGCCTTGAGACAGACGGTGTCAGGCCCGTTATGCGCTTCCGGACGCCTCTCGAAGGCGAGACCACGGTCTCCGACCTGATCCATGGCCCTGTATCTTTCAAGCATGAGACACTAGACGACTTCATACTACTCAAGTCCGACGGCTATCCTACCTATCACCTGGCCAATGTAATAGATGACCACTCGATGGAGATTTCACACGTGCTCAGGGCCGATGAATGGCTTTCCAGCACTCCCCGCCATGTACTGCTGTACAAGGCTTTGAACCGACAGACTCCCCACTTCGCTCACCTTCCGATGATCCTGGGGCCCGACCGCTCCAAGCTCTCCAAGAGACATGGCGCAACAACTATCACGGAGTATCAGAAACAGGGATACCTTCCGGAGGCAATGGTCAACTTCCTCGCGCTGCTGGGCTGGTCGCTTGACGACCGGACGGAACTGCTATCCCGGGAGGAACTGATACAGCACTTCTCTCTGGACAGGGTGGGCAAGACAGCGGCGATCTTCAACAGAGAGAAGCTGGACTGGATAAACGGAGTCTATCTGCGGCGGCTGAGCCCCGAGGAGTTCGTCAACCAGGCGATGCCTTTTCTGGAGAGAGACCTGCCTGAATCGGTGGGTCGTCCACTGGACCCAGGCTACGTAAGCGAGGTGCTGGCTCTGGTCCAGGAGAGAGCCCGCACCCTGGCTGAGGTTCCTCAGCTCGCCAGCTTCTTCTTTGTCGATGAACCGGATTACAATGCAGCCCTGCTTCTCTCCGGGAAGCTCGATGTGACATCGGCTACGGGCGCCCTCTCCGCTGCGCTGCGGTCGGCCAGTTGCATTAAGGACTGGCAAGCGGCCAGTCTGGAGGAGACAATGCGTTCCCTGGCGGTCGAACTGAACCTAGAGACAAGGGAGCTCTTTGGGCTGTTGAGAGTGGCTGTTACCGGCCGAACAGCGGCCCCCCCTCTGTTCGAGACCATGGCGGTGTTGGGGAAGGACAGATGCCTGAAGCGGCTGGACGCGGCACTCCGCCTGCTATCCACGCTTGAGTAGAGGGCAGTCCTGTATCCTCTGACAGGCGAGTCACCCGGCCCTCCTCCAGGACATGACCGGGATCTCACAAATTCGGCCAGATATGGCTCAAAAGTATTGACAATGGCTACGTATTGTAGTAACAATATAGTTGGTGAATCGACACCAAAGGAGGGCACGATGGCGACAGCTTACTGTATGAAGTGCAGAAAAAAGGTGGAGATGAGAACCCCGACGAGGGTTACCCTCAAGAATGGCAGGCCAGCAACACAAGGGGTATGCCCGGCCTGCAGCACAAAGGTGTTCAGAATAGGCAAAGCCTAGGCATCCCCATCTGTGTGAGTGGTCAACGCATAGTCAGAGGAGCCGGGTCTCGGATCGTGCTCCCTGAGTCTGCGTGAAGTCAACAGGCAAGCGGGCCTGAGTTCCTGTAGGCACGTCGTGCCACAGGTATAATATGGATCATCTGCGGGCCGGCAGTCACAGACAGGACGAGGAGCCTATGGATGGCTCATATCGTCCCACCGGTCGCCCACCGGTCTCGCGAGGAGACTGTTCCTCCGGCTCCTGCGCCGGTTCCCCGTTCGGCGTATCAGGCCTTTAAATCCGAACCGGATTGGAGTAAACTTGAGCAAGCATGTCCCGGAACTACAAGCCCAGGGAGATCGAAAGAAAATGGCAGGAGAGGTGGGCTGCTGATCGTCTATATGAGGTAAGCGAGGACAGCAGTCGGCCCAAGTTCTACGCTCTCACGATGTTCCCTTATACATCGGGAGACCTCCACATCGGGCACTGGTATATCAAGGCGCCATCAGACGTCCGCGCCAGGTTCAAAAGGATGC
>PULQ01000109.1 GCA_003552465.1 Dehalococcoidia bacterium
GGAGACGGAGATCCTGTGGGCTAGTTTTGCCGCCAGTCGGCTGCTCTGGTACTCGTCAAGAAACTTCACTGAAGCCTGCTATCTCTTCCAGGAGCTTCAAGGTCTGCTCGGCTTCCTCTTCGTCCACAACCCCTATCGCATAACCGGTGTGAAGCAAAACGTAATCGCCGACCCTGGCCTTCGGAGTAAGGGCGATGCTCACTCTCCGCACCACACCGCCGAGCTCCACCTCGGCTTCATCACCCTCGATGGAAAGGATTCTCATAGGTATGGCCAGACACATAACTGACCGCATTTTAGCCCGAATCCGTCTCTAGGACAAGTTCCGAGCCGTGCTGGCGTTCTCTTTTCGCTGAGGCCGCCAAAGCTGAGGCAGACCACAAGATGGGGTCTCTGGATGGGGCCGATGTACTGTCCTTTCTACTGCAACGGGCGGGACAGAGGCGCTTCATGTGGAGAGATTGGCGATCACCGCCTGTCCCAGGGAGACCCCGCCATCGTTGCAGGGCACCTGCCTGTGGGTGAACACCTCGAAGCCGCTCTCCTCAAGCAGCGCAATCGCCTTTCTTAGCAGCAGCCGGTTCTGGAATACCCCTCCACTTAGCGCCACCCGGTTAAGCCCGGTATCCTCAGCTATCATCTGACACATCTCGCTAGCCATCTGCGCTACCGTATTGTGAAACCTGACCGATATGCCCGCACTGGAGCTACCCCTTCTCAGGTCCTCCACTACAGCTTCGATCAACTCCTTTGGTTTGATGATCCTCAACTCTCCATTCCTTACTATGCTGTAGGGATAGCTGTCAGTGACGGCGGTGTCTTCCTTGTACGCAGCCATCTCCAGCTCGATCGCAGCCTGCCCCTCGTAGTCTATCTCGTCCCTTATACCAATCAGGGCTGATACGGCATCGAACAGACGCCCCATGCTCGATGTGAGCGGTGAGTTCAGCCCCTTCTCTATCTGTCGCTTTATGACCTCCGCCTCTACATCGCTAACCCGTTCCATAAAGGGTAACCCTCTCAACGCATCTTCCCCCAGAAGGCTGATGGTGTAGCTCACGGCGGTGCGGTAGGGCCTCCTTATCGCTGCATCCCCTCCTGGCAGCGGGATGTACTCCAGGTGTCCCGATCTCGTGAAGCTCTTGCAGCCGGCGACCAAAAACTCTCCTCCCCAGATGTGTCCGTCGGCGCCCATCCCCGTGCCGTCGAAGGCGACACCGATCACCGGAGACTCGAGCCCGTTGTCCGTCATACAGCTGACGATATGCGCGTGATGATGCTGAACGGGAACGGGCCGCAGGCCCGATGCCGCCAGATCTCCGGCATACCTGGTGGTCAGATAGTCGGGGTGAAGATCGTGAGCAACAACCTCGGGCTCGATCCCGAACAACTTCTTGTACAGGGAAAGCGTGCTGGCGAAGTGCTCCATGGTTTCCATGTTCTTCATGTCGCCGATGTGTTGTGACAGGAAGGCATGGTGATCCCTGGTCAGGCAGAAAGTGCTGTGCACCTCGGCACCACAGCCGAGCACCTCCCTGGATTTGAACGGCAGAGTGACAGGATGTGGAGCATACCCGCGGGCCCGTCTGACCGGTAGGCTGTTGCCCCGTTCCACCATAGCCACGCTGTCATCATAGCGGGAGTAGATGTCACGATTGTGTATCAGGAAGTAGTCGGCGATGCTCTCCAGCCTTCTCAGCGCCTCATCATTGTCCCTGGCAATAGGCTCTTCACTCAGATTGCCGCTGGTCATAACCAGCGGCAGCCCGGTGTCTCTGAGCAGGATGTGGTGCAGCGGTGCATATGGCAGCATGACCCCGAGATGAGCGAGATTCGGAGCTATCTCTTGAGACAGCGTCGAACTGCTCTTCCATCGGAGAAGCACAATGGGGCTTTGAGGTGAAGCTAGCAGTCCCTCCTCCTCCGGTGAGACGTAGCAGTGCTTCTTTGCCTCCGCCATGTCGGCGACCATGACCGCAAAGGGCTTGAATCGTCGATTCTTCCTCTGCCTCAGATTTCTGACCGCCACATCATTACCGGCATCGCAGGCCAGAAGGAACCCGCCCAGGCCCCTGACAGCGATGATGCTCCCTTCTCTCAGAAGTTGACCGGCAGCCGCTATAGGGTCGGGACTCAACATCCTCCCCTCACGACTCGCAGCCTCAGTATCCGGCACAGCGACCGGCTTTCCCCGGTTATCAACCAGTTCAACAGACGGACCGCATTCGGGGCAGGCATTGGGCTGGGCATGAAAGCGGCGATCCATGGGATTGTCGTATTCTGCCTGGCACGCCGGGCACATCGTGAAGCGGCTCATAGTCGTAGTCGGACGATCGTATGGCATGTCCTCGATTATGGTGAAGCGTGGCCCGCAGTCTGTGCAGTTGGTGAAGGGATAGCGGTAGCGGCGATCCTCTGTGTTCAGCAGCTCGTGCCGGCAGGCATCACAGGTAGCGATGTCCGGAGAGATCAACTGGTGTTTCCCCTCACGAGTCTGGCTGTGCCGGATCTCGAAGCTGTCATAGCCAACAGGGGTGCCATAGTCGATAGTTACCCCATCGATATGCGCCAGAGGAGGCGCCTGCGTTCGTAGTTCCAGTTCGAACCGCTCAATGTCTCCCCCTTCTCCCTCTATCTCGATCCTGACGTCCTCCGACGTGTTGCAGACCCATCCCCTGAGGTTGTGCCTGGTGGCTGTTCTGTAAACGAACGGCCTGAATCCTACGCCCTGGACAACGCCACGGACGCTTATGCGAGCCAGTTTCGGAGACTGTCTTTTCGTCACTGCCATGTCGGGTGCTTCGCCGTGAACGCGGGAGAACGACCCTTCCGTAGAATGCCTGACATCACTCATCTACTGTCATTCCACGAGCATCCGCTATATTCTGGTACATCACGGGGCTTCCAGGCAAGTTCGCATTCGTGATTGCCAGGTCTTATGTTCGGAAATGATGTATACATGGCAGCGAAGGCGCACGGTAGTCTATAATACATCGCCTCGCTTCACCAAATGCACGAACTTGGAATAACCGAGAACATCATCAGTATCGCCCTGGACAAAGCCGGAGAGGCACAGGCCAGCAGGGTCATCCAGGTCAACCTTGTGATCGGCGAACTGTCAGGGATCGTGCCCGACTGCATTCAGTTCTACTTCGGCCTCCTCAGCAGGGATACCATCGCCGCAGAAGCTGTACTCCGGTTTGAGCGAATCCCCGCTCAACTGCGCTGTCGGACCTGCTCCACTGTCTTCCACCCCGCAGATGAGCATGCCATGTGGTCCTGTCCCGAATGCCGGGGGCAGAGCGTGGAGATACTCGGCGGACGGGAGTTCTATATCGAGAGCCTGGAGGTAGAGTGAGGAGGAACGGGTATAGCGCTTTCGCCGGTGTGGACTATCTGGTAGAATAGTTGCCCCTGGGGCTGTAGCTTAGTCGGGAGAGCGCCTGCTTTGCAAGCAGGAGGTCAGGGGTTCGAATCCCCTCAGCTCCAC
>PULQ01000154.1 GCA_003552465.1 Dehalococcoidia bacterium
AGAATATCGATCAGCCTCTTATGTGTCCTGATCTCAAACTGCTCTCTGGAGTCCTTATCGATGTTCGGCGAGCGAATCACGCAGAACTTCTCGATATGTGTGGGCAGAGGCACCGGTCCGACCGCGATTGCGCCAGTGCGTTCAACCGTCTCCACGATCTGCCTCACCGCCTGATCGGCCAGTCTGTGATCGAAACTCTTGACCTTTATGCGCACCTTCTGCTCGCTCATCTGCTTCTCCCCGCTCTTGCTGCAACTTGCTCAGCCAGATTCTGAGGCAGTTCCTCATAGTGATGAAACTGCATGATATGGCTGGCCCTGCCCTGACTAAGTGACCGCAAGTCCCCGGCGAACCCAAACGTCTCCGCCAGTGGAACAAGGCACCTGATGGTCGACGAATCATCGCGACTCTGGATGCCTTCGATATGCGCCCTTCGAGAGTTCAGGTCGCCGATTATATCTCCCGTGAACTGGTCGGGTGTCATGATCTCCACTTCCATAACCGGCTCGAGGATAATAGGCCTGGCTTTGTCCAGACCGTCCCTCATGGCCATGAAGGCCGCCATCCTGAACGCCACATCTGAAGAATCAACCTCGTGAAAGCTGCCATCGTACAACGTCACCTTCACATCTACCACCGGATAGCCCGATAGCCCTCCGCTCTGCAAGACCGACTTGACACCGGCCTCCACGGAGGGAACATACTCTCTGGGGATCGCGCCGGCTTTGATCTGTTCGCGAAACTCAAATCCGCTGCCGCGCTCTCCGGGCTCGATCTTGAGCCATACATGGCCGTATTGACCCCGGCCCCCGGATTGCCGAACGAACTTACCTTCGGACTCAACGGGAACTGTAATCGTTCCCTTATAGGCGACCTGCGGTCTCCCGGCATTGACCCTCACTCCGTACTCGCGGAATATGCGCTCCATGAGCACTTCAAGATGGAGTTCACCCATCCCCGAGATCAGGGTCTGGCCGGTCTCCTGGTCATGGTATATCTTAAAGGTAGGGTCCTCTACGGCGAGCTTCGACAGAGTATCGTCCAGCTTGTCCTGATCCGCCTTGCTCTTCGGCTCAACCGCCATGGCCAGCACAGGCTCGGCAAACCGGATCGGCTCAAAAAGAACCGGCCTCGTCGGGTCACACAGTGTGTCACCCGTCGAGGTCGTCTTAAGTCCAAGTGTCGCCATAATAGTCCCCGCGTCGGCACGGTCGACCTCTTCTCGATGGTCGGCATGCATGATATACAGCTTGCCCAGTCTTTCTTTCTTCTCAGTGCTCGAGTTCATGACCTGTGCGCCGGCTCTTATCCTGCCTGAGTATACACGCATGTAGACAAGCCTGCCCATGAATGGATCGGACACCGTCTTGAACGCCAGTGCCGAAAACGGCTCTTCATCGCTCGTCAGACGGTTGACCTCCTCTCCTGTCCTGGGATTGGTGCCCACGACCGGAGGGATGTCGGCCGGCGACGGGAGGTAATCAACGATGGCATCGAGCAATGGCTCAATGCCCCTGTCTCTGAGGGCACTGCCACACAGAACCGGAACGATCAGGTTCGCGATAGTCAACCTTCTGATCGCAGCCCTTATCTCGGAAGCAGATATGTCCTCACCATCAACATAAGCGAGCATAATGCGGTCGTCTAACTCGGCAAGGCTTTCGATCATCTCCTGTCGATGCCTGGCCAGCAACGACTCACTAATCTCGCCAGGTGAGCCCTGACCGGCCGCTCCGTCGAAGGTAACGACCTTCCCCTCAACCAGATCGATCACACCGCGGAACTGCTTCTCGCTACCTATTGGAAGCTGCACGGGCAAAGCCTTGCTCCTTAGTCTGTCCCCGATCATCGTAACAGTGCGATTAAAGTCGGCGCCCATCCTGTCCATCTTGTTGACGAAGCAGATCCTGGCCACTCCGTACTTGTCCGCCTGGCGCCAGACAGCCTCTGACTGAGCCTCCACTCCCGCCACGCCATCAAAGATCACAACACCACCGTCCAGCACACGTAAACTGCGCTCCACCTCGGCCGTAAAATCGACGTGCCCGGGTGTATCGATTATGTTTACGCAGTGCTCATGCCACCGGCAGGTCGTAGCAGCTGAGGAAATGGTTATGCCCCGCTCTCTCTCCTGATCCATCCAGTCCATCACCGCGGTTCCCGCATCTACACTGCCGACCTTGTATGTGCGGCCGGCATGGTGGAGGATCATCTCAGTAGCTGTGGTCTTGCCAGCATCTATGTGAGCGATTATCCCTATGTTGCGTATCTTGTCCAGAGGGAACGTCCGCGACATCAGTTTGTCCTTTGCTTCAAGTACAGCTTTCACCACAGCTCATCACCAGCGATAATGGGCAAAGGCCTTGTTAGCCTCCGCCATTCTGTGAATATCCTCACGTTTCTTGATCGTAACCCCGCGCCCCTGAACAGCATCGACCAGTTCGGACGCCAGCCTGTCGGCCATAGACTTTCCGCTACGAGCCCTCGCACTTGCGATCAGCCACCTCATGGCCAGGGCGCGGCCCTGATCCTCGGGGACCTCCATAGGCACCTGGTACGTGGCACCGCCCACACGGCGGGACTTGACCTTAACCAGGGGCGTAGCGTTCTTGATCGCACGCTCCAGCGCCTCTTCGGGATCGCTGTTCACCTGCTCACCGGCTAGCTGCAGGGCATCGTACACTATCCGCTCGGCCGTGCTCTTCTGTCCTCGCAGCATAAGCCTGTTGATAAACTTGGACACCGTGACGCTGTTATGCTTGGCGTCCGGCTTCGGAACTCTTCTTACTACTCGTCTGGCTTCTCTAGGCATCTGACATCCCCTCTATTTCGGCGCCTTAGCTCCATACCTGCTGCGGCCCCGCCTGCGATTGGCGACCCCCTCGGTGTCCAGCGTACCGCGGATAATGTGATAGCGGATCCCCGGAACATCCTTTACTCTTCCGCCGCGTATCAACACTACGGAGTGTTCCTGAAGATTGTGCCCCTCTCCCGGTATATAGGCCGTCACCTCCATGCCGTTGGTCAGCCTGACACGGGCGACCTTACGCAATGCCGAGTTCGGCTTCTTGGGCGTAACCGTCTTAACCTGAACACACACACCCCTCTTTTGAGGTGCTCCCTGCCCCCAGGTTACCCTCGCCTTCATTGTATTCCGTATGTAATGAAGCGCAGGGACATCGCTCTTCGTGCCCAGTTTCTTGCGCCCCTTGCGAACAAGTTGATTTACTGTCGGCATTGTTATGCTCCCTATTCCAGACAAGTGAAAAGCCGTCTGGCTAATCGCCGGTCTACTCCAGGAAAATCAGTTCGGCTTCGGCCAGCCGGCCCTTACTCTTTCTTAAGCCTTTACCTTATAGTAGACGCCAACTCCCCAATTTAGCACAAGCCAATTTTCATGTCAACTGAACGGGCTATCATCACGCACATATAGATGACACTGCCTTGCCCGAC
>PULQ01000014.1 GCA_003552465.1 Dehalococcoidia bacterium
ACATGTGGGCTGCCCAGAAATCTACCGACGCATCCTTAGAAGGCAAGACCTGTGTCATCACGGGGGCAACCTCCGGGGTCGGGCTTGCCGCAGCTCGAAGGATCGCCCGGGGCGGTGCTGAGATCGTGGTGATCGCCAGGAACTCTGAGAAGGCAGAAGACCTCCGATCGTTGATCAAGTCTGAGTCTGGCGCGAGCATCGATACCGTGATAGCAGATCTTACCAGTCTCGATGAGGTAAGGGATGCCGCCGGTTCTATACTGCGGAAATGTCCCGAGATCCATATCCTTATCAACAGCGCAGGTGTCTTTTCAACCAGGAGAGTAGTAACTGCCGGCGGTATGGAGCTGGCCTTCTGTGTCAATCATCTTGCCGCGTTCCTGTTGACCAGGTTGTTGCTCGACAGAATGATTACGTCCGCCCCGGCAAGGATAATACAGGTCAACTCGCAGGGACACCGCTTTGGTGGACTGCGCATCAATGACGTGAACTGGGAACGCAGAATGTACAACGGATATCTGGGCTATGGGGCATCGAAGACGGCGCAACTGCTAACTGTATGGGAGTTGGCGGGCATACTCAACGGAACACATGTTACGATCAACGCCATGCACCCGGGCGGGGTGAAGAGCAACATCGGGAGCAACAACGGGCCGCTCTATAGATGGTGGTCGCGTCATGTGATATGGCATTTCCTGAAAGACGCGAGGATCTCCGGTGAGGCGATCTACTTCCTGGCAGCAGCGCCCGAACTCAGCGACATAAGCGGCAGATACTTCAACCGAACGGTCGAGGAGCAACCTGCTCCTCATGCACTGGACGAGAAGGCGGGAAAGGCAATATGGGCGATCAGTGAAGAGATGGCGGGCCTTGCCGCATTCAGCCAGAGGGATGAGAGCATTCATGCACTATGATGCTATCGTGGTAGGAGGGGGCATGGCAGGCCTGACCTCCGCTGCATTCCTGGCGAAATCCAGGCACTCAGTTCTGCTCCTGGAGAAGAACGAGAAGGTGGGCGGCTGCGTCAACTCATTCCAGAGAGACGGGTACGTCTTTGACGGCGGAATACGGGCCGTTGAGAACTCCGGTGTCCTGCTGCCCATGCTACGCCAGCTGGACATCGAGATGGAGCTGGTGAAGAACGACGTTTCTATCGGATTGGGGGACGAGGTGATCACGCTCCGCAACATTGATAGCCTGGCCGACTATCAGAATCTGCTGGCGAAGTGCTTTCCAGGAGATGCCGGTGATATCGATACGATGTTCTCAGCAATCAGAAGGATCTCCGGCTACATGGATGTGCTCTATGGCATCGATAACCCGCTGTTCCTTGATATGAAGAAGGACAGGAAATACCTGGTGAAGGTGCTTCTCCCATGGCTGGTCAGGTACCTGATGACCATCAGGAAGATCGAGAGGCTCAAGGAACCGGTAAGGGTGTTCCTGGACAGGATCAGCGACAACGAGTCACTGGTCGATATCATAGCCCAGCACTTCTTCAGAGATACACCTGCCTTCTTTGCACTCGGCTACTTGAAGATCTACCTTGACTACTACTACCCGAAGGGCGGTGTGCAGATGCTGCCCAACAGCCTGGTGAAACGTATCTCCGACCTCGGCGGAGAAATCCGCGTCAGCACCGAGGTGAAGGCAGTGGACCCACAACTGCGTCAGTTGTCGGACGAGGAAGGCAACACCTACGCGTACAAGAAACTGATCTGGGCTGCCGATCTGAAGACCCTGTACAGAGTGCTTAACCTTGACTCCATCGAAGACGGGCGGATCAAAGCGAGCATTGTTGCGAGAACGAAAGCGATGGCTGATAAGAAGGGCGGAGAGTCGGTTTTTACACTATACCTGTGCGTAGATCTGGACAGGCAGTATTTCGCCGACATCGCAACGGAACACCTGTTTTACACGCCATACTTGAGAGGCCTCTCAACGGCACACCAAATCGGAGTATCGAGCAAGGAAGAGACCGCCAGATCACTGAAGGAATACTTCAAGTACAACACCTACGAGATTGCGTGTCCTGTGCTGCGGGATCCTGACCTCGCTCCTCCAGGTAAGACGGGACTGATAATCAGCACGTTGTTTGACTATGCCGTTGCCAGAGAGGTTTTCGACAAGGGCTGGTATGAGGAGTTCAAGCTCCTGAGTGAGAACACGATTGTCGATATCCTGAACGAGACGATCTACCCCGGCATCAAGGACAGGATAGTCGGTCAGTTCTCCTCGACGCCGCTGACCCTTCTACGAGAACACGGCAACTCCGAGGGAGCGATAACCGGATGGGCGTTTACCAACCAGGAGATACCGGCAGAGACCAGATTGCCAAGAATCGCGAACTCCGTTAAGACTCCGATCCCGGATGTGTTTCAGGCCGGACAGTGGACGTTCAGCCCCTCGGGGTTACCGATCTCGATCATCACGGGTAAGCTGGCAGCAGATGCGGTGCGAAAAAGCCTTTGAGACTGCTCTTCCTTGCCGCCGGCCATGCACTGTGCAAATCAGACCTCCCATCGTATGGAGATGGCTCATACTCCCGGCCGGATCGGCTGGACGCCGCAGGTCCCCTCCTTCAGGAACCACTACAGGGTAGTGACCTTTGATAACCGGGGAACAGGAACGTGTTCAGCCAGGCAGTGCTGGATTTCCTGAGGAGCGATGGCCTGATCACTCCTGAACTCGATACCACACATACTTGATGCCGGGGGTCTCGCTCCACCCGTACTGCGAGTAGTGGGGATAGTCCTTGGCAAGCAGCGCCGCCCGGTGTGAAGCGTGAAACTCCTCGATGCCGAGCCACCACGGGTACTCGATTGACGGCAGGATGATGCTGTATACCTCCATGCTGTTACGATATCCGCGCCTTATCCATTCCTCCACAATCGCGTTTGAGTACAGTTTGAGCGCATCTTCATAGCCCGTCCACATCCTGACAATCGGGTGCCTGGACCAGCCCGTCTCGACGGTTATCGCGCGCAGGATCTGATACGCCTCCACCCTCTGCTTCCCCAGCCGCTGTCTATCGAGAACGGCGGCTGACCTGTCGAACTCCGGATAGGGCAAGAAAGTCTGCATGGCTCGCATAAGTATAGTGAATATCATGTCCGAATGGTAACAATTCCACTGCGCTCAAACGGGGCATGCGACTGCCGTCAGTTTTGCTCCGCAGATCTCATATTGTATTATTGCACCGTAACAGGTGATACCTCAGATGTCGCGATCAGGAATCGGGCAAAGCAAAGAGACCGGACTGGAATGGCAGAAGGCCCTCTGTGGCATCTGCCCGGCAGGCTGCTGGGTAGAGGTGGGACTTGAAAACGGCAGGCTGGCAGGTATCCGGGCCGATACCGATCACACCCTGGGCATGATATGCCACCGCGGGCAGTACGCCCCGGACATCGTCTACT
>PULQ01000097.1 GCA_003552465.1 Dehalococcoidia bacterium
CCGGGCCTAGTCCCATATCGGTTGCAGTTCAGGAACATCCTTGTTGATCATGGCGTCAACAGCAAGAGCTATGCCGGTTCTATGACAAAACGCTGAGGACGCGGGGCGACAGCGCAGAGGTGCAGGTGAACGATATGGCTGATTCTTATCAGGCTATTTCTCTCGCCTGAAGCACATAAACCAGTCCAGGCAGTAAACGTCGTCGCCCGGTCTTTCCATTCGCTCTCTGGCGGTGCCGCAGGACCCCGGCGGTGGGACGATGACGTCGTCGCCAGGCCTCCAGTCCGCAGGAGTGGCAACACCATCTTTGTCAGCCTTCTGCAGGGCAAGGATTATCCTCTTGATCTCGTCGAAGTTCCTGCCGGTGGACAGGGGGTAATACAGAATGGTGCGGATTGTTCCTTGAGGGTCAATGACAAAGACAGCCCTGACCGCCTGTGTGTTGGATTGACCTGGCTGTATCATGCCGTACTTGCGAGCGACGTCCATGCGGATGTCTTCGATCAGCGGAAACCTCACCTCAACATTCTTCATTCCCTTGTACTCAAGGTCCTGTATCTTTCTGAGCCATGCGATATGGGCATAGAGCGAGTCAACGGACAGGCCGACGAGTTCGGTATTCAGGGATTTGAACTCATCCGCCATTGAGGCAAAGGTCATGAACTCGGTGGTGCAAACAGGGGTGAAGTCTGCCGGGTGAGAAAAGAGGATCACCCACCTTCCCTTGTAGTCTTCGGGGAAGTTGATCTCCCCTTGCGTGGTTACCGCCTTGAACGAAGGTGCCTTTTCCCCGATCAGCGGCATTGTGCTAGTGCCAGCTTCTTCCATACTCAAAAACCTCCTTAGTTATATACCTGTTTGAAGCAGTATATCAGAGGAAGGCAGGCTTAGTACACATATCGAACATCGAATCAGATTCGCCGCCCCTGCCTTCTGACGAACTGCCTACGGGCATGGCAGCATGCCTTCGCAGCCGCGTTGCACCGCAACGAACTGCGACGGGCCACGGAGTAACTTCACGGGGAAAGGCCTACATCATCAAGGTAGACCGCTCCCGAGGCGCTGTCGAAAAGGAACTGGACCTCGACAATGGCCCGGGGGTCGAAGGACCCGTTCGCTGCTGAGAAGTCGGAAAGCAGGAAGGGATAGGTGCTGAAGACAGGCTCCGACAGGAATCCGACCCCCAGCGGCCACTTGAACATGCGGTACTGCGGGGGAGGGGGCAGGGCGGCGATGTGGCTCAGCGGCAGCGAGGCCTCCTCACCGGCACTGTCCCGTACCGCTATCGTGAAGTCGAGGGGATCTCGGCCCGGGCTCACGTTGGCCAGGGCGAAGGTGAGTGAGGTGGCATCCATCTGCTCCGTCAATCCTTCCGGCATCACCAGGGTGTAGGAGGCCTCTCCTTCGCGTTCAACGTCCCAGCCCAGGCGTACGCTCGTACTGCCCCGGAGGGTCCCGGGACCTAGTACAGGCGGTTCTTCGCGCCAGGAGACAAGGTTCTCGCCAGTGGCCCTGCCTCCCTCAATGGTGAGGGTGGTCAGGTCCATGTCCTCCTCGAAACCGGCGACGATCATGGTGGCACCGTCCCGGTACTGAATGTGAGAAAAGGTATCCGGCAGCCAGTAGCGGCGCAGGGACGGATCGGTGAACAAGCGGCGGTACTCACGGTGGCCCCGCAGGGTATCTTCCAGGAAGCCGCTGATGAACGCCTTTGCGGTCAGTTCCTGCACGTCTGCCGGCATGATATTGCTTCTGTCCAGGAAGAGCTGGGAGAAGGACACGTCTATGCGTCCCCAGCGGGTGTTGAACTGTCCGTGGTTGGCGCCGTGGATGTATACCGCCGCCTTGAAGAGGTCGCTGCCCTCCGTAAGCGAAACGCGGTCATACTGGCGGGAGCCCTGGAAGGAACGCACATCGCTGTCGGCCGACCCCTGGAGGACGAGATAGTTGACGTCGCTCAGTTCCGTCCTCTGTCTGCGCGGCATATACTGCCCGTCCGATGGGGCGATCGCGATTATCGACCTGATGTTGTAGCCGAAGTCGAAGGGGATTTCGGCATTTCCGGGATGGAAGGGCAGATGGTTGAAGGCGGAGGCGATGGCGGCGGCCTCCCCGCCTCTTGAGTGGCCGATCAGGCCTATGTTCTCCGTGTCGACCATGCCTTCAAAGGGATGTCCTTGGGTCTCGTTCCAGGTGTGCCACAGCGAGAGGTGACGGAGCAGGAGGTAGGCACGGGCATCGTTCTCGGTACTCAGTCCTCCCAGTATCGCCTCGATGAAGCCGCCTCCGTTGAGGAAGTTCTGGTCTACAGAAGCCAGGATGTACCCGCGGCTGGCCAGCAGTTCGCCCAGGTAGTCATAGCCGGGATCGGAGAAGTCATCCATCATGTGATTGCCGTGGACCACGAGCACAAGCGGAAACGGTCCATCTCCATCGGGATACCAGACCCGGGCATTCAGGGGAACCTGATCGAGGCCGAAGCCCCAGAAGGTGTTGCGCACCCAGAGAACAGGGGCCATCGGCGTGCCGACCATGGGGGACACGTCTACGCTGTATGTTGTGATGTCGACGTCCGCTCCGTATTCACTGCGGTGCCTGTCCGTGCCGCTGCCGTAGGTAAGCTCCAGCACGTTATACGGGCCGGTCTCTGCCGGATGGCCGAGCGCGTCCGGCGGCTGCGCAGTCTCGCCGTGGACGGGTTCGGGAACGGTGTAAGGCTGGCCGGGCCAGGCAAACCAGACCAGCAGAAGGCTAAGCCCGACGGCACCGACGATGGTGAATGCCGCCGGGGACCTCCGCGGGCGGTTCTCCTTCCTGGCGGCGATCCAGGCAGCGATCCCTGCTCCGAGCAGGGATGCCACTATCACCAGATACAGGGCGACGGCGACGGCGTTGCCCGTAAGGTGCACAGAGGCGATCAGCACGTTGATCAGCAGGAACAGCGATCCGAACAGGATCCAGCGATAGGGCTGCTGGAGTTTCTGAATGAGGCCCAGTAGCTGGACAATCAGAGTGCCCAGTAAGAGGGAGAGAGCCCCGAGCAGAACGGCAAATACAAGATTGGCCGCGCCGCCAGCGAAGCTGTGTCCCCCTCCGCCGATGGTTATAGCCAGGAAGAGGACCGCGGTACATATGAGCAGGGAGAGCCCTGCTCCCCGCCAGGCCTTCGGCCCGAGCGCAAACATACGCCTCAGCCGTGAACGAACTCCTGCGCCCCGGCCCGACTGAGTTCCGTTTTCTGCATTGTCCATACCGATCTCCTGTCCGGTACCAGTGTAGCTCATCTATCGAAGGGAATGTCAACAGCGCCCGATCGAGACCGGGAGACGTACCATGGCGTCAGGGGATAGCAATCTGGTTCAGCAGGACCAGGCAGGTGCAACGCCGTTAGTAATCGTGCGACAGAACC
>PULQ01000114.1 GCA_003552465.1 Dehalococcoidia bacterium
AAATGGAGTTGCTCAAGAACTGCGAGCTGGGGCGGAGGGTCATGGGCGGCGCCATGCCCGAGACCGTGGAGGAGTTCCGGGAGCAGGTACCCCTGACGACATACTCCGATTACCTGCCCGACCTGGTGGAGAAGAGGGAGGAGGTGCTGCCGGTGAAGCCTGCTATGTGGGCCCACACCCCCGGCAGGCCCGGCGAGTATACTATCAAACTGGTGCCTATATCCGAAAAACTCTTATACGAGTATGAGCGGGTTGCCGGCGGCGCCGGCCTGCTGGCGTCCTGCGACCCCAAGGGCGATTTCCTGGCGCGGGAGCACTTGAGAACTCTAGCGCCTGCTGGGTCACGATATTATGGATCAGGTGTCATTGGATACATGGCACAGCGGGCGCTTGGATGCCAGCTCTTGCCCTCCAATAATAACTCAGCAGTATTCCAGGATAAGGTAAATGGCGGTCTTGAGGAAGCCTTGTGTCACGGACTTGACGCTCTTGGCGGCTTGACTTCGATTCTCGCATATATAGGCGAGACGTTCAGGCAGGAATCAGTGAATGTAGGTTTCCGAAACCTATTGTCCCACCCCCAGGCGTCTATCCGCCTGGCCAGAGGCTTGATCAAAAGCAGGCTGGCTCGCCGTCCCATGTTGCCCAAAGACCTCTGGTCGATTAGGGTGGCTCTGGGAGGCGGCACTGATAGCGCTGTTTTCCAGAAGAGAGTCGAGGAGTTGTGGGGCAGGCGCCCTCTGGAATTGTACACCGGCGTTGACGGTGGTATCTACGCGACCCAGACCTGGGATTATGAAGGCCTTACCTTTGTCCCAAATCTGAACTTCTTCGAGTTTATACCCGAGAGTGAGTGGCATAAGTGCCAACTGGACCACTCCTACCACCCAAGAACAGTCTTGCTAGACGGGGTGAAGCCGGACGAGAAGTACGAGATAGTCATCACCAACCTGCATGGCGGCATTCTTACCAGATATAGAATCGGTGACATGATTCGAATAGTATCGCTTAGGAACGACAAGCTGGACATCGATATCCCCCAGATGGTATTTCACGGCAGGGCGGACGACCTCGTCGACATCCTCGGTCTTGGCCGACTCACGGAGAGGATAATCTGTGAAGCGATTGATAACACGAGGGTTCCGTTCGTAGATTGGACAGCACGCAAGGAAAGAGTCAGCGACCGCCCGGTACTGCACTTCTATCTCGAACTCGAGGATGACTACATAGCGAGTGAGCAAAGTGTGGCGGCAAGCATATATGACCAACTAAGAAGCCTAAACAGCAGGTACCACCATAACGTCTACACTATCTTCGGTGACGTGGAGAGCACACTTGGTTTGCCAAGACCGGTGGAGGTCACTCTTCTTCCCCACGGGGCATTCTCCGGCTATGCCGCGCAGCAATCTGCAGGATTCGCCTCCAAGAACACGAAGCCACCACGCATTAACCCTTGTGATAAGGACCTTTCTCTACTGAGTGCTCCGAGGATTGCCGTGGAGGCTGCACCCGAGAGAGAAGAGGAGCGCGCGGTCGTACGCTGACATGGGTGCACTTCCGATGCATCCGTCAACCCCTTGACAGGGCGGACAGAGCCTGCAGGCTCCGTTCGGGCACAATCGTAGTACTACCGTATCATTACCTGAGTCCCCCTTGACAGCTTAGGCATTTACGTCAATAATAGCTGTACCTTGCGAGGGTGATATTATGACGAATGCACATACCCTGGTGCCCTTAATCGCCGCAATCGCTTACATTCCCTTGTTCGTGATTCTGCTGTCCAACCGGCCCTGGCGACGAAGACAGATACTCTTCGGCCTGCTCCTGATTCCGGCTATGTTGTGGAGTTTCAGCACCTTTCTCCTCCGAAGTGATCTGTTCGGGGCACATGTACCGCTGATAGCCAAAGCGGGCCTCTGTATTCTCGTCTGGATGCTGGTGCAACTCCACTATTTTCTGTCTTCCTACTACGAGTCTGAGCGTCCCAAGATTCCGTTTTCTTACCTCTTTCTGATAGCCACCATTGCGCTGGCGGCATTGGGGTACATCCCGGAAGCCGTTGATGTTCAGAGCAGCCCAATGAGGGTTACCTACGGTCCCTGGATGGTTGCCGTGGGGCTCGTTTTCCTCTCCACGGTCGGCGCGAGGGACATCCTTTCGCTGCTGCGATTGCGCAGCATCTCATCCGATCCCGCAGAACGTAATCAGGTGACATATCTGCTTGCCGCCGTCGCATCCCTTGCCATCTTTCTGCTGGTAGATCTTGTACCCGAGGCAGCCGGGTATCCTGTGAGCCATATCGGAAACCTCGCTGTTGCTGGCGTCTTCACCCACGCCGTCGTAACAAGCCGTCTGCTCGACCTAAGAGTAGTGTTCCGTCAAGCCTTTATCAACATAGTTCTCTACGGCACCGGAGTTGTCCTGGTGTCGCTGTTTTTCTGGCTTAGTTATGAACGACTGGACGTCGGGGCCGCTCTGGCGATCGCGCTCGCCGCGGGCATTCCGCTTATCGCCTTCCTTGTCCACAAGGTTCATCCGCTCTGGCAGGCCAGGGTGGAGGGAGCGTTTGTCGGCCAGAAATCCACCTATCGCAGGCAATTATCTCAGTTCATCACCAGGATACACGATGCCCCCGACCTGAAGGTGTTCGGCAACGAGTTCACGTCCCTGCTTGCCCAATCCGTCGACTGTCGCAGAGCCTGTTTGCTGCTTCCGCAGGCTGAAGACAAAGCTTTCGCCGCCCGGTTCTTCTACCCGCCGGCAGACGGGAATCCCATACAGCAGCTGACGCTGGCCCCGGACAGTCCTGTTGTCGACTGGCTGAGACGGGAGAACACCATCTTGCAGGCGAGAAATCTCGCCATCCTGCCCGAGTTTCAGTCCATATGGGAAGAGGAAAGGCAGAGCATCCAGTCGGCAGAGGTGCAGATGTTCGTGCCCTTGACGCACCAGGGCGATCTGGCCGCTGTACTCGCGATAAGCGAGAGGCGAGACGGAAAGCCCTATGCCCTCGAGGACGTCGACCTGGTTGAGTCCATCACGAGCCGGGTAGCCGCCAGCCTGGAGAAGGAGTACTATCATGAGCAGCTGGAGGAACAGGATAGGGAGATAACCCTGCTCAACCGCTTGACCATGATCGTGACTTCCAGCGTGAGCGTCGATAGTATATTTGAAGGTTTCGTCAAAGCGCTGAAGGAGGTGGTGGATTTCGACTGGGCGACGATTTCGCTGATCGAGGGAAACGAGCTGCACGTCCTGGCCCTTTCCAGCACGGTGGGGTCGCCGTGGCAGAAGGCCGAGAGGATACCGCTCGGAGGGACGGCTACAGAGTGGGTGTGTCGAGAGAGGAAAAGCCTGTACGAGCCCGACCTGGGGCAGTACCGCAGGTTCTGGACCGGGGAGTTCC
>PULQ01000033.1 GCA_003552465.1 Dehalococcoidia bacterium
AACAACTGGTTACGGTCCGCGTCTCGAGGCAACTCGAAGCACAGATAATCAAGGGACGGCTTGAGAGCGAGGGCATACCGGTGCTGCTCAGTTATGAGAGCGCCGGCGTGGTGTACGGGATTACGGTCGATGGGATAGGTGAAGTGAGGATAATGGTACCCGAGTCGTTGGAGGCGGAGGCCCGTGCGATTCTGGATCAGGCAGACACGATCGGGACTGCCGGGTCTGAGTAGGATGGATCTTCTATGGCATCAAGGTACCAGCGCATCACTGAAGAACGACTGAACAGCCTGAGAAGACTGCGGGACAGGGGCATAGATCCGTATCCCCATGCCTATCATGCGACCCACACCATCGCTGAGGCAAGGGCAGCCCTTGGGCAGGGTGGGGATACTGCCGGCAGCATGTCGGTGGCCGGACGGGTTGTGGGGAGGCGCACGATGGGAAAGATGGCCTTTCTCGATCTTCGAGATGGTTCAGGGAAGATCCAGTTGTCGCTGCGAAAGGATGTTCTGGGTGTCGATGGGTACGGACTGCTGGATGACGTAGATATCGGGGATTTCGTTGGGGCGGAAGGCAAACTGTTCGTCACACGTTCAGGGGAGCTTAGCCTGGAGGTGTCGGGTCTTGCTGTGCTGTGTAAGTCTCTGCATCCGTTACCGGAGAAGTGGCACGGACTTGCTGACGTGGAGAAAAGGTACCGTCGGCGGTATCTTGATCTCATATCCAACGAGTCGACGAGAGACGTTTTCGTCTTGCGCAGCAGAACCGTAAGCGCGATAAGGAGTTTCCTCGACAAACAGGGGTTCGTGGAGGTTGAGACACCGGTGCTTCAGCCCCATGCAGGAGGTGCACCCGCACGTCCCTTTGTCACTCATCACCACGCCCTCGGCCAGGACCTTTACCTGCGCATTGCGCTGGAGCTTCATCTCAAGAGATTGGTGATAGGTGGTTTCGACAGAGTATACGAGATCGGGCGCACCTTTCGTAATGAAGGCATCTCTGTGAGACACAATCCCGAGTTTACCCTTCTGGAGTGTTATCAGGGCTATGCCGACTATCACAACATGATGAGCCTGGTTGAGAAGATGCTTGCTGATGTAGCCCGGCAGGTTCTGGGTACCACTGAGCTTGACTGGAATGGCACGACGATAGACCTGTCACTGCCATGGCACAGGCTGACGCTACGGGAAGCGATCGAAAGCTACTCCGGTGTTGATTTTGAGGACTTTCCCGACACCGGTTCGCTGCGGTCACGGATGCTGGATATGGGACTGGAGGTGGAGCCGGGTAAAGAGAGGGGAAGGCTGATAGACGAGCTGCTGTCGACATTTGTTGAGCCCAGGCTCATACAGCCGACCTTCCTTATGGATTACCCTGTAGAGATGTCACCTCTGGCCAAACGAAAGAGGGGCAATGACCGGCTGACCGAGCGCTTCGAGGGTTTCGTTGGAGGTATGGAGGTTGCTAATGCGTTCTCTGAACTGAATGATCCCCTTGAGCAGAGGGAACGATTCCGTCAGCAGTCTGGTTCGGGTGTCGGTGATGACGAGGCGGATATCGCCGATGAGGATTTTCTGGAGGCGATGGAGTACGGTATGCCGCCCACGGGTGGCCTCGGGATGGGGGTTGATCGCATGGTGATGCTCCTTGCCGGTCAGCAGTCTATTCGGGAAGTGATACTTTTTCCGGCGCTTAAGACGAAGACCGGGCCGGAGGACTGAAGGGGGCGAGCGGACCGATGATCGACATCAAGCTGATTCGTGATGACCCCGAGATGGTGCGTAAGGGACTGGAGAGGAGAGGTGATGTCTTCGCCCTTGACGAGATCTTCGAGGCAGATCTGCAGTACCGTCAGTTGCTGGGTCGGACTGAATCTCTGCGCGCTGAACACAAGAAGGCGAGCAAGCAACTGGGCAGCAGCAGGGAGAAGCCGCCCCAACTGGTAGAAGAAATGCGCCGGCTGGGCGAGCAGATTACCGCCCTGCAGCAGCAGACCAGAGACGCAAAGAGCGCGCTCGATTCCATGCTACTGGAGCTTCCCAACATCCCTCATGTTGATGTTCCCTTCGGAACAAGCGAGGCCGACAACGTGGTTGTGAGGTCATGGGGTGAGCCAGGGGATCCGGGGTTCGCTGCGTTGCCTCACTGGGATCTGGGAGAGAGATTGGGCATCATCGACTTTGAGAGAGGAGTGAAGCTTTCCGGAAGCAGGTTCTATGTGCTCAAGGGGCTGGGTGCGCGTCTTGAGCGGGCACTCATATCGTTCATGCTGGATGTGCATGCGGAGCAGCATGGCTACAAGGAGGTCTGCCTTCCTGCCATGGTGAAGCGAGATTGCATGGAAAGCTCCGGTCACCTGCCCAAGTTCGGGGATAACCTTTACCATGATGATGAGGACGATTTCTGGTTTGTGCCTACTGCTGAGGTCCCGTTGACCAATCTTCACCGTGACGAGATCCTCGCCGCCGAGAGTCTGCCGATCAACTACGTTGCCTATACTCCGTGCTTTCGTCGGGAGAAGATGTCCGCAGGTGCGGACACGAGGGGCATAAAGCGTGGACACCAGTTCGACAAGGTAGAACTGTATAAGTTCACCGATCCAGAGGAGTCAGATCATGAACTGGAGAGACTGGTACACGACGCCGAATCCATATGCCAGAAGCTGTGCCTACCCTATCGAGTGGTGCAACTGTGTACCGCAGACCTGGGTTTTGCCGCCCGCAGGACATACGATATCGAGGTGTGGGCTCCGGGATGCGACGAGTGGCTGGAGGTGAGTTCGTGCAGTAACTGTGGTGATTTCCAGGCGAGGCGTGCCAACATTCGCTACCGTCCGAGGTCCGACTCCGGGACCCAGTTTGTGCATACGCTGAATGGTTCCGGGTTGGCTCTGCCCAGAGTGTTGATCGCCGTGCTTGAGAGTTACCAGCAGGCAGACGGTACGGTGCTGGTACCCGAGGTGCTGGAGCACTACATGTGATTGACCCACGACCCTGGTGGCATGTCCATGACGCCTCAGCGGAGAGTGTGATTAGGGCGGTTTTGACAGGTCTGCCAGCCGATGGTATTATAGCTTTTGTATAGCATGTTTCAGTCGGTGTTAACTCCTGCAGGACGGTCATTCTGGTTGGATGGTGGAGTTAAGGGTCTGTAAGAAGTGGATCCCCCCAGTAGCTGGCTTTTCATCGCTTTCCTGATCTGTTTGGGCATATCGGCGTTTTTCTCGAGTGCCGAATCGGCTTTCATCGCTCTACCCAAACTCCGGGTTCGATACCTCGTTGAGAGCGGTGTTAAAGGAGCAGAAGAGCTGGCAAGGGCCGCAGATAGGCCGGAGAGGGTCCTTTCTACCGTCCTGCTGGGTAACAACCTGGTGAACGTCGCTGCCGCCACACTGGGCACGATAATGGCTGTGGCGGTTTTCGACTATCCATGGGGACCGGTCATAGCAACCGCAGGGGTGACCGTCCTGATCCTGATCTTCGGGGAGGTTATTCCCAAGACCCTGGCTGTGCATCATGCTCAGCGGCTATCCCTGGCCTATGTCAATCCCCTCAGGATAGTGGAACTGTGCTTCTACCCGTTTGTTCTTATACTGGACAGGATCGGTCTACGCTTCGCCAGGATGGTGAACACCTCGGAGGAGGACAGGAAACTGGTCAGCGAGGGCGAGATACTCTCCGCGATCAGCGTAGGTGAGAGCGAGGGGGTGGTCGACGAAGATGAGGCGAGGATACTGCAGAAAGTGTTCGAGTTCACCGATCGCCCGGTGAGCAAGATCATGGTCCCCAGAACGGAGATCGCCTGGGTTGAGCAGGGGACGTTGCTGGGCGATTTCCTCAACCTGTACAGCGAGAAGCGATACAGCCGGTTCCCGGTGTACAGAGAAAACACGGACAATGTGGTCGGGATCCTGCACGCCAAGGACGTGCTTATGTGCCTGACCGACGAATCCGCCAGCAGAGATGGGGTGATTGACGACCTGGTGCGGCCTGCTTATTTCGTTCCTGAGACCAAACACCTCGGGGAGCTGCTGGCTGAGATGAGGGACGGTGGCTATCACGCGGCTATCGTCGTCGACGAGTTCGGTGGTATGGCGGGGATGGTCACTCTTGGGCAACTGCCCGAGGAGATCGTCGGGGATATTCACGATGAGTTGACAGGTCATGAGAAGGACTTCATCGTAACCGGCGACAGCACTTTTCAGCTCGATGGCGGGTTCAGGATCGAGGATGCTAACGAGGAGCTTGAGCTCAACCTGCCCGGCGGCGACTATGAAACGGTGGCCGGCTTCATCCTGAGTCACCTGGGGCGGATACCCAAGCAAGGGGAGCAGTTCAAATTCCAGAACCTGAAGTTCGTCGTCACCGAAATGCGCGGGATGAAGATAGCCAAGGTGATACTCACCCGGGAGAAGACCGTTGTCTGATGGATGGTGCGGTCGATGCCGGCTGAAACGAGGATCTGAAGTTGCATAACTATCATCCTGCCTATGGCAGTCGTCTACCGGTCGGTATCGGCCATTCTCGGGAGGTATCTTGAGGCTGATTCTGATCAGGCATGGTGAGACCTGCTGGAACAGGGAGAGACTGGTGCAGGGAGGCGATAGCGACATCGAACTGAATGAGACAGGACGGGCGCAGGCAGCGAGGCTGGCGCGGTTTCTCGAGAGTGAGCCCGTTGTCGCCGTATACTCCAGTCCTATGCAAAGGGCGAAGGCAACTGCCGACGCGATAGCCGGTCGTCACGGTCTGGTCGTGGAGGTTGACGAAGGGTTGAGAGAGATAGACGTCGGCGAACTTGAGGGAACGTCGGTGCTGGACCTGAAGACCACGTTCAGCCGGTTCCTTATGGAGCGCTGGAGGGACAGGGTCAGCACCGGGTCAAGTGATGGAGAGACCATTGAGGATGTGCAGAGCAGAACCTGGGGAGTGGTTGAGCGCCTGCTGGATAGGCACTGTGCCGATCACGGACCGAACGTTGGAGGCGCGGGGGTGGTAGTCAGCCACTTCTTCGTGACTCTGGCTATCATGCTCAAAGCGCTGGAGTTGCCTTCGGACTGCTTTCCCAGCTTCAGGGTAGACCTCGGAGGCGTGAGCGTACTGGAGTTTGGCGATCACGGTCCTCGATTGCTGACGTTCAACGACACATCCTATTAGTGTACACTGGTGGAGTGATCCGGTGGGGCAAGCCCGATGAATGAGTCTGCTGCCGAGAAGAAGGCCATAGATTCTGTTCGCGGGCACGCGCTGATGTCCCCCGGTGACAGGGTAGTGGTTGGGGTGTCGGGTGGGGCTGACTCGGTCTGCCTGCTACACATTCTGTCGAGATGGCAGGGCGAACTCGGCATGAGCCTGCACGTAGCGCATCTCGACCATCAGTTAAGAGGAAGCGAGGCCGAGGCTGACGCCCGGTATGTATCTCGCCTTGCTGAGTCGCTGGGCATACCAGTAACCGTTGACAGGAAGGACGCGAATGCGTATCGGGAGGTAGCGGGATGCTGTGTTGAGGAGGCGGCTCGTGAGCTGCGCTATGCCTTCTTTGCCCGTGTAGCCAGACATGTAGGTGCCAGCCGGATCGCTGTAGGTCATACCAGAGATGACCAGGTCGAAACGATTCTCATGCATATACTCCGGGGTACAGGGGTCGACGGGCTATGCGGCCTGGCTCGCTCGTGCCCGATCGGCGAAATCCGGCAGTCGTTGTCACCTGTGGAATTGCCTGGTGGTCTCCGGGTGATCAGACCTCTCCTGGATGTGTCAAGAAGCGAGACAACCGAGTACTGTCAAGAACAGCATCTCGCGCCCCGTATCGATTCATCCAATCTCTCGCTTTCGTTCCTCAGGAATCGCCTGCGCCTCCATCTGCTGCCCGTGCTCAGGCAGTACAACCCGGACATCGATCAGGCACTCTTGCGACTGGCTGATCTGGCCCGGGAAGACAGTGCCTTCATGCGGGAGCAGGTGTCTGCCCTGTGGGATAAACTGGCTCGTACGGAAGCGAGTGCCGTTCATCTGGACAAGAAACAATTGGCCGGTCTGGCGGTGGCCCTGCAGAGGCGGCTGCTTCGGGCGGCTGTCGCGGCACTCAAGGGCCACACCACGGACATCGAGGCCGGTCATATCGAGGCAGCACGCAGACTGCTGGCCAGACCTGTGGGAAAACAGGCATCTCTGCCCCGGGGACTGGTCTGTACTGCTGGTTATGACGAACTGGTTGTCGCCAGAGTCTCGCCGGTGTCAGGAGGCGGTGCACGGGAGCATTCCTTGGACGGGTCATGTCCTTTTCCTGCGCTGAAAGGCGAGTTCGTTCTGGAGGTGCCCGGAGAGACACTCCTTCCGGGATGGAGAGTTACTGCCAGCCCGGTGCGGGATCCGGCAGACTACACCCGGTCGGAGGATCGCAGGAAGACAGCCCAGGGTGGCTTTCCAGACAGGCTGGTTGGCGAGTTCGACCTGAACTGTGTGGGAGGCCAGCTACTGATTCGGCGGCGCAGACCCGGGGACAGGTTCCGACCTCTGGGTATGGATGCGACCAAGAAGGTTCAGGACTTCATGGTCGATGCCAGGATACCTCGCGCCTGGAGGGACAGAATCCCGATAGTGTGTTCTCCTGAGCACATAATATGGGTAGCAGGCTGGCGCATCGACGACAGGGGGAGAGTTACAGACCGGACCGTGGACGTCCTTCGTGTCGAGTTCGTGAGGCGATGATGAAGGCAGTAGAGAGGGAGCTACGTCTACGCCATCTCACGGTTGATGAAGCCCTGTGCCGGCTTGACCAGTACATCAACGACGCCTTCATGGCGGGATTGCCATCCGTGCGTATTGTTCATGGCAAAGGTATGGGTAAGCTCCGACAAGCGGTTCATGACCTGCTGGCCAGGCATCCCCTGGTCACGTCGTACCGTCTTGGTGACTATGGTGAGGGGGATTACGGGGTAACGGTGGCGGAGATCACCGATAGGTAGATGACGGGTTGTATCCATATACTGGCCTCGGAGCAGGCCATTGCGATATGTGGCTCCAGGCTCTATAATGGGTGCGATGTCTTCTATGGAGTTGGTTGATGGATACGATTGAGGATGCCATGACGGAACAGGGTGTTCTGTCCCAGCAGGAGAGGGTATACTCGAGGATCAGGGAGGCGCGCACAGAGCTTGCCGCATTGAGGCGACGGCTCGAGCGGCTGGCCAGGCTACAGTCTCTCCTGAAGGAGAAGTATCGAAGTCGTGTAGCGGATCTGTATGCCGAACTCAGTGCGATAGATAAACAGCAGAGGGAGTTGACAGGACTGGCCAGGCAACTGAGGATGCATAGAGAGAGGCGTTCGAACATCAAGCGACAGGTAGCCGGCCTAGAGAGGCGGAAGAAGATTGTCGGGCAGGCGATCAAGCAGGTTATCGGGGATGAGAAGGCCAGTAACACCAATGTCGAGGCAATGGAGGACGAACAGGAGATACTGGCTCACAGGATCAACGATCTAGAGCATGTTCTTGATCTCGCGGAACAGGCCGATCTGAGCGGAAGCGAGTTGGACATCGTTGCCCGGCGCATTGACACAACTCAGACACTTCTGAGAGAGTATGAGATGGATCTCAGCAAGAGGACCATCGACCTGTTGTTCGAGTTCTACATTCCTCCGACTCCGTCCAGGCGTCTCAAGCTCTAGTCTGTCCGCTGTGTGGTCGGTTGGGCACTTCATATATGCCTGCCATTCCTGCTGACAGAACGAGCCTGTAGTAGAGATAGAACTGCCATAGCTCTGACACACCACTCAGTAGCAGCAAGCCAACTCCCGCTGTGATGCTGCCGCCTACCATGACTATGCGTAGTCCGAGCTTCCTTAACAGGATTCCGATCAGCAGGCTCGCGACCGCCACGACAATGCTGGCTACGGTCATCGCAAACGATATCTGTGCGCGGCTCCATTCCATGTCTCTCACCATGGCGTCGAGAAAGACAGGAAAGGCGTAGAAATGCGTCCCTGTCGCACAGAAGAGCAGCACGAAGGAACCGCCCACCCCCCGCCATCCATCAGATATCCTCTTCAACTCTATGTCCGTCACGGCCGGATACCGCGGCGCCTCGTACAGGGAGGATGGTATTCCGTCACCGAGCTGCGGGCGTGTATCGGGTCGGATCCTCCTTTAGAGCGCCGGTAGGGCAGGCGTCCAGGCACAGAGTACAGTTCTCAGGGCACCTGACCTCAAGCGTTGGTGCATCATAGTCGAGCTCTCTGTCTATCACCAGGGTGGATATAACCATGAATGAGCCGATCCCCCGGCAAAGGCGAACGTGTTCTTGCCGTAATCGGTCACACCTGCGCGGGCAGCCGCAAGTCGAGCAGGCAGGTCGAATCCGGCCCTTCCTACCCTGCACCCCTGCTTCTCGAGGAACTCCCTGAGCAGCCTGTATCTCGCCCGGTGAACGGGAATCGGAGGCACGCCGCCCAGAGATTGATACGCGCGGCCGACTCTTCCTACCATCTCTTCAGGATAGGAATGCTTGAAATAGTCGAAGACGGTAACCACCACGGACCTTGCCCCGGACAGCACGTTCCTGGGGTCTACGCCCTGTATCAGGCCCCAATCCTGCCCCGTGGCCCAACTATACATGTCGTGACGTCTGCGTAGTTCTTCCTCATATAGAGTGAAACTGTCTGAAGTGGTGAAGCCCACGCGATCGTAGCCGAGACTGAGTGCATAGTCCTGGATGTCTGAAGTGATTGACATAAGCCTCCTGACTTACCGGGCGATGGTCATGAACAGCCCTGTGGTGTATGTGTTGGCAATTGTACCATGCCACACTGGCTTGAGCACACCTATTGACAAAACTGTATCTCGTGCTAGTATTGTAGATAGAGACGGGAAAGGGGAGATCATGTCCGAGTCCCTGACCCTGCTTTTATTCGTCTGGTCGGGAACAGGTCAGCGATCAGTGATCCAAGGTTGCTCAGAAGGGGGGTGATGCCTATGACCTAGTTTCCGTAATAGATCTCGTCGCCGACCGAAGAGGCAAGACGGCGGGATAATGACCAAAATCGTATATAGGAGGTGTTATACGAATGGATTGGAGTAGCGTACTACAAGCCTTCCAGGATTTCTTCGGGACGATCATTGCATTTCTTCCCACTCTGCTAGCTGTGCTCATCCTGTTGCTCTTCGCCTGGATTCTGGCAAGGGTTCTCAGGACAGGCGTCCACCGACTTATGAAGGCAAGTGGCGTTGACAGGAGACTGGGCAAGGGCGGAGATCCCCAGGATGAGAGTCAGTTTCCTGTGGCCCGAGGATTCGGCACGGCCGTCTTCTGGATCGTATGGATATTGTTCATACTGGCGATCCTGCAGGTTCTAGGCGTCGAGGGCATCTTTGACTCGATCGTAGTGATATTCCAGGCCATCTTCGCCGCCATTCCGCGGATCATCGGTGCTGCTGTTGTCCTTGCCATTGCCTACTTCATCGGGCGCCTGCTGGTCAAACTGGCTACCAAGGCGTTGGCCAGAATCCGCTTTGATGAACTGCCGGTCAAGCTAGGTCTGACGAAGCAGCCTGTTGAAGGAGCCGGTTCTCCCACCAATGTAGTTGGCTACATCATTATGCTGTTCATAATGTTGTTTGCCGTGATAATGGCTGCCGACTTGCTTAACTTCGCCGTCGTCAACGAGCTTGTCGCCAACCTGACCCAGTTCCTGGGACTGGTTCTGCTCGGCGTCGTAGTGATCGGCATCGGGATTCTCGTCGCCAACTTCGTCGCTAACATTCTGCGCGCGGGGGGCAAGTCAGATGCACTCGCGTCATTCGTGAGAGTCGCTATCGTTGTGTTAAGTGTGGTGCTGGGATTGCGCGCAATGGGTTTCGCCGATGATCTGATTATGCTCGGCTTCGGCCTGGCTCTGGGCGCCGCTGCCATAGCAGCAGCGATAGCCTTTGGACTTGGCGGTCGCCATGTTGCCGGCGAGCTTTTGGCGCGCTGGACTAAGACCGGGGCGGATCGTGGCAAAGGTGAGGAAAAACCCAGGAAGTGAGCAACCGAAGCCACACATTGATCGGATAGTCCGGGGCATCTGGACGCTCCGGTTCGGGAGGGGGTCGGGCGATCGTTGCTACCGCCCGGCCCCTTCCTGGCACTGTACAGAGCAACAGTGATCACGCAGGTGAGCTATCCTGGTTGGCCGGGGGTTGATTGAGTGGATTCGGGAGCGAGTATCGAGTTGATCTGCCGGCCGGGCCGGTCGCCGGGCCGGAGGGGTTGCTGTCCTACGGAGAGTCCTTGCGGTCTGCACCGGTGTGAGAAGGCGACGTGTGGTCGTGGCGGGCGCTGCGCCGGTGGAGCATTGCCAGCGCGACCCAGGCTGCGACCAGTAGCCCCACCAGCCCCCAGAATGGAAGTGAAAGCTCGAGTTGGTGGAACAGGAGTGCGACGAGTGCTCCGGCCGCTGCGAGCCCAGAAGACCTGAGCAGCATTGCGCGCCAGATCTGTGGGCGATCTGGTGCTTCCTCAGCCTTTCTCATCCACAGTTCCAGGCCAGCCGCGTCCCATGCCACCAAAGCTAGCACGACAGCGCCCAGTGCCGGCAGGAAGGCCTCCACCATCGCTGCCCACACCGCCACCGCGACCACGGCGTATAGCCCGGGCGCAAGCGCTGCGCCACGACCCCTGGTGACCGCTGCTATCCACACCCCCGGGCAGATGAGGAGGGCCAGCGTCCAGGGGAAGCCGTGGGTGATAACCGGACCCCACGCCAGCCCGAAGCCTGCAATATACGCGGCGATGGCAACTATCACTGTCGTCTCCGCCAGGCATTTCTGATCACTGGCCCTAAAGGATGGCCTACATCCCATACAGCGATCCGGATTCCTGCGGACATGAGCACCTGCAACATGAGCTCGCGTTCCAGGGCGATCAGGCGTCTGGCCAGCCGGACCGGCTCTTGCTCGGTCTTCTCGGGTGGGGAGGTGATCGGCACAAGGGCCAGGACATCGTAACCCCTGGCCCGCAACAGGCCGAGGGCCTCCTCGTCGCCTGGAGCGAACGGCGAGACGATTATTACGGAGGAGCCACTGGGGAACAGGCGCGATGGGAGATTCCCCAGGTCGGAGAAAGCATCCGATAAGCCGAGATTGGCCCTTGCCAGCTCCTGGAGCAGCCTTTCCCGCTGAATCCGTCCCGAACCGTAGAAGACCCACTCCAGGCGCTCGCCGTAGAGTAGCAGACTGGTCCGATGTCCATCACGAACGGCTGAATCGCAGAGGGCGGCGCAGGCTCTCACCGCATGCTCGAACGGCTCCTGACCACCGAGCGGCAGGTAGATCCTGTCTCGACCGTCCAGTACCACGGTTACATTGGCTGCCCGCTCCTGCTCATACAGGTTGACCACCGGCTGATTGCGCCGTGCCAGAGCCTTCCAGTTGATGCGTCGCAGGTTATCGCCCGGGACATAGGGGCGTGTCGCTAGAAACTGTACTCCTTCGCCGCCGCGCCGGGACCGGGCGCTACCTGGAAAGGATAGAGTCTGGCGGGGACTCAACCCGACGCGTCCGACCGGATCGAACCGCGGAAACACCCAGAGTCTGGTGGGGCAGGCCGCTGTGCCTTCCCAGGATCTGAATCCCAGCAGATCCCGGACGGAGGTCCGGGGTCCCTCCAGAGGGTAGAAGCCTCTGGGCGGTCGGGTGGCATAGGATAACAGCACTGATCCGCCAATAGGCAACGGAGCGGCCAGGCTTGTCGTTCCCTCAGCCTTATGCCGGGCAAGCTTTTGTTCCTCGGAAATCATCACCAGATCGAGATGGCCGTCTGCGTTCCGGACGGAGAGTTCGGCCTCCACGATGTCTCCTTCATGTGTTCGGTGCGTCGATAGACTGCGCGTGACCTGTGGGACCGTGGGTTGTCTGGCCAGAGCCAGTCCCAGAGTGAGATGTGTAGCTATGGGAAGGGCTACAAGGAGTACTGCCGGCTGGGCCAGGACGAGTCCTGTGAACAGGACAAGAGCCAGCAATACCAGTTCGCCGCCTACCTTGCGGGCGCCGTCCATCGTTCTGCCTTGGGCACGGCAACCCTCTGCAGGGTGGTCTGAACAACCTGCTCGGGCTGCACCTGTCGCTGCCACAACTCGGGCTTTATGATCAGCCGGTGGACGAGAGCAGGGCCGGCCAGCTCCTTGATGTCATCCGGAATGACATAGTCCCTCAGCTCCAGAGCCGCCCGGGCCCGGGAGAGCAGAAGCAGCGCCAGTGTTCCACGCGGGCTGGCGCCAACCTCTACCGAGGGATGCTCCCTCGTGGTTGCAGTCACCTGCGCCATGTACTCGAGCAGGTCCGGATCTACGTAGACATCTTCGAGGGCCTTCCTCATCTCCAGCAGTTCCTCGGCCGTGGTAACCGCCTTCAACGTCTCTTCGGGACTCCTTCTCGTGATACGGCGAGAGAGGATGTCGGTTTCCTCGGCAGACGTGGGATAACCGAACCGGGGACGTACGAGGAACCGATCCACCTGTGCCTCGGGGAGTGGAAAAGTCCCCTCATACTCGATGGGGTTCTGAGTTGCTATGACGATAAACGGCTGAGGAAGGGGATGTGTTTCGCCCTCCAGCGTGACCTGTCCCTCCTGCATCGCCTCGAGGAGTGCAGATTGGGTCCTGGCGGTGGCCCGGTTGATCTCATCGGCGAGGATGATCTGGGCGAAGATCGGGCCGGGCCGGAGATCGAATTCCTCTTTCTCACGGCGCAACACATAGGTGCCCACGATGTCGCCGGGAAGGAGGTCCGGGGTGAACTGGATTCGTTTGAAGCTCAGTCCGAGGACCCGGGCGAATGACCGGGCTGCCAGCGTCTTGGCCAGTCCAGGGTAGTCCTCGATCAGAACGTGGCCCCCTGCCAGCAGGCTCATCAGTATCAACCTGAGGGCACTGCGCTTTCCCACAATCGCCCGCTCGACCTCTGTCAGTATCTCGTCACTGCGGTTCGCTACCTCGGTTAGCTTCAAAGCTCTCCCTCTCGGGCGTACCGCTCCAGGGAGTCCAGTGACCGGTCCAGTTCACGAGCGTAGCGCCCGTCACTGTCCGGATGCCGCGGCTGGAGCACCTCTGAGACACCGGTGTCGGCAGGCCAGCAACCTGCCAGTATTTCCTCTCGGGCCTGGCCGCGCTGTACTCCCTCGCGCAGCGCTCGAAGGCCTGCAGTCGTCTCACACAAGCGACGTGCAAGAACGTCGCGTGCCCAGGCAGAACGGTTGCTCATCTCTATCAGTCTGGCGAGACGCTCAACCTCAGTGTGTGCAGATGAACCTGCATGTGTGATTCCCTGTCCGGGCTGACGCGGTCTGCGACCCAGAGCTATGGCGATTACAAGCCCGAGAGCAGCCACAGCGATCCAGATAAGCCGCTGGGGAAGCGAGTCGACCAGCCACCACACGCGGCTCAGCGGCTCGGTCAGCAATGCCGCTACGGGTGCATGTAGCGCCGCGGTGAGCATGACGACTGCGGCCACAAGAACCAGGAGCTTCACCACCTTACCCCGACGCATAGGCCTCCTCTATTGCCGCAAGGGCAGCCAGCGCGCGGTCACGACGCGGTTGATCAGGCTTGGCGCCGTAGCGGACCTCTTCGAACAGCCCGGTAAGCTCAGACACCGCCTCGTGGCGGACTCCCCACTTCGTCAGAAGCTGGGAGAACTCCCGGGGAGTGATGGCGGGACCGGTGCCCCCGGCCAGCGGGGATAGGATGTCGGCCATGCGTGCCCAGCAACGGATCACTACCTCCTCGACAGGGGCTCCCGCCCGAAGGTCATCGGCTGCGTCTGCTAACACGCCGCGCAACTCCTTCAGCTTATCGTCGTCGGTGATGATCTCGCGGCGGGTGACGCGTCTACCCAGCCTCCAGGCCAGCCAGACCACCGGCACCGCCACTGCCGCGGCGGCCAGATAGGTGATCCAGGAAGGTATCGTGGATTGGAGAGGTTGTTCCGCGTCGTCTCCTAAGGATGGGATCGGCGGCTGCCACAAGTCTGCCCGTAGGCCCTCCTCGAGCTCGGGCTCTTCCGGGGGCGGCTCTTCATAGGTGGGGGCCTGCCCGGGGCGCAGTCCTATCACGGCCAGAATCAAAACGAAAGCGCCAACGGCTATCAGAGCCTTGTGCTTCGCCAGTCGCCTGAGAAGCTCACGGCGGAAGACCAGGAAACCAAGGATGAGAGTCGCCAGGATGATCCAGGGCATGAGCTCCAGCAGCCGGAGAACCAGGTCGTGTGGGAAGGGCAGAAACACTGCCTCACCTGGCTCGCCCTGCTCATGCCCCCCGACATCCAGAAGCCCTCCGCGAAACTCCAGGGTCTGGAGACCGGCTGCCAGCACGCCCACCAGGACGACTATCGTGAACCCTAGCCCGAGGACTTGCCACTTGCTCATAGCTACACCTCAGATATCATCATTATACCATGGCAGTTGTCCACACTGTAAAAGGTGACCATTGCGAGATGTCGGTCATCAGGAACAGGCTGCGAACGGGGCTGACACAGGCGCCGGAGAGCGGAGTGGTCGACCGGGTTAGACGGGGCGCTGCGCTCAAGCCCATTCACGAGAGCAGCCCGGTGGAGGAGGATAGTCTGGTGGGCCATTGTGGATTCGAACCACAGACCCCGGTCTTATCAGGACCGTGCTCTAACCAACTGAGCTAATGGCCCAAGGCAGTGCAAATATACCTATTGGATGAGGCGACTGTCAAGTTGTCGGAGCAGCCGTAACTGTCAACTTTTGGTCGGTCAGAATCTCGGATGGCCATCAGCTTATGCCTCCAGTTCCGTGGATCAATGCCCGCAGGACTTGCACCCAGGGGCGATTCTGGTTTGGTCCAGATAGCG
>PULQ01000016.1 GCA_003552465.1 Dehalococcoidia bacterium
TCATCATCGCCATCGGCTTCCTGCTCATCCGCGATACTCCGGAATCCATAGGTCTCCATACCGACGGCGAGAAGTTGATGCCCGATTCCGATGTTCCGGCAGCGGTAGAGGTGTCATGGGACGTCGGGCGTGCCCTGAAGACAGCCCCCTTCATTCTCCTGTTCGTTGCTTACTCCACATACAACATCGGCATGAGCGGACTGGCCGCTCACATCGTAGCCTGGGGCACCGACCTGGGGAGTCCCGAGGCAACAGCCGGGGTGTTCTCCACGGCCTTTGCCGCGCCGTGGGCGATCGGCTGTGTTGCCGGCGGCTGGCTGGGCGACAGGTATGGCAAGACCCGGATAATGCCGCTCGGGCTGATGCTGAGCACCGCGGCGATGTTCTATGGATGGTTGGGAGTTAACAGTCAGCAGGGACTGATGGTGCTGGCTTCTGCGGTGGGTCTGGGCACAGGTCTTCAGGTCTCACTGTATGTTCCTTTACTCGGCGACTTGTTCGGCAGGGCCCGCGTGGGCTCGCTCTTCGGCATCCTCACCTTTGGCTACGGGGCCATAGGAGGCTGGGGGCCGTTCATCTGGGCGGCACTGCGCGAATCGGCCGGTCACTACAACGCCGCAGCCATGGTATCGGCCGTCTGTTATGCCGTGGGCACCGTGGCACTTCTACTCGTAGGTCCAACAAGGAAAGTTGCCGGGAGAACGACGCAGGAATCCCGCTGAACGAGGACGGTGGTATAATAGGTTTGGAAGCGTGATCGGCAGCTGCAGGCAGTTCCGGCGATAGCTGCATAGAGGAACGGATATGGCGACGAATGGAGCAAGGAAGTCGGCAGATGGTTAAGCTGGCACCGTCCATCCTCTCTGCCGATTTCGCCCGTCTCGGCGAGCAGGTCGACGAGGTGACCGTGGCCGGAGCCGACTATATACATGTCGATGTTATGGACGGGCATTTCGTGCCCAACATTACGATAGGCCCTGCGGTTGTCGCCTCGATTCGGCCTCTGACACGTCTGCCACTGGATGTCCACCTCATGATCGAGCACCCGGAACAGTATGTGTCCGACTTCGTCAAGGCAGGTGCCGATATCATAACCGTGCATGTGGAGGCCTGTTCACACCTTCACAGGATGGTCCAGTTGATAAAGGGGCTGGGAGCCAGGGCCGGAGTATCGCTGAACCCGGCCACTCCTCTCGGTTCAGCGGAGGAGATCATCGCCCACGTCGACCTAGTCCTGATCATGAGCGTCAACCCCGGCTTCGGAGGCCAGGCCTTCATCCCGGCTTCATTACCAAAGATCGCCAACATGCGTCGGATCCTGGAAGACAGGAAGCTGGGCGCAGAACTCGAAGTCGATGGTGGCATCACCCCGGAAAACGCCGGTGACATAGTCAGAGCAGGTGCCAACGTCCTGGTCGCCGGCAACAGCGTGTTCAGAACCGAGGAAGGAATTGGCGGGGCGATGCGGAAGCTCAGGCAGGCGACGGGCTAGCGGGCAGTCTTGTACTGCGTTCGAAGGCATCTCGTGCAGAGGCTGACCTTCGTCTTCTTACCCTCAACCATAATGGTTTTTCTCTGAATGTTAGGTAGCCAGCGCCTGATGGTGTGCCTCTTGGAGTGGCTGACGTTGTGCCCGAACAGAGCCGACTTGCCGCAGATATTACACTTCATGGAAACTCATCTACCTCTCTTTGTTACGCCTTACGATTTACGCTATCATGCTAATGATAGCACAATTCTCGGGCGGGACGAAGTTTCCCGGCGGTGGAGCTGAGAGAGGTCTGACGGCGTGTTCGGGCAGACCCGGCCCGCGGGGCAATGACAGTAGATGGAAGGCACTGAGTCGCTACGGAATATACTCGACCTGGAACGCCAGAAGGGCTACACCGACAGGGCGGTAATCGGTGGACTAGACGTCTACCTCCGCAGACACGCTGAGCAGATCAGGGAACTGACAACAGACGCTCACCTGTTGAGGGAGCTCGACGGGCTCCACCTGGCAGACTCCCCCTACGGCTCTCTTGGCAGTGAAGAGCGAAAGAGGTGGATAGCGGACATCATCGGCTGGCTTGACCGCGCAGAAAGACCTCAGGAAACAGCGGTCGTCAGTAAGCAGACTCATGGCAGGCCTACTCCCCCCTCTTCTATACGGAAGAAGACACGGGTGCCGACACCAAACGGCATGGTGAATCAGGAAGCGGGGCTGGACTTGCCGATAACCGTCATCAAAGGCATCACGTCGAATGTAGCGGGCAGGTTTGCCAGGCTCAATGTCAGGACCATCCGGGACCTGCTTGGATTGTTCCCCAGGCGCTACGTCGATTACAGCCAGACGAGACCTATCGCCCAGTTGGTGGAGGGTGAAGAGCAGACCGTGGTCGGCACCGTATGGCAGGCAAAGGTGGCTACACTGGGCAGCCGGCGTGGCGCAGAGGCGACCATCGGAGACGAGACAGGGACGATCAGGGCGGTCTGGTTCAACCAGCCCTACCTGGCAAAGACATTTCGTACCAACGCCAGAATAGTGGTCAGCGGTCCGGTCAGCGTGTTCAGAGGCAGCAAGGTGTTCGAGTCCCCTGAATGGGAACTGCTGAAGGACACCGAGTTGATCCACACCGGCAGGCTTGTTCCCATATATCCTCTCACCCAGGGCCTCTACCCCCGGCAGGTGCGCAAGTGGACCAAGGAGGCGGTGGATGGTTTTGCCTGGCAGATGGAGGACTTCCTCCCTTCAGACATCAGGGCCCGCTGCCGGTTGCCCGGCTTGCCTGAGGCGATCACCCAGATCCATTTTCCGGACGATCGGTCGACGGCCGAGAGGGCCAGATTCAGGCTGGCCTTCGACGAACTGTTGCTGCTTCAGCTGGGCGTGCTGGCCAGGAAAAGAGACTGGAAGGAAGGTCAGCCCGGCAATCCCCTTCGAGTAGACCGGGACGTCGTTACCGGCTTCCTGAACTGCCTCCCCTTCACACTGACAACGGCTCAGCAGCGCGTTCTGAAAGAGGTTCTGAGCGACGTCAGACAGCCCCGGGCGATGTCGCGTCTGCTGCAGGGAGAGGTGGGCAGCGGCAAGACGGTGATCGCAGTACTGGCAGTCCTGATAGCAGCCGCCAACGGCTACCAGGGAGCGGTAATGGCGCCCACAGAGATACTGGCCGAGCAGCATTTCACCAACATCTGTAGCTATCTGGCGCAGGTCGGCAATGAGGAACGTCCGGATGAGCCAGGGGCAGGGGCCGTCAGGTGCTATACAGGGTTTCTATCCCGTCCGCTAACCGTCGCGTTGCTCATCGGCAGCCTGAGCAAGGCTGAGAAGGCAGGGCTCCAGAAGAGGATCGGGCAGGGCGAAATCGACATCGTCATCGGCACTCACGCCCTCATTCAGAAAGAGGTGGACTTCAGCAAGCTTGGTCTGGTCGTCATCGACGAACAGCATCGCTTTGGAGTTATGCAGCGCTCTGCCCTACGCCAGAAGGGATTCAACCCCCACGTGCTGGTCATGACGGCTACGCCCATTCCGCGGACGATGGCGCTCACGCTCTACGGAGACCTCGACCTATCGACTATCGATGAACTGCCGCCGGGACGCCAGATAGTGAAGACGAAGTGCTGGGAACCGCATGACAGGGCCAAAGCCTATACGTTCCTCCATCGCCAGGTCCGCAACGGACGACAGGCCTTCATCATCTGCCCGCTGGTTGAAGAGTCCGAGGCATTGGAGGCCAGAGCTGCCACAACCGAGTACGAGAGGCTATCGAGAGAGGGCTTTCCGGACCTGAAACTGGGACTGCTTCACGGGCAGATGCACGGCAGTGAAAAGGACCGAGTGATGCGAAGCTTCCGGGCCGGAGACTTCGACATCCTGGTTTCGACTTCCGTCGTGGAGGTGGGCATCGATGTGCCCAGGGCGTCGGTCATGCTGGTTGAGGGTGCCGAACGCTTCGGCCTGTCCCAGCTTCACCAGTTCCGCGGACGAGTGGGGCGAGACAGGGAACAGGGCTACTGCATCCTCATACCGGAGAGGCTTTCCCCCGAGGCGAGGGAGCGCCTGCTGTTGATGGAGCGACTTCACAATGGCTTCGCACTCGCCGAGAAGGACCTGGAGATGCGGGGGCCCGGGGAGGTCTTCGGCACCCACCAGAGCGGCCTGCCCGATCTGAAACTGGCCAGGCTGTCCGACCTGGAGAGCCTTCAGCTGGCCAGGCAGGAAGCTATAACCCTCTTTGAGCGCGACCCGAAGCTGGAGCAGACCGAACACCGGCTGCTGCGGCGGCAGTTGAGTCGCGTTTGGCCCGATAGCGCAGAGTGGAGCTAGTCTCCACAGCCGGATCCGCAGACGGGCAGAGCCGTCGAACCGGGAAGACAATCGATAGAAAAGGGCGGGCTTTTCAGATACAATATGACCCGGCGAAGAAGCCACTCCAGAATAGTAGAAGGCACATCCATGACCTACCTGGGCAAATACCGTCTTGATGGAAAGGTGGCTCTCATCACCGGCGGCTCGAGGGGCATTGGTCGGGCAACTGCACTCGGGTTTGCTGAGGCTGGGGCAGACGTGGCAGTGGCCAGCCGCAAGCTCCCCGATCTCGAGACGGTGGCCGGGGAGATAAGGAAGACGGGAAGGAGGGCACTGCCGGTGGCTTCCCACCTGGGTCGGATTGGCGACATAGATGACCTGGTCGCCACGGTCATCAACGAGTTCGGCAAGATCGATATCCTGGTCAACAACGCGGGTACCTCCCCGGCGATGAGTCCAGCCGAAGAGGTCGATGAGCGTTTGTGGGACAGCATCATGAACCTCAACCTGAAGGGGCTGTTCTTTCTGAGTGGGGCCGTTGCCAGGGCGATGAAAGGTCACGGCGGCGGCAGTATCGTCAACGTAGCTTCCATGGACGGGTTCAAGCCGGAGCCGCAGATCGGTGTCTATGCCATCAGCAAGGCGGGGGTGATCATGGCCACCAGGGTCATGGCGCTGGAGTGGGCCCGGGACAACATACGCGTGAATACGCTCGCTCCAGGTAACGTGCATACCCGTCTCGGCGATTCGCGCTTCCTGGCCATGCCCGAGTACGAAGGGGAGATGGTTAGGAGAACGCCCCTGGGCCGCATAGCCGATCCCGATGAGATGGTGGGGGCAATGATATACCTGGCGTCGGACGCTTCCAGCTTTGTGACTGGAGAATGCCTGACGGTGGACGGTGGCATCTCGTTGTACTGACCTGCAGAGGCATGGTTGAGTTGAGGGCGACTGCCGCAGTGCTGTAGACAGAGACGTCGCATCGTCGCTTCGATACTCAAGCCGCTTCGGAAGCTAGCAGATAGCACCCGGAACTCACTGCTCCAATATGGTGAAGCAAGAACTGGCCGAATCCCTTAGGGAAGCCGTACTCGAGGCGCAGCGCAAAGGTGTCCTCGGTCCGGCGCCCCTGCCCGAGGTGCTGATCGAGCACCCCCAGAGTACCGAACACGGAGATTTCGCCACAAGCCTCCCCATGAAACTGGCTCGAGCCATGAGAATGCCGCCGATGGCCATAGCTCAGAGGATACAGGAGCACCTGTCGCCGCCGGCCCAAATAAGCAGTGTCACCGTCGCTCCACCGGGTTTCATGAATTTCACCCTGCGGGATGACTGGCTCAGCGGGCAGGTGCAGTGGATCCTGGATGCAGGCGAATCGTACAGCGACATCGACCTCGGGAAAGGGAAGAGGGTCCAGGTTGAATTCGTGAGTGTCAACCCAACCGGGCCGCTGCACGTGGGTCATGGACGCGGCGCGGTGCTGGGCAGCACCCTGGCCAACGTGCTGGCCATTTCCGGCTTCTGCGTGGAGAGAGAATATTATGTAAACGACATGGGCAGCCAGATCAACAACTTCGGCCGCTCGCTCTATGTGAGATATTTGCAGTGCCTGGGCGTGGAGGCAGCCCTGCCCGATGAAGGCTATCATGGCAAATACATGGTTGACCTGGCCAGAGAGATCGTAGCCAGAGAAGGTGACCGGTTCCTGAAGACGTCCGAGCAGGAAGCAGTTGCGCAGCTAGCGCAGATAGGCACCGCCAGAATGCTGGATGACATCAAGCAGGACTTCGCGCTGCTCAGGGTTGAGTTCGACGTCTGGTTCTCAGAGAAGACCCTCTATGAGGACGGGAAGTTCGAGAAGGCCATGGAGCTACTGAGGAAGGGAGGCTACATCACCGAGAGGGAGAACGCAACATGGTTCGAGTCCAGTTCCCTCGGCCAGGACAAGGACAATGTGCTGGTCCGTAGCGATGGCCAGCCCACCTATTTCGCTTCCGATGTCGCCTACCATTACGACAAGTTTTCCGAGCGAGAGTTTGACCTTGTGATCGACATCTGGGGGTCAGATCACCAGGGGCACGTGCCCCGGATGAAGGCAATGCTCAGGGCCCTGGGACACGACCCCGACAGGCTCAGGATAATCATCCACCAGTTGATCACCCTGCGGCGAGGCGGGGAGATAGTTCGGGTCTCCAAGCGCAGCGGCGATATCGTCACCCTGCGGGAAGTCGTCGAAGAGGTCGGGCCCGATGCGTGCCGGTTCGTCTTCCTCTCCCGCTCTGCCGATAGCCAGATGGACTTCGACATAGAGCTTGCCAAGCGGCAATCGGCGGACAACCCCGTCTACTACGTGCAATATGCTCACGCCCGGATCGCGAGCATCATCAGGTTGGCTGAAGAGCGGGGCATAGACTTCAGTGAAGGCGATGTCTCTCTTCTGTCGACCGAGCCCGAGTTGACCCTCATCCGCCGCCTGGTGCTTCTCCCCGAGATCATGGAGCGGGTAGCGGTTAGCCTGGAGCCTCACCACCTGCCTTACTACGCCCAGGAACTGGCCACCGCGTTCCACAGCTTCTACAAGCAATGCCGGGTCGTCTCCGAGGACCGGGCTATGACGGGAGCCCGCCTCAAGCTGGTCAGGGCAACTAAGATTGTACTTGCCAGGGTGCTCGGCCTTATGGGCATGACGGCTCCCGACAGGATGTGAATGCCCGGTGCCCTTCTTGAACCAGTGTCTATCGAACGTGTCATAGAGCTTCTGGAAAGGGAATACGGCAGCCGGCGATGGCAGCCGGATGAGGATCCTGTCGATGTCCTCGTACGCACCATTCTCTCTCAGAACACCTCGGACACCAACTCGGATAGGGCCTTTGAGTGCCTGAAGGCCACCTTTAGGAACTGGGAGGCTGTAGCTTCAGCTCCAGTAGACGAGATCGGCCGTGCGATCGAGGGCGGCGGACTGTTCCGGATAAAGGCGGTCAGGATCCAGCAGATACTGCAGCATATCGAACGTGAGCAGGGGCAGATCAGCCTGGAGTTCCTGCGGTCGAAGACTACTGACCAGGCCGAGAAGTACCTGATGAGCCTGCCGGGAGTGGGCTACAAGACGGCCAGATGTGTCTTGCTGTTCTCGTTGGGAAAGCCTTCTCTGCCCGTAGATACCCATATCCTGCGTGTCTCCAAACGGCTGGGCTTCCTCGATGCCAGGACATCCATGGACAAGGCCCATATAGAGCTTCAGGATCAGGTGCCGTCCTCAAAGGTCTACCAGTTTCACGTTCACATGATTGAGCATGGCAGGAAGACATGCCGGGCCAGGAGCCCGCATTGTCGCCTGTGTGTGCTCAGAACGACCTGTCCTAGCGCTACTGGCTGATCCGCGTCCGGCCTGCTAGCAGATGATCACCACCGCATCAAGACAGCCTGACACCGGATTGTTCAGTCAGACGCTGATGCCCTCGTGCTCCGGGCGACATGGAAAGGGCTCAGGTATGCGGGCTCAGTCCATAGCTCGGTCTGCGGATGGTATAATGAGACGGAGATGGCACAGATACTGAAGAGTAAAAACCTGGCCACCAAGTTCCAGATAATGCTCGAGATTGCCGCGAATCAGCCCAACGTACAGCAGAAGGACATCGCTCCCAAACTGGGCATCACCTCGCAGGCGGTCTCCGAATACATCAGAGATTTGATCAGGGACGGCTGGGTGAGCTCGCATGGCCGCTCCAGGTACACCGTCACCAAAGAGGGTGTAGACTGGATTCTACAGATGTCCAGGCAATTGCACACCTACGCATGGTCTGTGAGCAAGGTCGTGGCCGACATATCGACATCCACTGCCATAGCCGATAGCGACCTGGCGGTAGGCCAGCGGGCATCCCTGTACATGAGGGACGGACTGCTGTACGCATCCGACGTCGAAGCTGAGGGAGGAGCCACGGGGTTGGTCATAACCGAGGCAAGGAAAGGCCAGGACGTCGGTATACGTAACGTTGAGGGGATAGTAGAACTCGAGACGGCCGCGGTTACCATCGGCAGAGTTCCCGAGATAGGCGACGGGGGTTCCAGTACCACCGACCTGAACCGGCTGGAAAAGGCCGTGAAGAAGGCCAGGCTGGTAGGGGCGATGGGTACCGAGGCCCTGGTGGCAATCAAACAGATCGGGGTCCAGCCAGACTACCTTCACGGTGTCAGGGAAGCAGCAGTAGAGGCCGCCTATTGCGGGCTGCCGTTCCTCGTTGTCTGCAGCAGGGACAGGGTGTCGGCACTGATACAGAGACTCGAGGAAGAGAACCTCAGCTATCACATCGTTGACCTGAGCCAGAGACCATCCGAGAAGGCCTAGCAGAGGTCCGTCTTCTTCGAGCAACCGGATCCCGCTCGTCGCCTGTCATGTACCGGGAGGACCGGCAACACAGGTCGTCCAGCGTCACCTTAGCGCCTGATCGACCGTCCTCATTGCCTCTGCCATTCTCTGAGATAATCAACTCACTGTAACGGCCGCTATCCTGGCTCCCGGGTTCTATCGTCCAGACCATTGTTGCTTAATTATTTTCATTTTCTCCCGAAATTTTCTCAAAAATAGGCCTCCATGGGCTTGACAAAGTAAAAGTGGTGGTTTATAATACCTTAAATTAATCAATACACAGCTTGAGTTCATAGAGAAAGGAGAAGCGCAGAATGGCAAACATCAAGAAGATCCTCAAAATCCAGGGCAGGGGCAGGACCGGTCGGACCAACGGAAACCACAATGGTTCTGCAGAAGTACCGTGGTACGCCGCTCAACCCGCCAGACACGGAGTTGCTTACGCACTAACCAGCACCGGGTACGTGATCCTGACCCACAAGAACTAGGAGTAGAGCAGCGAAGGAACAGCAAAGGAGGAAACTGAAATGGCTGAGAATCACAAGAGAGTGACCGAGATGACAGTACAGGACAAGGCGGACAGGCCCGGCAGGGCAGCCGGGCAGAACGGACAGGAGGCTTCAGCGGGACCGCTGTCATGGTACGCAGCTCAACCTGCTGAGAGAGGCCCGGCCTACGCGCTCACCAGCAACGGCTATGTGATCCTGTAGGATCGCAGACCGAATACACGAAAGAAGAAGGAGGAAACCGAAATGGCTCAGAATCAGAAGAGAATACTGGAGATGCTGGCGAACAATGAGATAACCCTGGATGAAGCCCACCGGATGCTCGGGGCGCTGGAACCCGATAGCGCCACGCCCGACATCCCGACCCGGGAGGAGGCAAGAACTGTGAAGGCAAGACCGAAGTACCTGTGCGTCACCGTGCAACCCGGTCCCGGACACGAGAACGACGATGATGCTGAACGCGTCAACGTGAAGGTGCCCCTGGCACTGATCCGCTCCGGCATCAAGTTCGCCTCTGTCCTGCCGCGAGATGTTGGAGACAGGGTCGAAGACCGCCTCAAGGATAGGGGTATCGGCCTCGATCTACGCAATCTCAACCCCGATGACCTCGACGACCTCATCGAGGCCCTGGCCGACCTCGAGGTCGATGTAGAGAGCAAAGATGAAAAGGTCAGGGTATTCGTGGAGTAGGGTTGACAAAGTTAACCGCCACCATCATAATGCGTCAAGATATTCACCCCACGCATTGAATATGATAATGGAGGTAACATGGCCAGAGAATGGAACGAGTTGACCAAGATGACCCAGGGCAAGGAGATGACGGTTGAGCGCGTACGCCTTGTCGAGAGCGGTGTTGCCATTGAAGGCAGTTTCGCACTGCCCACTCTGGCCAGTCTGCCGTGGGAGGACCAGGTCTTTGTGATGGCCTTCGTCCGCTCCCACGGCTCCATTAAGGAGATGGAACAGGTGTTCGGCATAAGCTACCCTACCGTCAAGAACAGGCTCAATCGCATAGCAAAGCGCTTTCCGTTTGTCGAAATCGTCCAGACCTCTCCCGAGGAAGAGGTGATCCGCGGACTTGAGAGGGGTGAGATATCGGCAGAGGAAGCGATAAGGAGGCTCGTCACATGAAACGACCACCGCTGTTTCTGCGGCTGAGGATCCATGGAGAGAAGAGAAGGCCGGGCTGCTGGCTCCCGCTTTTCATACTGCTGCCGCTGGCAGTAGCCCTTCTCATAGTCCTCTCGCCGCTCATATTGCTCGCTGCCATCATTCTCAGGCGGCGCGAACGGAGGAACCGCAAGGTCCAGCTGGCCGGGATTGTCCTGCGCATGCTGTTCTCACCAGGCGGTATCAGAGCCGGCTTCGGGCTACTCTGCTCAACTCCCGGTCTCCGGATCGACGTATCCGATAACGATGGAGTGTTTCAAATTTCGGTCATCTAGAGAACGAGACGAAGAAAACGAAAGGAGGGATAGAACAATGTCTGAAAGTCAAAAGAAGATCCTGGAACTACTGGAAAGCAAGAAGATAAACGTCGATGAAGCCTACCGGCTGCTCAGTATTCTCGAACCGGAGGCAAAGGCACGTGAAGGCGCTGCCGGTGCAGAAAGGCCGGTCAAGGCAACGGGCAAGTATCTGCGCGTCACCGTGCAGCCCGATCCCGAGCACGAGCGCGCCGGCGATGTCGACCGGGTAAATGTGCGTGTGCCCATGTCGCTGATACGCTCCGGTATGAAGTTCAGCGCGCTGCTGCCTGAAGAGGCCCGGGACAAGGTGGGCGATGCGCTCCGCGATAAGGGAATAGACTTCGACATGCGCAACCTTAAGCCCGAAGACTTCGACGAGCTTATCGAAGCTCTGAGCGAGCTTGAGGTGGACGTGCGGAGCAGCGATGGTGAGATGGTGAGGGTCTTCGTCGAATAGCACCACTGCAAAGCTATTGGGGCCGCTAGCCGGTCGGACCAACACGGGACCGGACGGGTGATACAGCAGCCTCACACCTGCATGATAGTGTGTATGCTGGAGAACGACAGGGAAAGGAGAACGAAGAACGATGCATGAGTTACTGGAGGAGTTGCTGGGGGAGTTCACCGGGGTGGAGTACGGTGAACTCCGCTATCATGAACGCAAGGCCCTGAATATCGGTGTCCGGCAGGGCGAACTTGAGATTGCGAACTCAACCATCTACAGCGGCGTAGGGGTCAGAGCCTTTTATCGAGGAGGATGGGGATTCAGCAGCACCTCGCGCCTCGAACGTGATAGCATAAGGAGAGCTGTCCATGACGCCATCAGTGGAGCCAGGGCCGCGGGCAAGAAGGAGGGGACCCGCCTGGGAGCAGCCAGCCTTGCCACGGGGAAGTTCGCTCCTGAGATCAAGGAGCCGGTAGGTGCACATCCCTTTGAGGAGAAACTCGACCTCGTACGTAAGGCTGAGGCCAGAGTGCGTTCCTTTCCTGTTATCGCCTCGGCAGCATGCCACTACCGCGAAACGCTTGACCACAAGCACATACTGACCACAGACGGCGCGCGTGCGGAGGTGATCGACTCCAAGCCCGAGTTCAGACTTATGGCGGTCGCCGCCGACGACGGCCAGCGGGTAGAGGCTTCTGAGGCGCTGGGAGTAACCGGTGGATGGAGCGATCTCTTCAGAAGGGATCCCGAAGAGATGGCGGATATCGTGGCCAGAAGGGCCGGCGATCTGCTTAAAGCCGAGCACCCTAAGGGCGAGCGCGCGGTGGTCATCCTCGACTCCGGGCTTGTCGGGCTTCTCGCTCACGAGGCGATCGGGCACACTGTGGAGGCCGATTTCGTTCTCGCCGGGGCGATAACCCAGGGCAAGCTTGGGAAGAGGGTAGGAAGCGAGATGGTAACCATGGTCGATAGCGGGCCCTCCCAGTACGGAGAACACGCCGCAGGAACCGTCCTGGTAGATGACGAAGGTGTCGTCACCGAGAGAACCGAGATTATCAAGAACGGCATCCTGCAGTCATACCTGCACAACCGCGAGACGGCAGGCATCTTCGGCGTGAGGTCGACCGGAAACGCTCGGGCCTACGAGTATTCAGATGAACCACTGGTCAGGATGCGCAATACGTACATAGAACCCGGGGAAAGGACGCTTGAGGAGATGATCTCCGAGGTCAAGAACGGATACCTGCTCAAGGGAGCCGGAGGAGGACAGGCCGATGCCAACGCGGAGTTCATGTTCTCGGTACAGGAGGCGTACAGGATAGAAAACGGCAAGCTGGGCGATTTGCTGCGAGGTGTGGCGATCAGCGGGCAGGCGGTCCAGGTTCTCGAGAGCGTAGATGCGGTCAGCAGTGAGTTCTGCTTCGACATGGGCGCCGGCTTCTGCGGCAAAGGACAGCTGGCCAAGGTTGATGGAGGAGGACCCTATCTCAGATGCAATGCTATCGTCGGAGGGAGAGCATGACAAAACTGACAGATTTCGGAGGATTAGCAGTAGAGGGGGCGATTAAGGCGGGAGCCGATGAAGCCGAGGCCTTTGTTGCCCAGGGCAAAGAGATAAGCGTGAAAGCGGAGGCGAACGAGCTCAAGCTGGCCACTTCTCACGCCAGGGACGGTCTCGGCGTTCGTGTATTCACCAAGAAAGGACTGGGGTTCGCCTCGGTCAACACCCTGGAGGAACGTCAGATAGGTGAAGCGGTCCAGGCAGCTACCAGCCTGAGCAAGGCCTCTCCCCAGGATGAGCACAACGCTCTGCCCGACCCGCAACCGGTGAGGAGGATTGATGGGCTGCATGACGAAAGCGCCAGAGGCATCGGTGTGGATCAGGCGATCTCGATACTGGAGGAGATGCTTACCACTGCCAGAGGCTATGACCCTCGGGTCACCATCGATAGTGCCTCCTTCAATGTTGAGGTCGGCAGGCAGGCAGTCGTAAACTCTAAAGGAGTCAGGACCGAGGAGGAGACGAGCACGCTTTCCTGTTTCATCATGGGAATGGCCCGTGACAACGAGGAGGTTTCGAGCTTCAACTATCGCTTCGACAGCACCAGGAGCGTGACACAGATGGATGCCAGGGGCAGGGCCCTGGAGTTTGCCCGTAACGTGGTTGCATCGCTCGGCGCAAAGAAGGGCGAATCCTTCGTGGGCCCAATCATCCTGTCACCGGACGCGGTGCTCGAGATGATGCTGCTCCCGATCGTATGGGCGATAAGCGCAAAGAACGTTCAGACGGGAATGAGCCGGTGGGCCGGAATGCTGGGTAAAAGCGTGAGCGCACCTCTCCTCAGCATCGAGGATGACGGACAACTGGCGGGTGGGGCGTGTTCGGCATCGTTTGATCGAGAGGGACTGCCGCACGAACGGTTGACCGTTATCAATGAGGGTATTCTGCAGACGTATCTCTACAACAGCTACACAGCCCGCAAGGACAATCGTAGTTCCACCGGCCATGCCTCGGGAGGCACTCGCTCTGTTCCGGCGATCGGCCCGACCAACCTGTTCATCAGACCGGGGCAGACGAGCAAAGAGGACCTGGTCAGCGGGGTTAAGCGGGGAGTTCTGATCACGAGATTCTCTTCTGCCCCGAGGCCTGTGAGCGGAGATATCTCCGGAGTGGTCAAGGGAGGTTTCCTCATCGAGAATGGACGGATCGCCCGGCCGCTGATCGAGACCATGATCTCAGGGAACCTTTTCGAGATGCTGCCCAGGATATCCGGTCTCTCACAGGAAACCGAGAGTCTGGCCTACCCGGGTGAAGTCGCTCTGGTCTCGCCATACATAAGGATTGACGACGTTACCGTAACGGCCGGCTGATGGCCGCGAATGAATGCTCACCAAAAGGAGGATAATGACAAACAAGACAGACCAGGCGGAGTTCTACAGGTTAGCAGAGAAGTTCATCGACCGTATCATGGAGGAGTCACCCGTAGCCGCCACTCAGCTGGGCGACCACCGCTTCGACGACCGGCTAGCAGACCACAGCAAAGCTGCTTTGGAAAGACGGCAGAAGGAGATCAGGGAGGCTATCGAGGACTTCGAGAGCTTCGACACCGCTGCCTTTGACATTGACGCCAGAATAGACCACCGGCTCATGATCCAGACGGCGAAATCGGGGCTCCGTGACTTCGAGAAGCTCAAGGGACACATCCGCACCCCCGGCAGCTACGCCAGCGAGTCCATGGCAGGAGTCTTCCTTCTACTGATAAAGGAGTTCGCACCGCTGGAGGACCGGCTCGAGAAGGCACTGGGCAGACTGCGGGAGATACCCAGAGTGCTGGAACAGGGAAGGGAGAACATCGAGCCCGAGACCGTTCCCCCGGTCTGGAACGAAATAGCACAGGAGTCCGCCCAGCAGGGCCTGGCGCTCTTCAACATGTTGATTCCGGCGATCGCTCAGCAGACGCCGAAGCTTGCGCCTCAGTTGAACGAGGCCAGTCAGAAGGCGGCTAAGGCTGTGCAGGATTATGTGGAGTTCCTGCAGCAGCGCGTGGCCCCCGCAGCGAAGGGCGA
>PULQ01000005.1 GCA_003552465.1 Dehalococcoidia bacterium
CGGTCTTGGAGTTCCAGCGAAGTCAACGTCTGGCGGAGGGGGTGGGATTCGAACCCACGCTCCGGAAGACCGGAGAGCGGTTTTCAAGACCGCCGCCATAAGCCGCTCGGCCACCCCTCCCGCGTTCGATTTCACCGAACCGCTAATGCTCTGTCCGCCGGGAGGCTGAAATCCACACCGCCGTACATGACGAAGATGATGCTCGCCATTGTCGTTCGGCAGACAGGTACTCAGCCCGGACTGGCTGACCAGCAAATTATACGGTTGCAGACGTCTGCTGTAAAGGTGCAGCCGGACACTGAAGTGCGCAGCCGACGATCAGATCGCCGCAAGCGCAGAGCAGGACGACAGGAACCGAAGGTCTGTACTGCTGCTGACGGGGTCTGTGGTACACTTGGGGCCGCCAGGATACACGAGTTCTGGAGACAAGGAGAATTCAGCGATGAGCGATACTCTGTTCAACAAGCTCCTGGAGCCAACGACCATAGGCCGCATGCAGATCAAGAACCGCGTAGTAATGCCCCCCATAGGAACGTTCTATGCCGGAGAGGACGGGTCTGTCGGTCAGCGGATGCTCGACTACTATGAGGCAAGGGCCGCCGGAGGTGTTGGGCTGATAATCGTCGAGGGGAGCGCTCCCGGTCTGCAGTGCACCATGCCTCGCCAGGCATCTCTGGGGGACGACGGGTTCATCCCGGGATGGAAAAGGCTGACAGACGCAGTTCACAGACACGGCACCTCCGTAGCCATCCAGATAATGCATTCCACCTGGGAGAAGCGGGATGGCGGGATAGGGCAGGTAGGGCCTTCTCCGGTCATAGTGCCGTCCAGGTTCACGGGCATCTCGGGACAGCCTCCTCACGAGCTAACCCGGGAAGAGATCGCCGAACGGGTCCGATGGTTTGCCTCGGCCGCCAGGCGTGCCCGGGAGGCCGGCTTTGATGGGGTGGAGATACACGGCGCCCACCAGTACCTTGTCGCCAGCTTTCTGTCGTCGGCCACCAACCGGCGTGATGACCAATACGGTGGATCCGTTGAGAACAAGGCCAGGTTCGCCGTTGAAGTACTCCGGGCCATCAGCGAGGAGGTCGGACCCGACTATCCCGTCTGGGTGCGCATCAACGCCTGTGAATGGGGCGTGGAGAACGGAGTCACCATTGAGGAGACCGGGAAGGCAGTGCCGCTGTTTGTCGAGGCCGGCTCACAGGCGATTCATGTGTCCGCCTTTGGCGCCGGTTCCTATCTGACCGCCGCTCCGATCCCGGACAGACCCGGACTGCTGCTTCCTCTTGCCGAACGTGTCAGGAGCCTTACCGATGTGCCGGTGATCGCGGTGTGCAGACTGGACCTTGAACTCGGCGAGGGTGCCATCCGTGATGGCAGGGCCGATCTCGTCGCCGTGGGCCGGCGACTCATGGTCGACCCCTGCCTCCCCGACAAGCTTTTCGAGGGGAGACCCGACGACGTGATTCCCTGCATCGGCTGCATGGAGTGTATCGAGCGCCTCCTGGCCGGTCAGGCTCCCGACGGCCTGGTCTGTGTTGTCAACCCGGCCATCGGAATGGAGAAAGAGCATGAGATGCTGGCTGCCGCGAAGCCAAAGAAGGTGATCGTCGTCGGTGGCGGGCCGGCCGGCATGCAGGCCGCCCTGGTGGCGGCGCTGAGGGGCCACAAAGTCACCCTCTTTGAGAAACGTGCAGGGCTGGGTGGCCAGCTGAACGAGGCTGCTCTGCCTCCTCATAAGGCCGACATCATCCCCTGGGTGGATCATATGGCGGGACAGCTTGAGAAGTCGGGCGTCGAGGTGAAGCTCAACACTGATGCGACCGTCGGGATGCTTGCTGGCATTGGTCCGGACGCGGTTGTCATTGCCACCGGGGCCACTCCTGTGGTGCCCGCCATACCCGGCGCTGATCGGTCGAATGTGTACCTGGCTCAGAACGTGCTGTCGGATCGCGCGGTAGCGGGACAGAACGTAGTCGTTATCGGCGGGGGAATGGTCGGCTGCGAGACGGCATACTACCTGGCCGAACAGGGGAAGACCGTGACCATCGTCGAGGTGCTCAAGCGTATGGCCGGCGACATGTTCTTCATGACACGACGGCGGCTCCTCGGCGGACTGAGGGACAGAGGGGTGACCCTGCTGAACGGTGCTACCTGTGAGGAGATCGGTGAAGGCAGCGTCAGCGTGACCACCGTCGACGGTGAGAGGAGGACCGTCCCGGCAGATGCAGTTGTTCTCGCCGTCGGTTACAGGGCGAACCAGGGCCTGTGCAGGGCTTTGGACGGCATCGTCGCTGAAATCCACTGCATCGGTGATGCCGGCGAACCGCGCAGGATCATGGATGCCGTCAGGGAGGGATACCGAACCGGGCTGGCGCTATAGAGCGGCTACGGGCGTCTGCGTGTAGTCCTGCTACTCGAGTGAGACAAGCCACTCACAGGATACCTCTGGAGGCACGCTCTCCGGCCTCTGCCCGCCGGGTGCGTAAACCCTTTGAACCGTAGACCCGGCGTTGAGCGCTCCAAAGAAACCGGTTCGAATACGTAGACCTCCGATGCCGCAATCGTAGTGATCCAGTCCCCACTTCCTCGCTGCCTTCTGTGCTGTGCAGTCACGTGTCCGCATCCGGAGGCTGGTTGCCGACAACTCCGTGATCTCTATGGTTTCGAAGATAGCCCAATGGGAATGCCTCAGGTAATCGGCCAGATCCTCAATCGTTCCCACCGGGAGGCCCAGGGACCTTACCAGCCGTCGCGCTTCATGCGAACCATAGTCTTCATAGAGCCGGTAGTATTCGTCGGTGCCGTAATCCTGGGGGGCCTTCTCCGCTATGTACAACTCGAGCATTAGCCACATGTGATTAAGGCTGTACATCTGCTGTAGCATCACGTTGTGGAGGGTGTCCTTCTGGAGTGCACTGATGTCTAGCATTGCTCAGTTCTGTCGCCCGGCATTCCTCTCGCTGTACACGCAGTTCTACACTATACAGCAGCCGGCCGGTCTATGTACAGTCCTGCTCAACAGCATTCTCGATCAGTTCTATACGTCTGGCCTTGCCCCGTTCATCGAGTTCGACGGCCACGACATCGATGCGCCACTGCGCTGGCAGGTCATCGTGAGTGCTGGTATACGCAAGCGCCGAGGCGATAAGCCTCTTCTTCTTGGCCCGCGTCAGAGATTCCTCGGGGGTACCGAAGTCGAGGCCTGTCCTGGCACGGACCTCGACAAAGACGATGCAGTCCTTCTTCTGGGCTATTATGTCAACCTCACCGTAGCGGCATCGGAAACCCTTCTCGCGAATACGATAGCCCTTCTTCTTGAGATACCGCTGTGCCGCCTGTTCCCCCAGCTTGCCCACTTCTTGACGGTTCATATTCTGATCGACCCGGGCACTTATCATCACAGGAGTCCTCCCCCCGGCCCGCCGCCTAAGGTTTGCCAGCGAGTGGGGGCGTGGAAGAGGCGCCTGGTGATGAAAGCCGACCCCGTCGTCCTATCATCTCTCTAACGGGGGCGAAGTACTTGCGGTGGACCGGTGAGGGGCCGAGCGACAGCAAAGACGACAGGTGACCTGCCGTGCCATACCCCTTGTGTTGGGCAAATCCGTAGCCGGGATAGTCGGAGTCCATCTTCACCATCATGCGGTCCCTGGTCACCTTGGCCACGATCGATGCACAGGCGATCGAGAGGCAGGACCTGTCTCCTCCGGTTATGCCTCTCTGAGGAATCGGGCATTGTGACAGACCGAGTCTATCGATGAGCAGGAAGCCGGGTCGCCTGGGCAGCCCGTCGATTGCTGCCATCATGGCCAGTCTGGTCGCCTGCAGGATGTTCACCGAGTCGATTACCTGGTTCGAGATAATGCCGAGTCCTACAGCCAGCGCTTCATCTTCGATCAGATCAAAGAGAGACTCCCTGCGGCTGGCGCTCAGTTGCTTGCTATCCCGGACCAGTCCCAGCCATGGCTGGTCTGCCAGAACAGGGAGGATTACTGCAGCCGCCACGACCGGCCCCGCCAGCGCTCCCCGTCCCACCTCGTCCACTCCGGCAACAAGCTCATACCCCTGCAACCTGAGTTCATCCTCCAGCGCAAAATCAGGCCCCTGTGACATAAGTCCAACAGCCTTCATGCAGGCAGCCTCAGTAGCTTGCTCACCCTGTCCCAGACAACGGCCGCGACCTGGGCTCTTGTCAAGCATGCATCGACAACTAACCAGCGATCAGGCTCTGCGGCAGCTATCTTAAGATAACCGTCCCGGACTCTGCGGTGGAATGACAGGCACTCCGATTCAAACCGGTCGCTCGGAGTCCGCTTCCGGCCCAGCCCCTGTTCCGGCGGCATGTCCAGAAGTATGGCCAGGTCCGGCCTGATACCTGCCGCTGCCAGTCTGTTAACCGTCGCCACAGCATCCAGGTCGATTCCTCGCCCGTAGCCCTGGTAGGCGAGCATTGAGTGGATAAAGCGATCACAGATGATCACTGTATTCTTGTCCAGTGCGGGACCGATCAGCTCAGCCGTCAACTGCGCCCGGGAAGCAGCGAATAGGAAGAGCTCGGCCTCGGGCGCAACGGGAGAGAGCCGTTCCTTCCTGAGCAGTCTCCTTATCTCGTCGCCCAGTGCTGTGCCTCCCGGCTCCCTGGTCACCACCGCTGCGATTTCACATCGCGTTAGCCTCTTCAGCAGCATCCTGGCCTGCGTGCTCTTGCCGCAACCCTCTCCCCCCTCGAACGTGATGAACAGCCCCAAACGGTTACCTCGATTTCTCGCTATCGCCGTGCTCCACTCCCGGGCTGGAAGCGGTGCCGCGGCGTCCCGCCAGGAGACGTTGAAGGTGATGAACATAAGTATCCTGGGTGTCTCCGGGATGAAGCGTGTCCAGACACTGCCTCATCTGAGCAGCGTTGTTGCTCTTCAGAACGTATATAGGGATGCCGAGCGCTTCGGCATCCCTGATCTTCTGCGGCTTCCGTCGGTAGTAGGCTCGAGTTGTGAGAAAGAGGTCGGCATGCCTCAGGTCATTGGCTATCCTGACCGGCTTCCCCTCCTCCTTGGCCAACTGCTCCAATCGAGACCGGTTGGCACCGAACAGGTAGAAGCGCAATGGTTTGTCACTCCGTTTCTTCTCACTGCTCTCTGTCACAAACGATGGTGTTATCGCCTCCCTCCTTCCCTCACCCTCCTCGTCCATCCAGCGCATCTCAGCCCTGGCAGGTCGCCCGTGCAATAGCGCGTCAACCGCCTCTGTGACATCGGGATGCACCGTAACCTTGTAACGATCGACTATCTCCACCACCATTTCGAACGTAGGTGGAGCCTTACGTTCCAGGACCGACTTCTGTGTTCGGCGTCGCTTGGCCTCTTCGTCACCAAGGGTAACCGTCTGAATACCCCCGATGAGGTCTGAGAGCGTGGGGTTCATTGTCAGATTCTCCAGGGTGTTTCCATGTGCCGTTCCCACCAGCTGCACGCCGCGCTCCGCGATGGTCCGGGCCGCCATCGCCTCAAGCTCGGTACCTATCTCATCGATGACGATGACCTCGGGCATGTGGTTCTCAACTGCCTCGATCATAACGGCGTGTTGTTCCAGGGGCGTGGCCACCTGCATCCTCCGTGCATGTCCTATGGCGGGATGCGGGATGTCCCCGTCCCCTGCGATCTCATTGGAGGTGTCGATCACTATCACCCGCTTTTTGAAATCGTCGGCCAGCACCCGGGCCACTTCCCGCAGCATCGTCGTCTTGCCTATTCCGGGTCGCCCCAGCAGCAGAACGCTCTTGCCCGACTCGATGAGATCCTGGATCATCTTCATGGTGCCGAAAACAGCTCTTCCCACCCTGCAGGTCAACCCGACTATGTGCCCGCTCCGGTTACGGATGGCTGAGATGCGGTGAAGCGTATGGTCGATTCCCGCCCGATTGTCTCCGCTGAACCGCCCGATGCGCGAAACAATGTAGTCGATGTCGGCCTGGCTGATCTCCTCGGAGTTGAGGGCCAGTTCTCTGTCCGGAAAGCGCGCTTCCGGAAGGCGCCCCAGATCCAGGACTACCTCCAGCAGTTCGCTATGATCCGGCTGGCGATAGATCGGGTCACGGATATGGGGAGGCAATATGTCAAGCAGCGCATCGAGATCGTCGGTAACTACCCTTCGCAATCGCATCTCCTTGATTGAAACTGAGGAAGTACTTGTGAAACCTCAGGTCGTTAGTCAGTTCGGGATGAAACGAACAGGCCAGCCGGTTCTCCTGCTGGACGGCCACTATCGTACCACCCGGCAGCTGGCACAGTATCTGCACTCCGTCCCCGATCGCTCTGACGATCGGGGCCCGGACAAACACACCCGGGAAGGGCCTGTCTCCAAGCGCCGGGATCGAGAGTTCCGATTCAAAGCTCTCCGCCTGGCGGCCAAAGGCGTTTCGGTCCACTTCGATGTCCATCATCCCCGGGCCGCTTCTGCCCGGATCGGCCTGCTCCTGCGCCAGGAGCACCATGCCCGCGCAGGTTCCCAACACGGGCAAGCCTCCATTGATAAGGTCTCGCAGCGGATCGATCAGACCATACTCGGTCATCAGTATTCTGAGCGCGGTGCTTTCGCCACCCGGGATCACGATACCATCAAGTCCGTCGATTTGTGAGGGCAGACGTACGGGGTGGGCATCAGCACCGCACCGGGACAGCATTGATATATGCTCGGCGAAGCCTCCCTGTAAGGCTATGACACCTATTCTCACCTACCATCCCCTGCCGGATAGCAGTTCGTGTTCTGGTATGGCTTTGATGTCCAGACCCGTCATCGGGTCTCCAAGGTCTTCTGAGGCCTCGGCCACGATGGCGGGATCCTGATAGTGGGTGGTGGCCTTGACGATGGCCCGTGCGCGTGCCACGGGGTTGGTGGATTTGAAGATGCCCGAACCGACAAAGACCCCCTCCGCCCCCAGTTGCATCATCAGCGCAGCATCTGCAGGCGTGGCTATTCCACCTGCCGCGAAGTTGACTACAGGCAGCCTGCCCGTCCTGCGTACTCTGGTCACCAACTCAAGAGGAGCTCCCAGCGTCTTCGCCTCGGTTCCGAGTTCCTCCCTGGGCAAAGACTTCAGTCTGCGAAGCCCGTCCTGGACCGCCCGCATGTGCCTGACGGCTTCAACGATGTTGCCCGTCCCTGCCTCACCCTTGGTGCGCATCATAGCTGCGCCTTCCGCTATCCGGCGCAACGCTTCGCCCAATTCACGGCAGCCGCACACGAAGGGAATCCGAAAGTCGTGTTTCCAGACGTGGTGTCTCTCATCTGCAGGAGTGAGCACTTCAGACTCGTCTATGAAGTCGACACCGAGAGCCTCCAGCACCTGGGCCTCGGCGAAGTGACCGATCCGGCACTTGGCCATCACCGGGATGCTCACCGTCTCCATTATCGCCGCTATTATCGTCGGGTCGGCCATGCGGGCAACTCCCCCATCGGCGCGAATATCCGCCGGCACTCTCTCCAACGCCATGACCGCGCAGGCGCCAGCGTCTTCGGCGATCCTCGCTTGCTCCGGGGTGACTACATCCATGATCACCCCGCCCTTCAGCATCCGGGCCAGGCCCGTCTTAACTCTCCAGGTGCCTCTCTCCATCAACCACTATTATAGCGCCGCATACGCCTTACCGCAACGTCAGGCTTTGGGTCGTTTCGGTCTGTCCGGTGGACTCCCGCCCTCATGGGACGGAGGCTCGGGCTTGCCTCTCTGCTTGATCCGCCCTCTGATCTCCTCGATCTCCTTTCCCACGTCTATCAGTTCCTGCTCCAGGTCCGCCCTGTACTCCTCCAGCATCTCGAGATATTCGCTCTCGCTCGGGAACGGCCTGAACCCGTGGGAGTACATACCGATAGGGGGAAAGCCGAGGTAGAATCTCCATGGTCTCCTACGCCACATGTTTGTTCACCTCCTGAATAGGCCGACGTTTCGGCACACCCGGGCGGCGCGGGTATTTCGTCGGCGTCGGGCCTGTCTTGCCGATGATGACAAGATAGCGCATATCGTCGAACTCGTCGAGTTCGATCTTTACAACCCGCTCGAGTTCTCCACCCAGAGTGCGAATGGCTCCTCTCGCTCTGGCCACCTCATCGCCGATGTCCCCCTTCTTCTGAGCCACAAACCTTCCTCCGGGCTCGCAGAAGGGCAGTGCCAGTTCTGCCAGCGTCGGCAGCGGGGCCACCGCACGGGAGACCGCCAGGGAGAACCGCTCGCGATACAACGGTAACCGGGCCGCTTCCTCGGCTGTGCTGTTGACCACGTCTGCCCCCTCCAGTTGCAGCTTACCGATCAGTTCCCAGAGGAAGGCAGCCTTCTTGGTCGTGGGCTCGACGAGCACCAGCCTTGTCCCCGGCAGTACGATCTTGAGAGGAACCCCGGGAAACCCCGCGCCGCTTCCTACGTCGATGATGCCGAAGCACGGATCTGCTAACTCCTCTTCAGACAGAGCAATGGCTACCGTCAGCGAGTCGAGAAAGTGCTTCACCTGCACCGATTCGTAGTCCACTATCGTTGTCAGGTTCATCCGCTTGTTCGCTTCGATCAGTTCACGATAGTAAACCTCGAACTGGTCGATCTGGCGGACACCAAGACCCAGCCCCAGCCTGGCTGCACCTTCGATGAGCGTCTTCATCGTCATCCTGAGTCCGGCCACGAAGCCGATATGGCAGGCACATCGCCCTGTCGCCCGCTAAATCGAGCTCATTCTAGCTTGATTCTCTTTCTGATGTCGACACGCCCGGTACAGCCAGCTCTGGTCCTTCATTCTTCCAGTGCCGGCCGGGGAAGATGCCGAACTGATGGCACCTCAGTCGCAGCCGGATGGTACTGGCAGGCCGATTTGACGGACTAGTATGATTAATCCTACAATATTCCTCTGCTCATCCAGGAGGTGAGAATGGAACCAAACAGCAAACGTGATATCGGCAAGTGTTTCGGTACTACTGTTCTCGGGCCGCGTGGGCAACTCGTCATTCCGGTGGAGGCCCGGAAGGAACTCGGCATAGATGCCGGCAACAAGCTGCTGGTGTTCGGTCATTTCAACGGATGGGGCCTCTTCCTTGTCAAGGTTGAGACCGCAGAGGAGCTGCTCAACATCATGAGCAGCGGCCTCGGTGAGCTTGCCCGGTTTATCGAGGAGAGTAAGACTTCCGGTGTCGAGGTGGAAAGCACGGCGGACTCGAGTCGCTGATCGGTTGCGTTCCACTTGAGATCAGTCTGTTCGACGGACGCTTCGAGGTCGCTGCCGGACGGGGCTATTTATGACTGATAGGGGGACTTTATGAAAAAGAGAAGGCGCCTGATACGGATAGCCGTGGTCTCGGTGATCTGTATCGGAATAGCGCTGACCATCTTCTTCTTGAGCGGTGCCGATCCAGACTACGTTCCCCCGGATACCGCTGAAGTCGTGCGGGCCGACCTGTCTCTCACCGCGCCGGTGCGCGGCAATCTGGAGATGGATAAGAAGGCGTACCTGTCCTTCGGAATGACCGGTACGGTCAAAGAAGTGCTGGTTGACAGCGGAGACACCGTGAAGAAGGATCAGGTGCTTGCCAGGCTCGATGCCCCGTCTCTGGAGGCAGGCGTGGAGACCGCTGAAATACAGGTTGAACTGGCACGGATTCAGATGAGCATGGCACAGCAGCAGTACGACAGGGCCGGGGAACCCTGGAAGGCGCCCGAAGGACTGGAATTCCTGGAGGACATGGTTGAGTTTCTGGTCGGTATGATGGGGCCGGATGAGTCTGCCGCGAAGGCGAGCCTGGACATGGCCAGGCTGAACTGGGAGATGGCCAGGCTGAACCTGGAGATGGTGAAAGAGAACTTGAAGATGGCCAAGATAGTTGCTCCCCATGATGGCGTGATCTCTGAGATCACCATTTCCGAAGGGCAGGCGCTTACGGCCGCGGCCATGGCCGCCCCGGCGATGACCCTGATTGGTGACGGCCCGATGCAGATGCGCGGCTTTATCGACGAGCTGGACATCGCCATGGTCGAGGCAGGCCAGAATGTGACCATCACACTGGATGCTCTGCCCGACGAGGAACTGCAGGGTAAGGTGTACTTCGTATCTCCCACAGGTACCGTCATGTTTGGAGTGGTGTCCTACGAGACGGGGATAACACTGGAAGACACCCGTGACGGACTCAGAGATGGTATGAGTGCGAATGCCGACATCATCATCGAGCACCGCCGGGATGTGCTGCTCATACCGAACCGGGCGATTCGCGGCACCCGGGATGAACCGATTGTCAGAGTCTACATCGACGGGCAGATCGAAGACAGGCCGGTCGTCCTGGGCTTGTCCGACGGCATAGATACTGAGGTGGTGTCCGGCTTGGAAGAGGGTGAGCAGGTGGTACTGCCCGGGCGCACAAGTCCAGTCGGTAACATGTTCCCGATGCCAGGTGCCTGATGCTGGAACTCGAGAAGATAACCAAGATCTACCGGGCGGGGGAAACCGAGGTTCCTGCCCTGCGCGGTGTGAGCTGTCGGATCGACAACGGCGAAATGGTGGCCATCACCGGGCCCTCGGGTTCGGGCAAGTCCACCCTCATGAATATCATCGGTTGTCTCGATCCCCCGACAGCAGGGCGGTATCACCTCGATGGCACGCTGGTCAGTGAGTTTAGCGATGATCAACTGGCCGACATAAGAAACAGGAAGATAGGCTTCGTCTTCCAGAGCTTCAACCTGTTATCGAGAACGTCGGCTCTGGGCAATGTCGAGTTGCCGCTTGTCTACAGCGGCACCAACAACCGGCGGCAACGTGCCTTGGATGTCCTGGATTTGGTGGGATTGGCCGGCCGGGTCACCCATAGGCCCAGTGAACTGAGCGGAGGAGAGCAGCAACGGGTGGCAATCGCCCGCGCCCTGGTTAACAACCCATCCCTCATCCTGGCCGATGAACCCACCGGCAACCTGGACACCCGCACCAGCGAGGAGATCATGCAGCTTTTTGAGCGCCTGAATCGGCAGGGGATGACCATCATCCTGGTCACTCACGATCCGGAGGTCGCTGCCTGTACTCAGCGCACCATCAGGATACGTGATGGTTTGATAGAGGAGTCCGAGTGAAACTTCTGGATCTTGCCGGCATTGCCGTCCGGGCCTTGCTCAGCAACAAACTGCGTTCGTTTCTCACCATGCTGGGCATCATGATCGGTGTGGGCGCAGTCGTTTCCATCATGTCTCTCGGGCAGGCACAGGAGGCCGAGATGGAGCAGGCCTTTGCTTCGCTGGGAGGCAATCTGATCTATGTCCTGCCCCGTGACCTTGGGGGAGTTACCATCGGAGGATCTCCGCCGCTCACTCTGGAAGATGCGGAGGCGATCGCCCGGCAGGCTCCCTCGGTGGCGGGAGTGGCTGCCGCCGCACAACGTTACAACGTGCAGATCGTGGCCGGTAGAGAGCAGATGACCGCCATAGTCGCCGGGGTCACTCCACCATACGTGTGGATAAACAACCTCGAGCTGGATAGAGGCAGCTTCATAACCGACAGTGATGATAGGGCCAGGTCAAGGGTAGTGGTTCTGGGTAGCGAGATAGCCAGCAGTCTCTTCGCTGAGATGGATCCCACAGGCCAGCCCATAAGGATCGACGGCCGGCAATACCAGGTCATCGGAGTGTTGGAGACCAAGGGCGTCGGGTTCGGCACCGAAGACATGACGGCATATATTCCCCTACCCACCTACTACGCCACTCTGGCTCCCGATCAGGTGACCGCTCGCGGACAAGGGGTTCAGAACATTGCCGTCCAGGCAAACAGCAGGGATGAGATAGACTCGGCGATCGAGGAGATCACCGCCATCCTCAGGGAACGCCATCGCGTCCCCGAGGGAGAGCAGGCGGATTTCCGGATCATCAACATGGAGTCGGTCGCTGCTACTGCCGGACAGATGCTGGGACTGGTCCAGCGGATTCTCGCCGCCATTGCAGGCATTTCCTTGCTGGTCGGCGGTATCGGGATCATGAACATCATGCTGGTCTCGGTAACCGAACGTATACGCGAGATCGGCCTGCGCAAGGCCGTAGGGGCCAAGCGGCGCGACATCATGACCCAGTTTCTCACCGAAGCTGCCACGCTCAGTTTCCTCGGAGGTGCCGTCGGGGTAGGGCTGGCGTGGGGGATCATTCAGTTCGTTGCCGCCATGGCAGCCGGCGCCGGTTTTCCCATAGATGTCAGACTGGCGGGTAATGTTGTTGTCCTGACGCTGGGCGTGGCCATCTTCATCGGGCTTGTCTCTGGATTATACCCGGCGGTGCGGGCGGCCCGACTGGACCCCATCGAGTCCCTGCGTAACGAGTAGACTACCTGCCGTGTATCAGCGATAGGAACTCGGTGCGGGTCGCTACCTTACTGCGGAAGATACCCCTAACCGACGACGTTATCACCGATGACCCCGGCTTCTTGATCCCGCGCATCACCATGCACAGGTGCTCCGCCTTGATGACCACGGCCGCACCATCCGGCTGGAGAGCGTCATAGATGGCGTCGGCGATCTGCTTGGTCATGCGCTCCTGTAACTGGGGACGTCTGGCACAGATCTCCACTACCCTGGCCAGCTTGCTCACTCCCACGACCTTGCCCCCCGGGCTGGGTATGTAGCCCACATGAGCACTACCATAGAAAGGCAGAAGATGGTGTTCACACATCGAGTAGAAGGGAATATCCCGCAGGATCACCATCTCCTCATACCCCACTTCGAAGTCCACTGCCAGCTCGTCCCTGGGGTCGACATCGATCCCGGAGAAAAGCTCGGCGTACATCGCCGCCACCCTCTGAGGCGTATCCCTTATGCCGTCTCTGGCGGGATCATCGCCTATCGCCTCGAGCATCGAGGTCATCGCCAGCTTGATCTTGTCCCGATCGACCACTTAGCTGCCTTTGTGAACAGACACTGTGCAGAGTAGAAATGGCAGGGTGACTTCGCTGTTCACCACGTTCTATCGCCTTCGCAGGACCTCGCGTATCGCCCAGTACTGCTTCTCGTCGTCAAGACGATCATCAATGGTGCTCTCCTCTCTCCACTCCTCGAATGAGTCAACAAGCTCCCTGGACGCCATCGTCTCCCTGGCTTCCCCTTCCAGAGCACGCTCCGACTCCCTGTCGATGACGTCTATTATCCAGTAACCGCCGGTGGTCTGCACCGCTTCATCCCTGACCGGCTCGCTCACCACCTCGGTAGGCAGATCGAAGGCCACTTCATCGAAGGCCGTGCTGCCCATGTCCCCTGGCTCTAGCCAGCCCAGTTCACCCCCATCCCTCCCGCTATCATGCTGGGAGTACTCCATGGCCAGAGCGGTGAAGTTCCCGACCACCAGTTCATCCCTTAGCTGTTCCGCCTCTGCCTCGCTGCCCAGCAGTATCGCCCTGGCATTCACCTGTGGTACTTCCTCTTCATCCATGATATCGGTGACCTCTATCAGCCAGTAGCCCAGGTTCTTGACCGCCGTCGCATCGTGGATCGGCCCGTGAACCTCGCCCGCCGTCATGTTTAAGGCGGCGTCAGCGATAATCGGGTTCGGCATAAGCTCCTCGGGCAGCCACCCCAGGTCTCCCCCGATCTGAGGATGGTATGAATACTCATCAACCAGGATGGTGAAGTTGCCTCCCGCCTGGATGGCGGAGAGTACCTCTTCACCAACTGCCTCGCTCTCCACCAGCATGACCTGCACATGTGCCTGCTCCATGTCCGGCAGTTCCGCGTCGAAGCGATCAACGAGCTTCTCCCATAGGACCTCGGCTCTGATCATGTCTCTCCCCACCTCTGGGCTGGGCCAGTCGTCTTCATCTGGCCATCTGGGTATCATCATTTCGTACTCCCTGATCTTCTCGTCTATCTCCTGGCTGGTCGCCATGATCCCCAGTTCCCTGGCCTTCTGCCTGATGAGTTCAGAATTTATCATCGAATCGAGAACCCCGTCGGCTATCTGGTAGACGATCTCGTCATCGTCGTTCATCAGATATGACTGAAACTCGAGCATGTCTACGTACTGACCCATGCGAATCGAAGCATCGTTGACCTTGACAACAACCTCGCGCCAGGGAGCAACTCTGTCACCGTAGATAGCGACGCTCACCATAGTGACCAGCGCCGCAATCAGCACAACAGACACGATGATGACAATCCGGCGTATCTTCGCCTGCCGCTCCCACTTGGAGAGCTGCCTTCTGGTGGGCGCCGGTCTTGGCGTAGCTCTTTTTTGTTTCTTAGACAATGATCACAAACCTCCGGTCCTGTGCCTTTTTTTGCAGTGCCGACTATGATAACATATAAAAGCGACGGGGTGTAGCGCAGCCTGGTAGCGCACCTGAATGGGGTTCAGGTGGTCGGAGGTTCAAATCCTCTCACCCCGA
>PULQ01000078.1 GCA_003552465.1 Dehalococcoidia bacterium
AGATAGGCCTTCATCAGGTTGGTCCGGGTCAGGAACTCGTTGGCAGAGTAGACGCCGCCCAGGTTCTCCCCCGGTATATCGAGGAACATAGGCGCGCCGGCACCGGGCGCCAGGAACACGGCGTCGAAGCCGTCCCTCAGAAGCTCATCCACCGTGGCTATCTTGCCGATCACGTGGTTGAGCCTTAGTTCCACACCCAGTGACTCGACATAATCTACCTCGCCCTGGACGATGCTCTTGGGCAACCTGAACTCCGGTATGCCGTACACAAGCACCCCGCCGGCAACGTGCAGTGCTTCGAACATGACGACCCCGTAGCCCATCTTGGCCAGGTCGGCGGCACAGGTCAGCCCTGCCGGACCTGAGCCAACGACGGCGACTCGCCTGCCGTTAGAGCTAACCCGCTGTTCTTCCCTGTTGATGGCCTCCGGATGAGCGATCTCCCAGTCAGCCACGTATCGCTCAAGGCGTCCTATGGCTATGGGGGCTTCCTTCTTCGCCAGCGTGCACACCTGTTCACACTGTACCTCCTGGGGGCAGACCCGCCCGCAGATGCCGGGCAGGCTGTTCTTATCCTTGAGGATCCTCACCGCCTCGGGCATATCGTCATCAACGACAGCCTTTACAAAGCCGGGGATGTCTATCCCCACGGGGCAACCATCGATGCAGGGCTGCTTGGGACACTGGATACAGCGGCCTGCCTCCGCTACAGCCTGCTCGCCGCTATATCCCAGGGCAACTTCATCGAAGTTCTTGCCCCGGGTCCCGGGGTCCTGCTTCGCCATCGGCTCCCTGTTGAGATTCAGCTTAGCCATGTGTTCCTATCAGGCCTCAGTTAGAGCGCCCTTGCCCGTACGGGCCTGCCAGTGCTCAAGGGCGCATTTCTCCTCATCACAGTAGATGCGCTGCCGGGCCAGTAGAAGGTCCCAGTCTACCTCGTGGCCGTCGAAATCGGGGCCGTCGACGCAGCTGAACCTGGTCTGGCCACCGACCGAAACGCGGCAGCAACCGCACATGCCGGTGCCATCGACCATTATCGCGTTCAGGCTGACAATTGTCTTCACACCGTATGGCTTTGTAGTTTGAGCACAGAACTTCATCATTATGCTCGGGCCGATAGCAACCACACGATCAACCTTCTCTCCGCTCTCAAGCAACTCCTTCAGAGGCTCGGTCACCACCCCCTTCCGTCCATAGCTGCCATCGTCAGTCGTCACTATCAGCCGCTCGCTCACGCTGCGCAGCCTGTCTTCCCAGAAAAGCAGATCCTTGCTTCGCGCACCGAGAATGGAGAGAATCCGGTTTCCCTTCTCCTTCAGTGCCCTGGCGATAGGTGCTATCGGTGCCGCGCCAACTCCTCCCGCCACACAGACCACCGTGCCGAACTTCTCCACGTGCGCCGGTATGCCCAGCGGACCGACAAAATCGGCAATGGAGTCACCGGCCTGCAGCGACGCCAGCCTGGCGGTGGTAGCTCCCACCTCCATGAAGACAATCGTGACAGTACCCTTCCTGTCATCCCAGTCGGCGATCGTGAGAGGTATGCGTTCGCCCCTCTCGTCGATCCTGATCACGATAAACTGCCCGGCCAGTGCCTTCCTGGCAACTGCCGGGGCTTCTATGTCGAACAGATGGACCTTTGTGGCCAGGGTCTCTCTAGAGATAATCCGAAACATCAAGTGCGCTCCGCCTCAACTCCCTTAGCTAAACAGAGCCTCTACCTGAGCCAGGATCTGCTCATCGGTGAAGTGGTGCATACTGATGGCTCCCGACGGACAGGCAGCACTGCAGGTGCCGCAGCCCTTGCACAGTGCCTCATTGACATGGGACACTCTCTTGTCGCCCTTGGGCTGAAGCTCGATAGCCTGAAAGGAACACAGAAGCTCGCAGACCCCGCAGCCTGAGCACGCCTCTTCATCGACTGCTGCGTTGATCGCCTCGGCCTTCACATAACCCATCCTCAGGGGGCCGGCTGCCTTTGCCGCAGCGGCATAGGCCTGCGAGACCCCTTCCGTTACGTCGGTGGGCCAGCGTACCGATCCGCATATGTATACCCCGTCCATGGCGAACTCAACCGGGCGCAGCTTCAAGTGTGCCTCCAGCAGAAAACCAAACTCATCCATAGATACTTTCAGCATCCTGGATATGTCTTTGTTATCCTCACTGGGGATCAGGGGAGTGGTCAGAACAAGCGTATCGCAGGGTAGTTCTATCTCCCTTCTCCACAGTTCATGGTACACTTTGAGCTTCTCCACCTTCTTCTCGCCGATCACCTCAGGCGGCCTGTCCAGGCTGTACCTGATGAACCTGACTCCCAGCTCCATTGCCCTTCGATAGTGGTTCTCAAAATCCACCCCGTAGGTCATAAGGTCGCGGTGCAGCACCCAGACCTTCGCCTTCGGATTCGCTTCCTTGATCAGGGAGGCGTTCTTGATCGCCGTCATACAGCAGATCCTGCTGCAGTAAGTCCTCTCCGGAACTCGAGCTCCGACGCAGTTGATCATCACCACGTTCTGCCCCGCAGGCTCGCCCTTCTTCATCTTCTCCTCTAGTTCCAGTTGGGTGACCACATTGGCCAGCTTTCCGTAGCCGTACTGCCCCTCTGGCTTCAACGACTCAGCCCCGACGGCCACGATAATGGTGCCTACACTGAACTCGCTCTCTCCTGCCTTGTTGTCCAGCTTGACCTCGAAGTTGCCGATGAACCCGGTGACCTGTTTGATCTTCGATGAGAGATGAGTCTTGATCCTGGGATGGCTCTTGACCTGTTCGGCCAGTGTCTTGACCAGCTTCGCTGCCTCCTGGTTCGTCTGAAAGAGCATGTTGATGCTGCGAAGAGTGCCTCCGAGCTCCGGTTCCTTCTCGACCAGGTGAACGTCGAAGTCCTGCTTGGCCAGGTTCAGGGCGGCCTCCATGCCAACCACCCCTCCGCCGATCACCATTGCAGAAGGAGCCACCTTTATCTCTATCTCTTCCAGAGGCTGCAGCAACCGTGCCTTGGCTATTCCCATCCTGATCAGGTCGCCGGCCTTCTCTGTCGCCTTCTCGGGCTCCTTCATATGCACCCAGGAGCACTGGTCTCTTATGTTGACGAACTCGAAGAGGTACTTGTTCAGGCCCGCTTCCTCACAGGCCGCCCGGAACAGCGTCTCATGGGTTCTCGGGGTACATGAGGCAACCACGACCCGGTTCAGATCGTGCTCCTTAATCGCCTTCTTGATGGCCGATACCCCTTCCTCGGAGCATGTGAACAGATTTCGCTCGGAGTACACCACATTCGGGAGTTCCTGGACATAATCAACCAGGTCGGGCACTTTGACATATGCCCCGATATTTATGCCGCAATGGCAGATGAAAACACCGATACGAGGTTCTTCCACTTTACTTGCCTCCTGATATAGCTTCAGCGGCCCTGCCCGCTGCCCCTGAGGCCTGGGTAACCGAGTCGGGAATATCCCGGGGGCTATGGACAAATCCGCAGGCGAAAACGCCCGGTCTTGTCGTATCCAGAGGCTGCCGCAGCTTGTCCTCCGTCTTCACAAAACCCTCCTCATCCAGTTCTATGCCCAGTGCCTTCGCCAGCGTCTCATCGATCTCAGGAACCATGGCCTGAGCAAGCACTACCATCTCCGTCTCGAAGCTCTTCACTTCTCCGGTGGTAGTCTCTTCATACCAGATGACGGGGTTACCATTCTCAGGGTTGACCTCGATCCTGCCCGGTCTTCCCCTTATGTACGTCACGTTGTAATCCTTCTCCGCGCGGGCGATGTACTCCTGAAACCTCTTGCCTACAGCCCTCATATCCATGTAGAAGATCGTGGACTTCGTTCCTGGATGATGCTCAAAGGCGAGCATCGCCTCCTTGGTGGAGTGCATACAGCAGACGCTGGAGCAGTAGGCCTTGTTCCTGAGATCGCGGGAGCCCACACACTGGATAAAGGCTATGTTCTCGGGTATCCGGCCGTCCGAAGCCCTCCTCAGTTCGCCCATGGTCGGGCCGGATGCAGCGGTCAACCTCTCGAACTCCATGGCCGTGATCACGTTCTTGATCTTGCCATAGCCGTATTCTGTCAGCGGCGAGAGATCGTACAGCCCGAGCCCCGTGGCAACTATTATCGCGTTCACGTCCAGCTCAACTACCTCATCCTTCATCCCGTACACTATGGCATCCGGCTCGCATCGCCTCTCACATTCGCGGCACTCGATGCACCCTTCCACCTGACCGGCCAGACATCGCGAAGCCTCCTCAAGGCCTTCTTCCAGGGAGTAGCCCCTGGTCACTTCCCGGAAGTCCGCCACTCTACTCTTGGCGGGCTCCTCCTTCATCTTCACTCTCTTAGCTGCAGGAAATCTCTTCTTGCGATCCTCTATCTCCTCCTTGGAGAACTCCTCCGGCTCTCCGGCCGGCTTCTCGGCCTCCAGAGGCTGTCCATTCAGATACTGATCCATGGAACGGGCTGCCGTCTTCCCGGCCGCAATCGCGTCAACCACATAGGCCGGCCCGGTAACCACGTCACCTCCGGCGAACACTCCCTCCACACTGGTCGCTCCGGTCCCGGCTTCCACCTCTATCATGCCCCTCTTAGAAAGCGAGACGCCCTGTTCCTTAAGGAAGTCGGTCTCCGCGGTCTGTCCCAGCGCAGCGATCACCGTATCTACCGGCGTGGTGAACTCCGAACCTTTGACCGGGATCGGCCGTCGCCGCCCGCTTTCGTCAGGTTCTCCCAGTTCCATCCGCACGCACTCCATCTGCGCCAGCTTCTTGTTCTGCGCAGAGAAACGGACCGGATTGGTCAGGAATTCGATCCTTATGCCTTCCTTTTCCGCCGCTTCCACCTCTTCAGCGGCCGCCGGCATCTCGGCCCGCGACCGACGATAGACGATGGTCACCTCCTCTGCTCCCAGTCGCCTGGCGGTGCAGGCACAGTCGATGGCTGTGTTGCCACCGCCGATCACCGCGACCTTCTTTCCCACGCCAACCTTCTCTCCGAGGCTGGCAGCACGTAAAAACGCTATGCCTTCCATCACACCGGGAAGGTCCTCGCCCTCCACACCGAGCCTCATGCCGCCGTGTGTTCCAACACCGAGGAAGATGGCATCATAATCCTTCTTCAACTGCTTAAGCGTGATGTCTTTGCCCACCTGGATGCCGGTCTTGATCTCCACACCCAGCTTCTCAATATAGCCGATCTCCTGACGCAGTATCGCTTTGGGCAGACGATACTCGGGTATCCCCACGCGCAGCATTCCTCCCGGCTCGGGAAGGGCTTCGAATACGGTTACATCGTGACCCTTCAGGGCCAGATCGTTGGCCACCGTAAGACCGGCGGGACCGGCCCCGACGACCGCTACCTTCTTGCCCGTCTTCGTTACTGTCGGGACTTCCAGGTCGTCGACACTCCACTGATCACCGGGAACCCTCTTCAGGTCCCGGATACACAGGGGTTCGTCCATCTGACCGCGATTGCAGGCTTCCTCGCACGGCGCGTAGCATACCCTTCCGACCACGGCCGGAAAGGGATTGGTCTCCCTGATCAGCTTGTAGGCATCTTTGAACTGCTTCTGTTCAACCAGCTTGATGTATCCCGGCACGTTGGTGTGAATCGGGCAGGCATCGATGCAGGCCGCCTTACAGGGCCGCTCCTCCCTCTTGTCGATGACGCACTTCTTGGGAACGGCCTGCGGGTAGTAAAGGTATATCGCCTTCCTTGAACCTATACTCTGATCGAAGGCATCCGGTATGATAACGGGACATCCTTCAAGGCACACACCGCATCCCGTGCACTTCTCCCAATCCACGAAAGAGGACTTCTTCCTCACCTGAACCTTGAACTCTCCGAGCTTTCCAGAGACCTTCTCCACTTCGGAGTAGGTCATCAGTTCTATGTTGTCGTGGGAACTGGCCTCGATCATCTTGGGGGCCAGAATGCACATGGCACAGTCATTGGTGGGGAACGTCTTGTCCAGTTGTGCCATTTTGCCCCCGATGCTGGGGGACTTCTCCACGAGGTAGACCTTGAAGCCCATATTGGCCAGGTCAAGCGACGACTGGATTCCGGCTATACCACCGCCAACTACCAGTACCGATTTTCGTCCGTTCTTACCATTAGTCATTGTTACTCTCCCGTGGCATTCGCTACCAGGTTCGCCAGATCCATGATCTCCAGCCGCGGGGTCGAGCGACGCTCTTCCCCTCTGTCTGTTGTGGCGCACCTGAAATGGGTCTGACACTTGGGGCAGGCAGTTATCAGCGTCTCTGCCCCCGTGGCGGCCGCCTCCTTTAGTCTCTCAGATCTCAACAGGTTGGAATGCGAGTCGCAATTGGTGAAGGCACTGGTGCCGCAGCAGATAGAGTCCGGCCCGGCGTGCCTCATCTCAACCAGTTCAATGCCCGGAATCGACTCCAGCACCTTCCTCGGGGCATCGTACACACCCAGGTGCCTTCCCAACCGGCATGGATCCTGGTAGGTGACCTTCTTCTTTGTCTCTTTCAGTTTCAGCCCGTTCTTCCCTATCCGCTCCGCCACGAACTCGGAGAAATGCTGCACTTCACAATCAAGCTTCACATGAGCGGGATAATCCATCTTGAAGGTTCGGTATCCCTCGGGACAGGAGAAGACTATCTTCTTGACCCCGGCCTCCCTGATCTGGGCCGCATTATGCTCGGCCAGCTTCCTGAACGTCTCGAAGTCACCGGTCCACAGCGCGTCATGGCCGCAGCACCGCTCATTGGGCAGGAGCCTGGGCTCGACCCCCAGCGAGTTCATGGTCTTGAGCGTTGACTTGATCACCCCCAGAGCGCTGAACTCGACATCCCTGAAGATGGGCTCGAAGTACGGGGCACATCCCACCCACAGCAAGACATCGCTGTCGTCCGATACCCGGTGTTCCCCGGAGAGCCATTCCAGCCTGTTCTGCTTTATGTCGGGGTTGGTCATGAGTCGGGCCAGTGACTGCAACTGCCCGGAGTGAGCACACACGCCGGACTGACCGTTATCCTGCGCCAGGCCTCTGGCTTCACGTACAAAGACCGGAAAGTCGACATCGCTGGGACATTCCGGTTGGCATGTGTAGCAGGTCAGGCAGGAGAAGAGCTTCCGGTTGAGCACCACCTCATCATCAAACCCCAGTAGGGCATTCTCGATCATGCCCCGCGGAGTGAAGCCCGGATCGTACCGGGAGACAGGGCATATGCTCGTACACTTGCCACACTCCAGGCAATAGTAGGGCTTGGTCTTCTGAATTATGTCTTCTAGATTCACGCCAGAGCCTCCGTCTTAGCTTTGAACGGTGAAGGTCCCAGCTTCTTGAGGTCCTCCACCATTTCGTTGATCACCTGAGCGAACAGAACCCCTTCCGATGCGGCGACCATCTCGCGCCTGAGACGCTTGTCTTCAAGACCCAGCACATGAAGCACCTCTCTCAGCTTGTTGACCGTCTCATCACACTTAACAGGGCCGTCGATATAGTGACAGTCGGTAAGATGACAACCGGCAACCAGTATCCCGTCAACGCCGCCCTCGAAGGCCTTGAGCACGTATATGGGATCCACCATGCCGCTACACATCACCCGCACGATCCTGACATTCGGCGGATAGTGCATGCGACTTGTCCCCGCCAGGTCCGCGGCAGCGTAGGTGCACCAGTTACAGCAGAAAGCGATAATCTGAGGTTCGAATCCAGCCATCATTAAGCCTCCGTCAAAGCACTAACTTGAGCCAGTATCTCATCCTGAGTGAAATGCTTTATAGCTATTGCCCCCGTCGGGCAGACCACGGCACATGAACCGCACCCTTTACACAGCGCTTCATTAACGCTGGAGACCAGGGTGCCATTCTTGGTTACGACATTGGGCGCCGAGAACGCACAGATCTCCTCACAGCGTCCGCATCCGTGACAGATAGCTTCGTCCACGGTGGATATGGCGGCCTCAAGTGTTACAGTGCCCTTGCTTATCAGTGACAGAGCCTTGCCTGCCGCCGCTTCAGCCTGGGCCACAGTGTCAGGGATGTCTCTCGGAGCCTCGCAACAGCCGGCGATATAGACGCCGTCTGTCGGAGTAGCGACCGGGTCGAGCTTGACATGCCTTTCCAGGAAGAAGCCGTCGGCCCTCCGGTTGATGTTGAAGACTTTGCCTACGTTCTCCGCATCCGAACGCGCTTCCAACGCAGAGCACAGGATAACCATGTCCACGGGCACCCGGATCATCTTACCGAGCAGTGTATCTTCACTGACCACGATCAGCTTGCCCTGCTCCTCATCGGTCTGCGCCTCATCTGTGATCCTGGCCACCTTACCTCTTACGAAATTCACTCCCTCCTCCGACAGCCGCTTATAGAACTCCTCGTAGCCTTCTCCGAAACAGCGCATGTCGATGTAGAACTCGTACACGTCGGCGTTGGCCATCTCCTTGGACAGATGGGCGTATTTGAGTCCGTACATGCAGCACACCCGCGAGCAATACTCGTGGTAGTTCTCATCCCGGCTGCCTACACAGTGGACGATTCCAATGCTCTCCACGGGCCGGCCGTCCTTGGTAACGATCTTGCCCTCAGTCGGTCCGGCAGCGCAGGTGATCCTCTCGAACTCAAGGCCGGTCAGCACATTGTCGTACTTCTTGTATCCGTATTGAGGTATCACCGAAGGGTCAAACTGGTCGTACCCGGTCGCCACGATGATCGTGCCGACCTCGAGTTCAACGATCTCATCGGTCTGCTTGAGCAGAGTCTCCGGGGTTATCGCCCCGGCATCACACAGTTTGATGCAGGCTCCGCACTTCTTGCCGTCTGACTGTATGTAGGCACAGAGATCCGCGTCTACCACCGCGATGTTGGGAATAGCCTGAGCGAACGGAATATAGACCGCCTTCCGCTTCGCCATGCCCGCCTCGAACTCGCTATCCGTCTTCCAGGGGCACTTCTCCTCACATAAGTTACAGCCGATGCACTTGCTCTCGTCTATATGTCTGGCCTTCTTTCTGACCTTTACCTTGAAATCACCTATCGACCCGGACACCTCCTCCACCTCGCTATAGGTGAGCAGTTCGATGAACGGGTGATGTCCTACATCGCCCATCTTGGGGGTGAGAATACACTCAGAACAGTCCAGAGTGGGGAAGGTCCTGTCCAGCTGTGCCATATGCCCGCCAATGCTGGGATCCCTTTCCACCAGATACACTTTGTTATGCCCGTCGGCGATGTCCAAAGCCGCCTGCATCCCTGCAATGCCGCCGCCGATAACCAGCACATTGGGATTCAGGGGAATCTCTCTGGTTACCAGTGACTCATGGTGGAAGACCCTCTTCACAGCAGCCCTGACCAGGTCCTTCGACTTCTTCGTCGCCAGCTCCTTGTCATCATGAACCCAAGAACAGTGCTCCCTGATGTTTGCATGCTCATACAGATAGGGATTGAGACCTCCGTCCTCAACGGTCTTGCGGAACGTCGGTTCATGCATCCTGGGGGAACACGAAGCTACCACAACCCGATTGAGCCCCAGTTCCTTTATATCCTTCTTGATCAGGTCCTGCCCCGGGTCGGAACACATATACCTGTATTCACGGGAGACAACCACGTTGGGAAGGCTTTCGGCATACTCGGTTAGCTCCTCCACATTCACCACGCCCGCGATGGTCAACCCGCAGTGACAGATGTAGACGCCAGTCCTTATCTCTTCCATTTCAACACTCCGTTATCAGATTGCCTCAGCAACGAGTTCGGCGACATCCTTGACCTGGATCGCCTCACCCTTGCCCATTGAGAGAACGCTGTCTCTGTAGTTCAACACGCAGTACGGACAGGCCACGGCTATCACCTCCGCTCCCATCTCCGCAGCCTGCTCCGTCCTGATGTCGGAGAACCTCTCCCCTTTCGGGGTGTCCATCCAGATTCTGCCGCCGCCACCACCACAGCAGAGGCCCTCCTCGCGAGCGTCCGGGAACTCCAGTAGCTCGACCCCGGGGATGGCCTTCAGGACCGCCCTCGGCTCATCATAGATGTCATTGTGCCTGCCCAGATAGCAGGGATCCGAGTAGATCACCTTCTTCTCCAGCTTCCTGGAAAACTTGAGGTCTCCCTTCTCGATAAGCTCGGCGAGATACTGCGTGACATGAACGACCTCGTACTGCCCTCCCAGTTCGGGATACTCGGCCTTGAAGGTATGATAACAGTGGGGTGAGGAAACGAGCACAGTCTTGACGCCGCTCTCAGTGAAGAGGTTGATGTTACTCTGCGCCAGGCTCTGAAAAGTCTCTTCATGGCCGGCCTTCCTGATCGCTTCTCCACAGCACTTCGCGTCTGTGCCGATCAACCCGTAGTCAACCCCGAGCTTATCGAGGATCGCCGCCGTGGACCGGGCCACACCCTTCACATCAGGGTCATACGAGGGAACGCAGCAGGGGAAATAGAGCACATCTGTACCCGGAGCGAAGTCCTTAACCTTGAGTTCCCCGGCCCAGTCATTCCTCTTCTCCGGCGCTTCGCCAAGAGGGTTGCCGACTCCCGCGATGTTCTTGGCCGAAATCCTGAGCGCATCGGGGACGACCCCAATGCCCATACTGGCCACCGCGCGCCGTATCGCCCGGATGACATCGATGATCTCCACACCCCTGGGACAGCGCTTCACGCATGCGCGACAGGTAACACAGGTCCAGACGTCCTCGCTACCGAAGTCGGTTGCCCCCATCTGCGCTTCGCGCATCATACGTCGAACGATGAAGCTCCTGACCGTGTTCCAGGGACAGGTGCCGGTGCACAGGCCGCACTGGTAACACAGTTTGAGAGGCTCTCCGCCCGCCTCAAGTATTACGTCTGTTGCTTCTTTGTATGGGCTTAACACTTCCATTCTAACGTTCACCTCGAGTCTTGAGAATCGCATAAAAAAAGGGCGACCCAGAACGAGTGTCTTTGGCCGCCCCTATCTCTCCTAGCATGTGCCGAAACACGGGTTAGAAGTATAACAGGTCGCGGGGAAAAGGGCAACCGTTGATTGACCCGGACCGAGGGATGAAGTACAATTCACGTTAATGTACACGGAGGCCGTTCTCGACAATGGTTTGAGGGTCATCACCAGCAGGATGCCTGAGAGCCGGTCCGCATGCCTTGTCATCCTTGTCGGTGCCGGATCCTGCTATGAGGACGATTCGGAGGCCGGCATCACCCATTTTGCGGAGCACTTGTTCTTCAAGGGAACGCAGAAGAGACCCACCTCCAGGGAGATCAGCCAGGACATCGAGGGCGTGGGCGGGATTCTCAATGGCGGCACCGACAGGGAGCTGACCATGTACTGGTGCAAGGTGGCCAGCCCTCACTTCGACGTTGCTCTGGACGTCCTCTCCGACGTGCTGCTCAACTCGCTCTTCGAGGAGAAGGAGATTGAACGAGAGCGCGGGGTCATCCACGAGGAGATCAAGATGAGCCTCGACCTTCCCCAGCAGCGCGTGAACTCGCTGATCGATGAGCTACTGTGGCCGTCACAGCCCCTGGGACGTGAGGTGATCGGAACAAAGGAGACCGTGTCATCCATTACGAGGCAGCAGATGCTGGACCACGTAGCCGCCAGGTACATGCCCAACAACGCAGTGTTCAGCATCGCGGGCGACATAGACCACGACAGGACGTTGACCAGGGTTGAGCGTCTTCTGGGAAAATGGTCTGCCGGCGAGTTCTCTACCGGCTACAAGACCGACGATCAACAGACCGAGCCCAGGCTGCGTGTTGAGCCCAGAGACATCGAGCAGGCGCACCTGTGCCTGGCTGTTCACGGATTCTCCCGCTCCCATCCGCAGCGTTTTGCCATCGACCTGCTCAGCACGGTGCTCGGCGGAGGCATGAGCAGCCGCCTGTTCACGGAGATCCGGGAGCGGCGTGGACTGGCCTACGACATTCACAGCTATACCGAGCACTTCCTCGATTCCGGGACGTACACCATCTATGCCGGCGTCGCCCCCGACAAGGTCGAGGTCGCCGTCGCTGCCATCCTGGAAGTGATCTCCAAAACCAAGAGCGGGATGACCGCCAGTGAGCTTACCAGGGCGAAGGAACTGTCGAAAGGCAGGCTATACCTGAGGCTCGAGGACAGCCGGAACGTGGCGTTGTGGTACGGCGGCCAGGAAATCCTCAATAACGAGATACTGAGCATGGACGATGTTGTCTCTATCATCGATGACATCACGCTGGACAATATAAGAGAGGTAGCCGACCAGGTTCTGACCGAGCACGGGCTGAATCTGGCTGTAACCGGCCCGGTGAAAGAGGAAAAACCTCTTAAGGAACTGCTGGGAATCCAGTCGTAACAGAGAGAGGGAACCGCCTTACGGTGGTTCCCTCTCTGCTTGATTCTGTCGATCGGCAGGCGTCTAGTAATCAGGATATCCGCCGCCCGGTGGCATAGCCGGAGCCTTCTCCTTCTCAGGAATGTCCGTTACCAGACACTCCGTAGTCAGGATCATGGTCGCGATGCTCGCTCCGTTCTGCAGAGCACTCCTCGCAACCTTGAGCGGATCCACGATGCCTCTCTCTATCATGTTCACGTCTAGCTCATCCTTCAGAGCGTCGTATCCGATACCGGGCTTGCTGGTCCTCACCTCGTTGATCACCACCGACCCCTCCCGGCCGCTGTTCTGAGCTATGCATCTCAGCGGTTCCTCCAGGGCACGCCTCAGTATGGCAACCCCGGTGGCCTCGTCGCCCTTTACCTTGAGCTTCTTCAGGCCCGGTAGGGCGTTGAGGAACGCGATGCCGCCGCCGGGCAGGATGCCTTCCTCGACGGCTGCTCGAGTGGCGGACAGGGCGTCCTCCACACGGTGCTTTCTCTCCTTAAGCTCGGTCTCTGTGGCTGCGCCCACCTTGATAACCGCCACTCCGCCCGCGAGCTTGGCCAGCCTCTCCTGCAGCTTCTCCTTATCGTAGTCCGAGGTGCTGATGTCTATCTCAGACCTGATCTGCTTGATGCGGCCCTCGATGGCCTTCACGTCTCCCTTGCCTTCAACTATGGTCGTGTTGTCCTTGTCGGCGATCACCTTTCTGGCCCTGCCCAGGTCATCAAGCGTCACCGAGTCGAGCTTCCTGCCTACCTCCTCTGAGATAACAGTGCCTCCGGTCAGAACTGCGATGTCCTGGAGCATGGCCTTTCTCCTGTCGCCGAAGCCCGGCGCCTTGATGGCAAGTGGAGACAGGGTGCCCCTCAGCTTGTTGACCACCAGTGTGGCCAGCGACTCGCCCTCCACGTCCTCGGCGATGATGACCAGGTTCTTGGACATCTGGACGATCTTCTCCAGTGCGGGTAGTATCTCATTGATGGAGGATATCTTCTTGTCGGTAATCAGTATGTGGGGGTCTTCCAGCTCCGCCCTCATCTGCTCGGGGTTAGTGATGAAGTAGGGGCTTATGTAGCCGCGATCGAACTTCATCCCCTCGACAAACTCGGTCTCGAACTGCAGACCCTTGCCCTCTTCAACGGTGATCACGCCGTCTTTACCGACCTTCTCCATGACGTCGGCGATCAGATTACCGATCTCCTGGTCGATAGCGGATATGGCAGCTACCTGGGCCACCTGTTCCTTACCGGCAACCGGTATGGACATCTTCCTGAGTTCCTCGACCAGAACCTCCACCCCTTTGTCGATGCCTCGCTTCAGGGCCATTGCATCTGCGCCGGCCGCGATGTTCTTGAAGCCTTCGGCGATTATGGCCTGCGCCACAATGGTCGACGTGCTGGTACCGTCGCCACACTGGTCGTTGGTCTTGGTTGCCGCCTGCTTCACCAGCTGCACCCCCATATTCTCAAAGGGATCGGGCAGCTCGATTTCCTTGGCTATCGAAACGCCGTCGTCGAGGACGGACGGAGCGCCCCACTTCTTGTCCAGTGCCACGGGGCGTCCCCGCGGGCCGAGCGTTACCCTGATGGCATCGGTCAGGGTGTCCACTCCGCTTTTCAGAGACTTCCTTGCTTCCTCGCCAAATATGATCTGTTTTGCCATTCACTTACCTCCTTATGCTCGTCTTATGCCTGTCCTTAATGCTAACCCATCTTGGCCAGTAGGTCGCCCTCACGCATGATCACCAGTTCATCGTCATCCAGCTTGAACTCGGTGCCCGCGTACTTGGAGTAGATAACCTTGTCGCCCTTCTTGACCTCCATGGCTATACGTGTGCCATCATCGGTCAACCGGCCGGGACCAACAGCGATTATCTTGCCTTCCTGAGGCTTCTCCTTCGCTGTATCCGGTAAGACTATCCCTCCCTTGCTTACCTCTTCCTTGGGTGTGGGTTGTATCACCACTCTGTCTCCCAAAGGTTCGATCTTAGCCTTAGCCATACTACCTCCTTTCCTGAA
>PULQ01000054.1 GCA_003552465.1 Dehalococcoidia bacterium
ATGCCAGCGTAGCTCAGGGGTAGAGCAGCGGTTTCGTAAACCGCCGGTCGTCGGTTCGAATCCGACCGCTGGCTGGAGGTCATATGAGCAAGTTCACAGATAGACTGGTCAGCCTTTCCAGGTCGTCGGCCCCGCGCATCGGCTTCCATATCTCCTCCTCCGAGTCAAAGAGCCCGACTATGCTCCTCGTCGCAGGGCTGGCCGGAAAGCAGGCGGCAGAGGCGAAGGTCGCGGCAAGAGCCGACGCCGGGGTGCTCATGGAGCAGGTGCCTGACGTCACCATCGTGAAGCAGATGACAGACCAGACCGAGGACGTTCCCCTGGGCGTGTTCCTGAAGGATGGAGACGCCGGCAAAGCAGGCGAACTCGTTGCTGCCGGATGCGACTTCCTGGTACTCGACACGGGAACGGCGGCCGCCGTCCTGGACAATGAGCAGGCGGGCAGGTTCCTGATGCTGGAGCCGTCCCTCGACCTGGGCATGGCCAGGGCGGTCAACAGCCTTGAAATAGATGGCGTGTTCGTCAGTATCGGAGACGGTCAGCCTTTCGTCGCTGTGGAGCACCTGCTCGCCTGCCGGAGGGTCATCGATATCCTGGAGAAGCCGGTGATGCTGATTCTGCCGTCCGCGGTAACGAAGACCGATCTTGCCGGACTATGGCAACTGGGGATAGATGGCGTAGTCGCACCTCCCCCGCAGTCGGTCAAGTCCCTGGCCGAACTGAAGAAGATGATAGACGCCATCCCCGTAGGACCCAGGGGGCGAAAAACCAGGCTGGGCGCGAAGATCCCCGGTTTCGCCGGGGCCGTGTCACCAGAAGAGGACGAGGACGAAGACGATGTATATCCGTAGTTCCCTCGCCTGAGAGCGCTTCATGGAGACGACTCTCGGTGTGTTTCTGCTGTCCGCGGCCGGGATCTCGCTCACAGGGGTCATGCTACCCGGCCCGTTGACCACCGCCGTCATAGCCAAGGGCTATCACAGAAAGCATGCAGGCGCCCTGATCGGTGCGGGACACTGCATCGTCGAACTGCCGCTCGTTATTGCGCTCTACCTGGGGCTCTCGCAGTTCCTCGGCTCCCCGCGCGTGCTGCAGGGCATATACATCGCAGGCGGCCTTATGCTGCTCTACCTGGGCATCCGCATGTTCCGGGCTAGCAGCAGAGAGTCAGGTGCCGCGGGAGGACTCCCGGCCGGCGCTCTGGCCACGGGTGCTGTGGTCACTGCCACCAACCCGGCGTTCTACGCATGGTGGGCCACCGTAGGGGTCACCCTCATCGCAGTCGCCGCCGAGTTCGGGCCCAGAGGAATCCTGCTGTTGCTGCTGGTACATATGCCCCTGGATGTGATCTGGAACGAGTTCCTATCCGTGGGAACATATGGATCGAGGCGATGGTGGACACCCAGGACTCAGAGGATCGTATTCAGCGTCTGCTCTCTTGCGATGATAGGCTTCGGGGTCTGGTTCGTCGTTAACGCGTTCCTGGATACTCAGGGAGCGCTCTGAATCGCCTGGAAGTGCTTGCCCTCGGTCCTGATGGCCGGGGCGATGACCATCCTGACTCCGTGCATCTCTTTGATGGTCCGCGCACTGCAAACTCCCATCCCGGTGCGCAGGGCACCGACGAGGTTCTGTGTGCCATTGGTGACCGAGGTGGGACCGAGGAGGATCTGCTCCAGTGAAGCGATGGTGCCCACCCTGATACGGGTTCCCCTCGGTAACGCCGGATGCGGATGAGCCATGCCCCAGTGATAGCCCTTGCCCGGCGCTTCCTCCGACTGGGCCAGGGGCGAGCCGATCATCACCGCGTCGGCACCTGCGGCGAACGCCTTGCACAGGTCACCTCCGGTGCGGATTCCTCCGTCGGTTATGACCGACACGTACTTGCCGCTCTCCTTTAGATAGGTCTCTCTGGCGGAAGCACACTCCAGCGTGGCGCTGATCTGAGGGACTCCGACACCGATGACCTCCCTTGTGGTACAGGCGGCCCCGGGGCCTACTCCAACAAGGATGCCGTCGATCCCCGTTCTCATCAGATCAAGTGCCGCGCTGTAGGTGCAGCAGTTGCCCACTATGACGGGAAGCGACATCTGCTGGCATAGCTCGGGCAGGATCAGCCCCCGGTAGCTCTTGGAGATATGCCGTGCAGTGGTGACGGTGGACTGCACGACCAGGATGTCCATACCCGCATCTCTGGCTATGGGAGCCAGCCGCTTGGTATTGGCCGGAGTTATCGACACAGCGCAGATCGCTCCCCCTTCCTTTATCTCCCGGATCCGCCGGCTTACAAGACTCTCCTTGATAGGCTCGGAGTACACCTTCTGCATCAAAGAGGTAACTTCTTCTTCCGGTGTTCCTGCTATTTGGGCGAGGATCTCGCCGGCATTCTCATACCTCGTCTGCACTCCCTCGAGGTTGAGGATAGCCAGACCTCCAAGGCCTCCGAGCTTGACGGCAAACGCGGGATCGACGATCCCATCCATCGCCGATGCCAGGATGGGAATGGACAGGGTATGCGGTCCTATGGCGAAACCTATGTCTGTCTGGTCGGGGTTGATGGTTATGTCCCCGGGGGCGAGCGCGACCTCATCGAATCCGTAGACGCGATCCATCTCCTTGATCTTATGACGAGGCATTGTTCAAAACCTGGGGGGAACTGGCACACATAATACAAGCTTCCCGGCCTCAAGTCAAGAAGACGTGTAGATAAAACCGTGGCGATTAAGTATAATTCCTCACCGTGCCCGCTCTTTATGTCATAGCTACGCCTATCGGCAACCTGGAGGACATAACGTTGCGTGCCCTGCGCATTCTCAGGGAGGTGAAGCTGATAGCGGCTGAGGACACACGCAAGACACGCCGCCTGCTCAATGCCTACGACATAAAGACACCCATGACCAGCTATCACGAACACAGCAGAAGGGCCAGGCTCGAATACCTGCTGGATTATGTCGAAAACGAAGACCTGGCCCTGGTCTCCGAAGCCGGCATGCCCGGGCTGAGCGACCCAGGGTACAAGCTCATCGTTGCCGCCATCGAAAGGGGGATCCACGTTGTCTCCGTTCCCGGGGCTTCAGCGGTGATCACATCGCTGGTCGTCTCCGGGCTGCCGACCGATCAGTTCGTCTACCTGGGTTTTCTGCCCCGGCGCCAGGGACAGCGGCAGCGGCTGCTCAGCTCTCTGGCGGAAGAGAGAAG
>PULQ01000088.1 GCA_003552465.1 Dehalococcoidia bacterium
AAGGCGGCGAAGTCACAACGAGGCCCAGCGACTCGTCAGGAACCGATCGCAACAGGTCAAGACAGTGGCCGGGGTAGACGACGATCGACTCTGACGGATCGAACTCATCGGCAATCTTGGGTTCGTGGTTCGACAGTAGTAGAGGCTCCAGTTTCACGTGTGCTACCTCAGCTTGTGATCCGGGTGAGATGATATGGTCATTATATCACCTTTGGTTGCTTCTCTATAGGCGGGCTGCATGGTCGCGCGATGGGAAATCTGAACCATCCTGTCCTCCAGGCTCTAACGAGATGTGACCAATGGGCTGATGCTATGAGGGGGATTGGCGTTGGGGGCTATCCAGACGCTCGGATGGTTAGGGTGGTGATTCAGTCGTCTTCTGAAGCAGAAGACACGTGTACTCGTTCTTGTCCTTGTGGACCGGCATCAGGTCGTCTCGAACAGAGAACCTGCGGAACTCGTGAAGCAACTCGGCCATAGTGAACTCGTGGTGGGGGACACCCTTCTCGTGTCCTTCGGTGGGCACGTAGGTGCGTGGTTCAACCTCGATTGCTTTCGGGGCGTCGGGACGTAGCGGACGGTCGATGCCCACAGTGAGGAAGAGAAATCCGCCGTTTCGAAGTGAATGACGAATCTCCTCTATCGTCCGGCGGATTTCCCTGACGCGGTGATGATTGATGGCCTGGATGCACAGCACGGCTTCGAAAGCTGAATCCGGCCACAGGATTCGGGTCATGTCGCCCGCTGCCAGGTCCGCAGAAAGGGACTCTCCGGCAAGCCACGCTTGTGCCAGTTCCACTGCGGTGGGGGAGATGTCCTGCCCGTACATCTGGTAGCCAAGCCGGGCGAAGTAGACGAGGTGTCGTCCATCGCCGCAGCCGAGGTCAAGTATGCGGCGGACCCCACTTTGAAGGAATATCCGGTGGAGCGCTTCGCAGTCCTCATGATGATCGTCCGTCATGTAGCCGAGACTGGGTCGTGCCCTGTAAGCGGCTTCCCATCCCGAAGGTTCTCCCCTTCTATGTGTCATAGCTGTTGAGCACGGGAGTCAGTGTGCAGCTTCTGTTTTCCTCCCGTTCGTCTCTGAATACTACCACAGCATACACGATGACGCGCCTGGAGCGGACGCAGATGCTCCGACACGTCAAATCGTGCCTTGTTGGCGTTAATCCGGTGATCTTGGCCGGGCTACCATGATGACATCTCCGCCTTCGCCTGAGTCTGAGAATGGGGTACCGTCATAGTCGCTCAGCGTCTCGAGAACCTCCATACCGGCTTCTTGAATCAGCAATCGTATCTCGTCCACGGGTGGATAATACTCCAGGGCCGGCGTGACAAAAGCTCTGCAGAGTCTGCCGTCTGCTATCTCCAGAGTCAGGAAGTTCAGAATAGACAGTCGTCGGGCTGCCTCGTAGCGACTGTACGTGACAACGGCGTGTCCTCCGTCCTGCGACTCCTGGTACACGGACAGATCATACATCCCGTCCTTGTTTGAGACAAGCTCCGGTGAAGGGTACATGAAGTACAGTATGAACCTTCCCTCCGGCTTCAGATGGCGGGACACAGAGTGGAAGCAGTCGCGTCTACTCTCATGGTCAACAAGGGAAAACACGGTGTTCAGCCCGAGCAGTACGAAGTTGAAGGCCATATCAAGGCAGAAATCACGCATGTCCGCCTCTACCTGCACGATCCTGTCGCGCAGATGGGCCGGTACCTTGCCCCGCAGGATGTCATGCATGTCGGGGGAGTTGTCCAGTGCATACACGGTGTGTCCGGCCTCCGCCAGGGGAATCGTTACTCTCCCTGTTCCGCTGCCCAGCTCAAGTACCGAGGCAGGACGGTCTCCGATGGTCCTCAGGTAGTATTCCACGTCACGGTCGCCTCCCTGAACGGAGTCATACAGCCGGGCATTGATGCCGTGGTAATCGGCGTGCAACTCCGCCGCTCCCAGTGCCAGTAGCTTCACCAGTTCGGGCTGAAGAAACTCATCCACGTTCATGTGTGTTGAGGCGCGCCTATCGCTGCTTGCGCGTCACCGGAACCCATATCTCGATGATTGAGTCGGGGTCTTCCGGGCTCTTGAACCGCGAATCGTAGCATTGAATGTCGAACTGATGGGCGGGAGCGTACTCCGAGTTCTCCAGCCACTTGTAGACTGTCTCAAAGGCATCGCCGAAACCGCCGTCTTTGAACTGGTGGGTGAAGACGGCATACTCACAGGCAGGAACGACCTTGGCGAACAGCTCTACGGGCAGGTCCTCGATCTTGCGGACTTCCACTCCCGCCAGGCAGAAGTGCATGGGCGGTGTGGTCTCCTCCTCAATGTGTATCTCGTAGCCCCGGCCTTCGACCTGATGCTTGATGCTCCGGCTGTGTCTATCCTCGAAGCGCTGCCACAGCCCGCCGATGTCCAGCTTGCCCACCTCCGGTGCACAGCCGACGAGCCCGACCAGTGTCATCTCGGGCTTCTCAATGAACTCAGGTTTCATATCTGTCCTCCTCGGGCTCATACTCAATACGGAACTCGGCGCAAGGCTGCTCACCGGGTCCAGTCGATCTGCGCCAGGGATTGGGCCCAGTCTCTCATCGGGCCCGGTGGCTGTAACAACGCGTACTGCTCGAACAGCCTCATGCTTTCTTCTCGCAGCAGTCCTGCTGTTACCTCGGGTAAACAATACTGGGGCATATCGCCTTCGGTTCTGTTCCATGTACTGACCAGCTCGACGGCCCCGTCTGCCGGAGACTCGAGCGCATAGTGGATCCCGCCCAGGAAGAACGACATCGCCGCCCCCAGGCACATCAGACACGGCTCGAGATTGGTGAACAGCGCGGCTCTGCGTCGTTCGGTGAGCGAGAGTCCAAGCCGGTCGGCCTGTTCCAGGGCCGCCAGCTCAGCATGCACCAGCAGGCGTTGTTTCCGCTTTTCCGCAGTGGTGGCACTGCCGATTATCCGGTCATCGAGTACGACGATGGCGGCAATGGGAAGTTCAACGAGTTCAAGGGCTTCGGCGGCCAGGCTTAGCGTGTGCCGCATGTAGTGTTCCACCGTTGCCTCTTCGTTCATTCTGCAATGTGGTCTCGTCGCTGCTGTTCGCGGCGGTCCTTGACCATCTCGCCGTCTTTGATCACGACCGGGATG
>PULQ01000018.1 GCA_003552465.1 Dehalococcoidia bacterium
ACGTGTTCAAGGTATTGGAGGAGCTTCTGGGCATCGGCCGGGAGGCAGGATGGGGTTACAGCATGGTGTACACTCCACCGTTGTACTGCCCTCGTGTATCGATCTCCACAAAGGGGGCTGAAAAATGAGTGATGCGATAAAACTCTACGAGCAGCCGGGTCCCGGGAGGTGCTACATGCTTGCCTCCTGGCCGGGCATTGGCGACGTTTCTCTTACCGCAGCGAAGTACCTTGTGGATAAGCTGGGTGCCAGGGAGATCGGCGAGATCGAGCCTGTCGGCTTCTTCGAACCGGTAGGTGTCACCGTGAAGGAGAATGTGGTGGGAAGCCCGCGCTTTCCCGAGAGCAAGTTCTACTACTGGGAGTCGGACAACTCCGATACGGGTTTGGTCATATTCATTGGGGAGGAACAGCCCGTTGCCAAAGGGTATGATCTGGTCAACTGCGTTCTGGATGTGGCGGCGCAACTCAAGGTGGAGAAGCTATATGCCTGCGCGGCCGCCGTGACACGCGTCCACCACAGTGACGAGATGAAGGTGTGGGGGGTAGCTACCAACGCCGGCCTGGTTGAGGAACTGAGCAGACATAACGTGATTCTCAGGGGGGACCTCCGTATAGCAGGCCTTAACGGCCTGATCCTGGGGATGGCGAAAGAGAGGGGGATGGAGGGCCTCTGCCTGCTGGGCGAGGTTCCCGGATATGCGACTCAGATAGCCAATCCCAGGGCCTCGCTGGCTGTGCTTGGCATCCTCACGAAGATGCTGGGCATCACGCTGGACCTGACGGCGCTTGAGAATATGGCCGAGCAGGTGGACCGGGAGATGGACCGAATAGCCAAGAAGGTCACTGCCGAGTTCATCGACCAGTTCACGGAGCCGATCTGGGAGCAGGATGAGGACGAGGACATGGATGAGTGAGCATGGCGTTCGCCAATCCGAAGGGAGCACTGATTGACCGGCAAAGGTACTTGTGCTACCATCGAAACTAGATGTCAGCTTTGGCCCGATTGTGTGATGATATCCGGGCTTGCCAGGAGTGTGAGCTAGCACGTCACCGTAACAGGGTGGTACCCGGTGCAGGGGCCGAAGATGCGGACCTGCTGTTCATAGGTGAGGCACCGGGGTGGCACGAAGACCAGCAGGGGCGCCCATTCGTCGGACCGGCCGGGCAGTTTCTGGAGCAGTTGCTATCCTCAATCGGCTTGAGGCGGGACGATGTCTACATCGCCAACGTCGTCAAGTGCCGGCCGCCTGAGAATCGAGAACCGCTACCCGCCGAGATAGAGGCCTGCCGCATGTGGCTCGACCGCCAGGTGGCGCTTATTCGGCCACGGATGATCGTCACACTGGGACGGCATTCGCTCTCGCGGTACTTCCCCACTGAGACCATAGGGAAGGTCCACGGTAGGCCGCGTCAGCTGGATGGCGTTCTCTACTACCCGATGTATCATCCCGCAGCTGCACTGCACCAGGGGTCTCTACGCCAGACGATCGAGGCCGATATGCTCAAGATCCCTGAGATACTGGCGCAGGGCAGGGAAGAGCCTCCGGGCCCGATCGAGGATCGCCAATTGAGCCTCTTCTAGCCTCACCGTCCGGGCGACAACGAAGGAAAGAGTAACATGGCAGCGCACAAGTTAAGAGTCATCCCCCTTGGTGGTGTGGGTGAGATAGGCAAGAACATGACGGTGCTGGAGTATGGCCAGGACATTATCGTCATCGATGCCGGGCTCATGTTCCCCAGTGAGGAGATGCCCGGAGTCGACCTGCTACTGCCGGATATCAGCTATCTGCTGGAGAGGCAGCGCAGTGTGCGGGGAATAGTGATCACCCACGGTCATGAAGACCATATCGGGGCACTGCACCATGTGCTGTCCCGTCTGCAGGTGCCCGTGTACAGCACCAGGTTCACCCGGGATCTGATATCGGTCGGTCTCAGACAGCGAGGAGTGAGGTCGGCTGCGGAACTGAATACCTTCGCTCCCGGGAGCAAGGTTACGCTAGGGGCTTTCACCGTAGAGCCGTTCGGCGTCTGCCACAGCATACCCGATTCGGTGGGACTGATAATCCATACTCCTCAGGGAATAGTGGTGCACAGCGGCGACTTCAAGATCGACCACACGCCTGTAGTCGGTGAACCGACCAGCTTCAGCCAGCTGGCAGCGCTGGGAGGGGGCGACGTTCTTCTGCTTCTGTCCGACTCCACCTATGTTGAGCTGGCGGGCTATACTCCGTCGGAGACTGTGGTAAGCGATACCCTGGATCGCATCACGGCCGAGGCCGAGGGGCGGGTGATCGTAACCACCTTCGCCTCCCTCATATCCAGGATTCAGCAGGTCCTTGATGTTGCCGTCAAACGCGATCGGCGTGTGTTCGTGACCGGCAGGAGCATGAGGGACATAGTGAGTATGGCGCTCAAGAATGGCTATCTGTCCGCACCTGACGGCCTGCTGTGTCGTCTTGAGGAACTCAAGAGTCTGCCTCACCACAAGGTAATAGTTCTCAGCACGGGAAGCCAGGGCGAGCCTACCTCAGCCCTGGTGCGCATGGCCAATCGTGACCCGCGGAGTCAGGTCCAGATAGTTCCCGGCGACACGGTGGTGATCTCGGCAACTGCCATTCCCGGTAACGAGTCGCTGGTCAGCAAGACTACAGATAGCCTCTTCCGCCAGGGAGCCAGCGTGATCTACGACAGACTGGCGCAGGTTCATGTTCACGGTCATGCCAGCAGGGAGGAACTGAAGCTGTTGCTCAGTATGGTTAGGCCGAGGTACTTCGTTCCCGTTCATGGGGAGTATCGCCATCTCAAACTGCATGCCGACCTGGCGCACCTGATGGGGATTCCGCGGGAGAACGTGTTCGTGCTGGAGAACGGGGATGTGCTTGAACTGGGGCAGGATTCAGCGGAGGTGGTCGAGAGCACCGATGCCGGGGTCGTCTATGTAGATGGCCTGACAACCGGTGGATTGGACGACGCGGTGCTTGGCGACCGCAATCTGCTGGCACGAAACGGCCTGGTTGTCGTAAGCGTTGCCGTCGACGGCGAGAATGGCAGGCTGGCGGGAAGGCCGCGCATCATAACCCGGGGCTTCGTTGACGTGGGCGAAGACCGTTCATTGCTCGAAAAGGGCCAGGCTGTGGTTATGGCGGAACTGGACGGAGCGGGAAAACGCCTGAGTGATCCGGATCTCGTCGAAGATAAGGTCAGGGATGCGCTGGGCAGGTTCTTCCAGGAACGGGTTCGTCGTCGGCCGGTCATCATCCCTGTCGTTGTGGATGTTCGGGATACTCGCCGGAAGACGTTCGACTAGGGGCATATTCACTTGGCCAAGGCAAAGCGCAAGTCGAGGCCCAGGCAGAAAGCCGTACAACGCCAATCGGCGGGAAGGCGGTTTCTGGCCTTTGTCGCTTCACCTCCGGTACGCAGGGTACTCCTGGTTGTCGCGCTGGTAGTCCTGCTCCTTATCCTGCGGGACCACGTGTTCGCGCTCTTTGGATGGGGAGTGGTCATCGTGGTCATCGCCCTGGGTCTCCTTGTCTGGGTGATAAGGCGCGGCCAGTCGTCCGATATCAAACACTGGTGGAACTGGGTGATGGGCGGCATATGTCTGGCTCTCGCGGTCTGGGGGATACTGGGAGTCTCAGAACTGGGAGGGAGGATCGGGCAGGGCATTGCAGGAGCCCCCGGCGCGGGTGCAGGACTGAGAATAGCCGGACTCGTTGTGCTCGGGGTAGTTCTTATCATTCCCGGGCACTGCTGGAATGCCCTCAAGACTTGCGGGCGTGCACTGGCCAGCGTTCCTCGCCCGCGCCGTCGCCCCCGTTCCGCCGTCGTTCCTGTTCAGGTCTCCCGTGATGAGGGCATCTCCCGGGAAGCTCCCCCTGTCGAGGCGCCGGCGGTTACTGAGGTGGAGCCCCACCAGGAGGAGCCATCTCCCACGATCGCCGCTCCTGCGTGGAGGTCTCAATACGAGCCGATTCTAACTCCGGGAGGCTGGCGACTGCCGCCGATCGACATCCTGGACAGGCCGGTCGAGGTCAAGCTGGATAAGGAGGATATCGACCAGCGGGCGAGGCTGATTGAGGAAGCTCTGGCCAGCTATGGTGTGGAGGCCAGGGTCGTGCAGGTGAACACGGGTCCCACCGTGACGCAGTTCGGCGTGGAACCGGGATGGGCTAAGAAGTACAAGGAAGTGAGAGAGAAGGGGAGGGACGGCACCTATGAGACGAGAGTGGAGGAAGTATCGAGAACCAGGGTGAGGGTCGAAAAGATAACCTCTCTGGCGAATGACCTTGCCCTGGCATTAGCCGCGCCCAGCATCAGGATCGAAGCCCCCGTTCCGGGAAAGCCGGTGGTGGGCATCGAAGTCCCCAACACGGTGTTTGGATCGGTCTCGCTGCGCAGCGTGATAGAGTCGGCACCATATCAGAGACTTATGGCCCGCACAAAGCTTGCCATCGCGTTGGGAAAGGGCGCAGGCGGTGAGGCGGTGGCCGGCGACCTGACGAGAATGCCGCATCTGCTTATCGCCGGAGCTACAGGCAGCGGCAAGACAGTCTGTCTCAACTCGGTTGTCTGCTGTCTGCTCGTTCACAACAGTCCCGATGATGTCAAGTTCATCATGATCGACCCCAAGAGGGTGGAACTGGTGACTTTCAACGGCCTGCCTCACCTGCTTGCTCCTGTCGTGGTGGATTCCGGCAAAGCCGTGAAGGCTCTGAAATGGTTGAACCAGGAGATGGACAGCCGTTATCGCGAGTTTGCTCAGGTGGGAGCGCGTAATATAGAGGGGTACAACAAGGACCGCGCGCCCGGCGAGCAGATGCCGTATCTGGTCCTCATCATCGACGAGCTGGCGGATCTGATGATGACGGCCTTCGACGAGGTTGAGCACACGCTGTGCCGGTTGGCACAGTTGTCCAGGGCCACGGGCATTCATCTCGTCGTGGCGACACAGCGGCCCTCAGTGGATGTCGTCACCGGGCTGATCAAGGCCAACTTCCCGACCCGTATTAGCTTCGCCGTCACCTCTCAGGTTGACTCCAGGACGATACTCGACCTGGTAGGAGCGGAGAAGCTGCTGGGCAGGGGCGACATGCTCTACATGCCCACTGAGACGGGCAAGCCCAAGCGCCTTCAGGGCAATCTTGTGTCCGATGCCGAGATCGAGAGGCTCGTATACTTCTGGGGAAACCAGAAACAGATCGAGGTCAACCCCGTCGAATTCGACGAGGTAGATGATCGTGCCCCGGGAGGCCGGATGGCCTCCGCTCCCGATCCTCTGCTGGAGCAGGCGATGCGCCTGGCTGAGGAGCATAAGCATGTCTCAGCCTCTTTCCTGCAGCGCCGTCTACGTATCGGCTATCCGAGGGCCGCACGCCTTATGGAGGCGCTGGAGGAGGCCGGCCTTGCCGACACGACGCAGACCAGGCAGTGATGACCGGTTCGTGCGCTCCGTGTGTTCTTTCTAGGCTCCGAACTTATCGAGCTTGAGGGCGTTGGCCATAGCCAGAGGCATGATCTCCGTAGCCGGAAAACGCCCCATTCCACCTGCAAGGCAGGCCTGTTCCGAAAACTCCGATACCCCGTCCGGGCGACACCATCTGGACCTGATCATGAACGGGACCGGATGCCAGCTATGCATAGCCAGTGTTGCCGGAGTGGAGTGGTCTCCGGCGACCACCATGACGTCTGGATCCAGACTCAGTATGCCGGCGAGTGCATTGTCGAACTCCTCGATTGCCTCCACCTTGGCCTGGAAGTTGCCGTCTTCACCCCTGGAGTCGGTATGCTTGTAATGGACGAAGAAGAAGTCGTAGCGATCATAATGCTGGCGCAGGGTTTCTACCTGGTCTGTCGGGCTCTCACCGGTTGGCAGGACGTCCATTCCCACCAGCCTGGCCAGGCCGCGGTACATCGGATAAGCTGCGATGGCCACCGGCTTCAGTTTGTAGATGTCGGGTATTGAGGGAATCTCGGGACGAAGGGAGAATCCACGCAGGAGCACCATATTGGCGGCATCTTCCTTCGTCAATCGAACTCGTGCTTCAGAAAGGAACTGATTGGCAACGTCCGCGGTATGCTGTGCCCGAGGCAACAGCGGCTGGACCCTCTTTGGAGACAGTCCTGTCTGCTGGGGATCAGAATCGGTAACCTCAGGCGACAACCCTTCGCCGCGCAATACGAGAACGAATCTATGCTCCTTGACCGGAAAGACGGACACCGACGCTGCGTTCACAGCTATGTCGCTCAGCGATCGGCACAGCTCGGCGTTCCTTGCCGTCGAGAGACGTCCCGCTCTCCTGTCGGTGATGATCCCGTTGTCGTCTATGGTGCAGAAGTTGCCCCTAGCGGCAACGTCACCGGGTTCCAGATCGAGGTCGATCCCCAGAGCCTCCACTATTCCGCGGCCGACGTCATACAGAACCGGGTCATATCCGAAGAGAGCCAGATGCCCCGGCGCACTCCCCGGTGTTATTCCCGGGCCGATGGGGTCGGTTAGTCCGCACAGCGAGTCTCCCGCTATACGGTCGAGATTAGGCGTGCGGGCCGACTCCAACTCCGTCTTACCTGTCTCAGGATGAGGCAGGCCGCCCACGCCATCCATCACCACAAACACGATCCTGGATGGGGACACGCGGGATATTCTCCTCATGTGCTCGGAGCCGATCATGGCATCGCCATTGTACTCGGAGGCATACATGAGTTCAAGCGTCTCACACTACTTCAGCTATGAAAAGGGGTATTTCTGGAGACCGTACCTATTGCCTGTTGCGTGATGATCATCTGCATGGCATACTTGGATGAACTTGTTGATAGGAGGTGACAATCCATGGGAATACTCCCGAATCTGGGGCTGGTCGGGGGAATAATCAGCCTGATCTTCGGCATCATAGTGATGATCTTCCCCAGGATCCTGAACTACCTGGTGGGCATCTGGCTGATCGTGATAGGAGCGATGGCTATCATCTACTTCCTCCGCTTTCTAACCGCATAGCAGCGGACGAGCCTCCTGCCCGGCAGTCCTTTCCGCAGTCTCATACGCTGCGGATGGGGCAGAGCCTTGCCGGCGATTCCAGGGTGCACGTGCCCTAACTCCGCAGCCTGCCCCTGAGGTGCTGTACGGCGCGGTATAGTTGCACGGCCACTATGGCGGTGACCAGTTTTGGCCCCCACAGCCACAGGGGATTCAGCGCCAGGGCCAGGAACAAAGCGGGATCCTCGACCAGTCCATGGTTGATGGCAATCGAGATGTGAAGACGTTCCAACTCCTGCTTGCCCAGGTTCCCCTTCCTGGCTTTGTCAATGGTGACGGCTCCTCCGTACATCAGGCCAAATGCAGCGCTGGTCACCCACAGGGTTGCGCTTTGCTCGGAGAGACCGAGAACTCTCATCAGGGGGCGGCAAGCCCGCACGACGCGATCGGTCCAGCCCAGCGACTCTGACAATTCCAGCATTATCATCACAGCCATGACTATGCCCAGAATCCTCAAGAGCAGGATTATCAAGCCGATCCCCCAATCTCTGATGGCTGCAAGCAGCGACGTTTCATGGGTTAGCTGAGCCGAGACCTCAACCGCTTCACCCGTATCACCGAAGAACTGAGAGACGATGAAGACAGTAAGTACTGCCGCCGCGAAGCGAACTGCGATTATCTTGGCGACGTTCATACCGGATCTGTGCTGCACTATCGCCTCGGTGATAAGGTTATGGCAGATCAAGGTGAAGATGGCGATGAGGGTCATCTGCTCAACTGTGAAGGGCAGAGGGGTCATAGCGGCGATAGCGACGTAGAGGTTAGTCAACATGGCGCTGATGATCGGCAGCGCTGCCTCTGGGGGCAAGTTGATGAAGTTCATCAAGGGAGCGAACAGAAAGCTGATCTGATCAAGCCAGCCCGTCCACTGCAGTATAGTTGTCAGCAGTGAAACCGGGACAACTATCTTGCATATCCACAGGAAGCTACGTCCGCCCCGCTTCACCCCGGCCAGGAAGCCTCTTCTCCATCGGTCTCGAGAACCGGTCATCCTGGAATCATATTACACCGTCCCTGTGATGGCAACAGGGTTCTCTCGGGGGTGGTCAGCAGATAGCCAGCCAGCGATGATAACAGGGATCTCGCAGCGCTCTCGTCGATGGGGGTTCGGTGAGGTATGAAGACAACCGGCGATCCGGCTCTGCTAGTTATGCTCAGGCCCGGATGCTATAATCATCAGGCCAACAGGATAGAGATGAAGATCAGCCACGATTTGGTCAGAAGCATCGCCGGCCTGGCGCGTATTGGATTGGAGGAGGATGAGGTCGAGAGACTGGGAGTTCAGATGTCGAGGATGCTGGAGTACTTCGAGACACTCAAACAGTTGGACACGACGGGTGTGCCTCCGGCGGCCCATATCAACCCGCTGCAGAATGTCCTGAGGAAGGATGATGTCGTCGAGGAGTACTCGCAGGACGACGTTCTGTCAAACGCGCCCAGACAGGCGGAGAAGTGCTTCCAGGTTCAGGCGATCCTGGAGTGAGTGTAGATCTTGTATAGCGGACATGGCTGTGGCAATCGTGGTCGGTATCCGGTGCTTCGCTATTCAGTCCTCGCTATGCCGGGGGCCGAAGCTGGAACAATGCGGGTGTTCTGGGTATGCATGAGCAAGAACTGAATCAACTGACCATCCATGAGGCGCATGAGCTTCTCAAGAGCAGACAGGTCTCGGCGGTTGAACTCACGCAGTCTGTACTGAAGCGGACATCCGAGGGTGAAGACAGAGTGCGTGCCTGTATAACCGTCACCGATGACATCGCCCTGGCGGAGGCAGCGAGAGTCGACAACCACATCAGAACCTCCGGTGAGATCACCCCTCTGACCGGGATACCTGTGATGATCAAGGATGTTATCTGCACCAGGGGTATAAGGACGACGTGCGGTTCGAAGATGCTTGAGCACTTCGTGCCTCCTTATGATGCAACGGTTATCGAGAAGATCAGGGCAGAGAACGCGATAATAGTGGGGAAGGCGAATATGGACGAGTTTGCCATGGGTTCTTCCAACGAGCACTCGGCTTTCTTTCCCACCCGGAATCCCTGGGATCTAAGTCGGGTTCCTGGAGGTAGCAGCGGCGGCTCGGCGGTGGCGGTGGCAGCAGGTGAGGCGATATATGCTCTGGGATCGGACACAGGTGGCAGCAACCGGCAGCCGGCCGGTTTCTGTAACGTGGTAGGACTCAAACCGACATACGGACGTGTCAGTCGCTTTGGCCTCATCGCCTTCGCCAGTTCGCTGGATCAGATCGGGCCCATGACCAGGGATGTCACCGACTGTGCCCTGGTGATGAATGCTATTGCCGGGCACGATCCGCAGGACTCGACGTCTGTACCTCATCCAGTTCCCGATTACACCCGCAAACTGATTCCCGATGTCAAAGGCCTGAGGCTGGGCGTGCCGAGGGAGTATCTCGTCGAGGGAACGGAGAGTGAGGTCAGGTTGGCGCTGGAGGCATCTGTAAAGAAGCTGAGTGAGCTGGGTGCCGAGATAGACTGGGAGGCCTCTCTGCCTTACACCAGGTATGCACTGACTGCTTTCTATATACTGGCTCCATCGGAAGCCTCGGCAAATCTGGCTCGCTACGATGGGGTCAAATACGGATTCTCGGTGCCGGACGCCAGGAATGTGATTGAGGCCACTGAGAGGACACGAGAAGAGGGCTTCGGGCCCGAGGTCAAGAGGCGCATAATGCTGGGCACATACGCCCTGTCCTCTGGCTATCATGACGCTCACTATCTCAGAGCGCAGAAGGTGCGGACACTGATAATCCGCGAGTTCGACCGGGCCTTTGAGCGATACGACGCCCTGATAACCCCGACATCGCCCACTGTGCCCTTCAAGCTAGGTGATAAGCTTGAAGATCCGGTGCAGATGTACCTGAGCGATGTATGCACTCTGCCTATCAACATAGCCGGAGTGCCGGCCATCTCCGTACCCGGTGGTTTTGCCGGCAGCCTGCCCATAGGTGTTCAGATTGTCGGCAGACCATTCGATGAGGAGACGGTGCTGCGCGTTGCGTATGCCTACGAGCAGGCGACCGACTGGCACACAAGAAGGCCTGAGATCCGATAGGCGGGTGTGGGCCGGGTTGCCGGACGGGATCGTGCTAGTGGCTGGTGTGCATAATCATCTGCGCGGTGAAGGATGGTAAACGCAGTCAGGAGGTGATGCGCCCCGTGTGAGCGCAGAGCGTCGCCAAGAATGCTGACTCTGCAGATTCCTAAGGAGGTCAGAGGCAATGAAGAACGGAATCATAATCGTGGGGGCGGGTGTGATCGGGTGTTCCATAGCCTACCATCTGGGCAGACGCGGCATAGGTTCTCAGATAATCGACAAGGAAGGCATTGCCGACAGGGCTTCGGGCAAGGCGTGGGCTTTCTGGGAGTATCCTCCTGCGGTCTGCTCGACGCTGGATTTTGTGTGGAACGAAAGCGTGCTTCCCATTCTGTCCGACCCCGGGTTTCAGGATGCCCGTAGCCAGATGATGGAGGAAAGGCAGAGGATGATCGACCTGCACTGGCTTGGTTTCCACCGGGTGTCGGAAGCCATTCTGGAACTGCAGGAGAGAGGGGGAGTGGATGTGGGCTATCGGGAGCTTCCGTTCACGCGCATCGCCCTCTCCGATGATGTGGAACAGATATACAGGGAAGGTCTGGCCGCTGTCAGAAGCGCCGGGTATAGTGAAGGGGACTGGTTGAAGCAGGATGATCTGAGTTCGATGTTCCCCGGGATCAGCCGGCAGGCCAAGGGAGGGGTGATCTTCCCCGGTTTCAAGGTCGAGCCTTACAGGTATACGCTCTGTCTTGCCCAGGCTGCGGAGAAGACGGGTTGCACGATTCGTAGCGGGGAGGTCGTGGGGTTCGGCAGTAAAGGCTCACGAGTCTGTTCGGTGGTTCTGGCCAGCGGAGCCGAGATCGAGGCCGATCAGGTGGTTCTGGCCACCGGGCCGTGGACGGGCAGCACGACAGCATGGCTGGGCAAGGAACTGCCTGTCGAACTGCACAGGGAGCAGTGCATCAGGATCGAGTTACCCCGTCCGTTTCCTCGCTACGGTATCTGGACGATGAAAGGGGCCATTGTGCCCGACTTCGACGACAGGGTTATCCTGCACAGCTTCCAGGGATGGCCCGACATGGTGACCGACTTCGATGGTTCGCTGACCGACGACAACAAGCTCTCGGCGATTGAGATGGCAGCGGAGTTGTTTCCCGATATGGAGAAGGGGTCGGTGGTTGAACACAGAGGTGACCTCGAGTGCTGGGCTCCGGTGTTGCGGATGCAGCCCGCTCTGGGTCGTCATCCCGAATGGGACAACGTCTACGTGGCAAGCCGGTTGGGCACATTTGGATTTGCCCTGAGCCTCAGTGTTGGAGAGATCATGGCAGACCTCATAGCTCGAGGCGGTCGGGTTCCCTACCGGGTGGAGAAGCTGCTTGAGTTCCTGGCACCGGCAGAGCTGAAGCAGGACACGAACTGAGATTCTACTGTCACCGGATGGAGACATGGGGAGAAGGAGGAGAAGGCGAGAATCCGAACGGAGGCTTGCCAAGGCGAGCAGGCGCACCCCGATCACGATCTGGACCGTCCTCATTGTCGTCGTGGTAGTCCTGGCTGTGGGTCTGTCCCGCACCTGCCGATGATGGACTGGATCGCGAAGGTGTCCGACATTCATCGAGGGGGACGGCCTCCCTCTCGCCGACCGCGGCTACTGCGCCCGGTGCAGTCCGGGACCTCTTGACAGTGTGTCGGATGTCATATAGTATGGTTGCAGGGATTCAGAACGATGTCCGGCTACATGTGCAGGCACGCATAGCATCCCGGACCGGTGCTGGATCGAGGGCAAAGCGACATCGAGTTAGAGTGGGCGGATGAAGACGGCGCTAACACTGACTTCAGCAGCGCTCGTGCTGGCGCTGGCCCTGTCTGTGCCAGCGCTGGCTGAGGATAGCCAGAGCGTCACCATCACCATGACCGGGGCGTCTCACATCGGTATCAGCCTGGATGTTGGACACTGGCCGCTTGGTGACGTAGCATCGAATACGGACTACTATACCGACCCGCCGATAGAGTGGTGCACTCTGACCGTAACCGGCAATTCCCCCGTGAACACCTTGATAATGGGGCAAGACGCCACATGGGGCGACGATCCCGGGGCATACAAGTGGACGCTGAGCGACGACGGGAGCAATGGACCGCACGTGTACGGCCTGTGGTTCCGCATATCTGGCGATACAACGAGAGGGCCAAACGAAGATGGATATGTGCCGATCACCAACACTCTTAGCGAGTTCTGGCCCTATGATGGTGTAGGCACCAGCCTGCAACCGAGTGACACCAAGAAGTTCGGGCTGCTGCTGCGCACGCCGACCGAGTTCGTCGGCGGGAGGACGATGGAGACCCAGATCACAATAGTCGCAGTGGCTCCATGAAGGCAGCGATGCCTTCGCTCATGAGTCACCCCGTCATAAGTTGTGCTGGAAACCCGGGCACGCAACCCTGTCAGGCAGCACATTGTGATCGTAAGGCAGGCAGGAGAAGTGTATGAGTGCCGGTCTTCACAACAGCGGGCCAGCTAGTCGAACTTCATAGGGCTATAGGGGCACACAACTCCGCGGAGCAAGGCCGACGGCGGTGGCTTGGCCACATCTACAGTGTCGGAGTGCAGGGTAGTCGAAGGACTGTCGATTCACTGAAACCTTAAGGCAACCCTATGTAACCGCAAAGAAACCCTCGGAAACCGACCGGTTACTGACATCCCTCTCGCTTTCCATTAGACTGGGCTCCGCCAGAGTAGTACTTTCGTACTGATAGGAAAGAAATGAGCGTCGTGCGTCCGCTGGTTTCTCGGGTAGATGCAGGAACAGGTATCGCGAGCTGCGCGGCCTTCATTATCCTGAATATCCTGGATAGCGTCCTAACCGCGGTTGCTCTCGGGCTGGGGAGCCATGAACTCAACCCTCTGCTTAGTCCCACCCTCGGCGCAGACCCGGCGTTCAAGTGGCTCATCTCCTCGGCAGTAGTCCTGACTCTCGTCCTGGCGAGGAGAGGATGGCTGTTGAAGCCGCTCAACTTCGGGATGGTGCTTGTCTGTGCCTGGAACAGCGTTGCCATCCTGACCTGGATGTGAAGCTAGGTCGGATCCAAACCCTCACCTTGCGTCTGGTCTTGACGTCTCTATCGGCACCTTTGCTGCAGCAGCGGAAGGATACCGACGGATGGCTCTCATATCGGACATTTCTCAGCGGCTCTATCCGTAATGCAGGATTTCAGGCGGGATGGGATAGTTACCTCTCCTGAGGTTCGTCGAGCTTGTACAGATGCTCAGGGCTCTCCAGATGATCCAGATACAGGGTGCCGTTCAGGTGGTCTATCTCGTGTTCCAGCACCTGCGCCAGCAGGCCCTCAGCCCTGATGCGGATATCCCTCCCCCGGCGGTCCTGAGCCTTCACCTTGACTATGAGTGATCTCTTGATCTCACCGTGATAACCCGGCATCGAGAGGCAGCCTTCAGTGAGGGTACGCTCGCCCGTTCTCCTGACTATCACCGGGTTGATCAGGGTGATGATCTCCTCGTCGGGCATGCCGATCACCGCTATGCGTAATGGTACACCTATCTGGGGAGCAGCAAGGCCGACACCGCCGTTGGCCTGCAGGGTATCGATCATGTCATCGATAACACGCTGAACGGAACCGTCGATCCGGGTCACTCTCTTTGCCCTCTGCCTCAACACAGGGTCGGGCAAGTTCCGTATCTGCAATACTGCCATGATGGTCCGAAGGTCTTGCTGTATTCTCGTACTGCGCTGATTATAGCACCGGCGGCCGACGCGGTTCACTGTGAGTCTCTTCCAAGGCAAGATGAGCCTGGAGGGGGTATCGATTTCCAGCACAAGGTGAGCCTGAGGTGATAATGGGGCATGCAGCTGATTATGAAGGACAGAGGATTGCAGACGCTCGATCAGGCAAGGCGATTTCTTGAGGGGAGT
>PULQ01000115.1 GCA_003552465.1 Dehalococcoidia bacterium
AGATCCTTGAGCACGCCCTCCTCGAAGCCGGCATTGTACGCGATTATGCTGCCCCGGCTGCCGAGCAGGTTCCTCAATTCACTGAGGATACGCGGTCTGGGATCATCATCTCCCTCGGCAAGGAATGAGTGATGCGTAGGCTCCGATCCATCGCCCTCGACGATGTGCAGTGAGAACTGGAAGGGCATATCCTGATAAGGCCTCATGCCGTCATATGGAGGTATCGCGGGCGCTATCGTCTCAAAATCCAGGTAGTAGAGCGGATACTCAAGTCGGGCCAGGAACCGCCTGATCTCGTCCCGTTCAACGTGAACATTGCCTGTAATCAGGCACTGCTTCTGGATCTTCTGCTGCCTGGAGAGTGCGACATCATCGGGCATGTCTTTAATTGACATAATGCCCCGTTCATACAGCGAGAACTGCGTCGCCTTACCGCCTCGCAGGTCGAAAATGCTGTTCTCCGGGAGGAAGGCCCAGCACGTATCACGGAGCGAGCATTCGTACGGGTCCAGGCAGTGCCTGCCGATGGGGACTTCGGGACACGTCCCGCTCAGAATCACGCTGTGCATCTCGGAGATTCGTTCCTCAATATCGACGCCGGTGTCCTCTACCTGGGGCGAGATATCCTCCAGTATGAACAGCGCCCGCGGGTCTACATCACCGTACCTGACGTACTGCCGGTTGATGAACCCCAACTTGCATGCGCTTACTCTCAATCCGGCCTGCTCGCAGCAGTGCTTCTGAAAGGCTAGGTCATCGATATGAACGTCTTTGACGGACGTACTGGCCTTTATCTCGATGATGTCCCATTCGTCCTCATCGACCGGGTGAAGGATATCCAATCGTGAGTAGACCCTCCCGGCGAGCATACCCGCCTCGAAAAGAGGCCTTCTCTCGGCAAGCAGTCTCCGGGTGGCCTGGATATTACCCATGAAGTCATCGTGCGGAACACCGATGCCGTCGGGGAAGAGCCGCCTGGCATATTCTCCGACCAGGTGCCCCTGGTCAAATATGTGTTGTGTGATGGGGTCTACCTCGGGTATGCTTTCAGGACTGTGTATCTCCGTCCACAGAAGCTTGGGACACTGCATGCCCGCGAGGTACTTGGACTTGGATAGCAGTCGTGCCATGGTCCTCTTATAAGTATACAGGGATCGATCTAACCGGTCATGATGAAGACAACCAGCAGCCCCACGATCAACCCTCCGATGGAGATGTGGCTGTTCAGCTTGTTCGACTGGGGGATCAGTTCATCGCTGGCTATGTAAGTCATGGCGCCGGCTGCGAAACCCAGTCCAACGGCGATGAAAACAGGGGCGATACGGAAGAACAACAGGCCCAGCCCCGCCCCGAGCGGTGTCATCAGCCCGATAACCAGGGTCAGAAGAAGAACTCTCGCTGCCGACAGTCCTCCCGCTCTCAGGATCCCTGACACGGCAATGCCTTCAGGTATGTTGTGCAGCGCGATGGCGATCGCCACATACAATCCCAGTTCCGGGCTCACCTCAAGGCCGGCCCCGATCGCCAGGCCTTCGGGCAGGTTGTGCAGGGCCAGTCCAAAGAACACCAGGTATCCCACCCGCAGCATCTCCTTCCTCAGTGCCTGAGCACGGGGAATACTCTCCAGAGCCACCTCGTGGCTCGAAGAAACGTGGGCGTGAGGTATGAACCGGTCGAGTGCGTACATCACGCCGGCGCCCAGCAAGAACCCGAGCGCCGCCGTCGGCATGGAGCCGAACTCCAGGGCCTCGGGCAGAAGATCGAAGAAGGAAATGGCCAGCATCACTCCGGCGGCAAATCCCAGCAGGCCCGACAGCAGCCTCGGACCGGGCCTTCCGAAGACCATGATCACCACCGCACCCAGGACGGTAGAGACTCCGGCCAGTAAGCTATACAGAAGTGCTTCCAATCTTGTGTCCTCCTCTCACGATTGGGGTTACATAATCCCCATGCTCAGCCCTGTGCACCCGGCACATGGCATCCGGGCATCATGACTCACCGTCCATCTCTGCCTTGATCCTCCGGGCGTCGTGCCCGTGATCTACATAACGGTTGAAGGTCTCCTCCCAGTCGGGTCTGCCCGGGTAGCACTGCATGACCAGGTCGATGAACTTCTCAAGGCGGTGGATGCTGTCGCGGCTCAGCGCGTGCTCCATGCTGCAGGCGTCCTGCTCGGCTATCTCAGGGTCCACCATGAGGACGTCGGTCAGGAAGCTGAACAGAGCCTTGTGTCTCCTGTAGACCTCGTCGGCCACGCGGGCACCCTCCGGCGTTAGATCTACGTCACCATACCTCTCGTGAAGCACAAGGCCGGCCTCTGCCAGCTTTTTCAGCGCGTAGTGTGCGCTCGGCTTCTTGACACCGACCGACCTGCTCAGCGCTGTGACGGTGACTCTCCCCTCATGCTCCTTGAGCCTGGCAATGGCCTCCAGGTAGTCTTCCAGAGATGCTGTCGGTTTCTCACTGACACCGTTCATCATACTACATAGCCGTGCTTATGTTAGAGCAGGCTAACATCGAGATTCTAATACATGCGGTGGGGTTGTGTCAAGATATGGGGGGCCAGGATCGCAGATCGTTCGGAGAAGAATCGACCGGCGGCTCTCCAGGCAACGACTGATGCTTCGCTAGCGCCAGTTCGCCGCCGGCATCACTCTGTAAGCGGTTATTCTGGGTTTCTCCTTGGAAACCTCTTTGTTCGGTCGAACCAGGTCTTGCGTTATCCTCGACTTGAGCCACGCTCTCCAGTTGTCGATGGACTGCCACGTGCTTATCATGATCACAACAGTGGAGTCGACTTCGCTTACCAGGTTCTCAGCGCTCACGAAACCGGGATACTGCATTGCATGCGATCTGAGCTTCATCAGCGTGCCCTCTATATCCTTGTAGTCAACGACCTTGTATCCGATTATACCCTTAACCATTTCCGTCTACCTGTGCCTTGCGCCTCTAGCTCATATCGCGTACGTATCCCCGATCATCACTTACACAGCCGCCTGCAATGCCTGTGTTTCAGTCTAGCTCCGGACTGCGGTGTTGTCAATGGCCTTATCGTACCTGTTGAGACGGCCATGCTCTGGGTGTTGGCGGGCCGAAGGCCTGCTTCGTACTCGCAGGGCGGGTATGTTCGATCACGTGCTGAGACGGCCTCCGGAAATCGCGAACCGGACTAGCCGGCCGAAAGCCTCTCCCTCACCTGTCGGGCGAGCGCCTCGCTATCTGCGTCTCCGGTGACGATCTCGATCTTCTCTGCCGAGGACACTCCCAGCCCCAGTTCGGCGGCGCGGGCGATCTGCTCCTGTTCGAATATCGCGCCACGGCTGACCTCCGGGGTTGTGCCCAGGACACGGAGTAACGCCACCCCCACCGCATCGATCGCCACCCGGTCGGTCGAAGACAGGACCACATCTGCATTCACCCTGGTGCCGCGGGCAGGCCCCCCGTCGACAAAGGCCTCTACACCGTCCATGACCACCAGGTCGGGGGAGTAGGCAGTGTTGATCTCTGCGATCATCTTGCGCTGGTGCGGCGACGAGTGAAGCTCTTTCATATAGGGATAGCCTGCCAGCGGCACCAGGCCCACCGCATTCTTCAGGGAGAGTGTGAAGTGACCGCCGAAGGCATGTGTCTTCAGACAGCAGGTCTGGACGATCGACTCCGCTTCGAGGTAAATGCGCGGAAACAGAAAACCGTCGCTCCAGTGACTGTCTTGCGGCACTACCTTGCTCCAATCATCCTCTCCGGCCTCCTCCAGGTTCACTACGTCGAAACCCAGTTCCCGGGCAAGGTCGAAGATGCCCTTCTTCTCCATGACCGTGCGTGTGCTGTCTCCCGGCCCGCTTCGCTCAGCGAGGGTCACCCTCGTTGCTCCCATCTGCTGGATGGTGAGAACAAGAGACCGCAGTGTGTCGTTGTGCGTCGAGCGCGGTGCCGGGTCCGCGGAGTTGAAATTCGGCTTGAGAACCACCTTCTTCCCGTCAATAGACTTCACGTCCAACAGGTTAACCGAGCGCTTGACTCCTTCGCTCCTGTCCTTCGTTCTTACCAGTGCCACTTTTGTCATGCTATCCTCCTCGCTGTGCAGTGACCTGCCGAGCACAGTATAGCCGAGAACGGCAGGTGCACCAACCCGGCAGGTTCCCAGCGGTAGCGAGCGGAAGCCGATCGCTGCGTCGTCACCGCGTTGGATCAGCCGTCCTGCCATGGGCCGGGCCCACCCGGTGATCTACATCGGTCCCTCACCGAACGGCAAACCATATGACTGGCAGGTCAGGCGGTGGTGCTGTAGAATTCACCCATTCTGTAGCAGTTGAGAAGAATCTCAGAGGAGGACGCACGTGAAAGCACAGGCAGACGCGGGCAGAGACGGGCCCAGGATACTGATCGTCGGTGGCGTGGCAGGAGGGGCTTCTTGCGCCACCCGGGCAAGAAGGCTATCCGAAAAGGCAGAGATCGTTGTATTCGAGCGCGGTCCTCATGTGTCGTTCGCCAACTGCGGCCTGCCGTATTACGTTGGCGATGTGATTACGGAGGAGCAACACCTCATAGTAGCGAAACCGGGCCTCTTCAGGCAGAGGTTCAACATCGACGTACGGACACTCAGCAACGTCCTGGCCATCGACAGGGAAAACAGGGAGATAGAGGTAGAGGACCTGCAGCGGTCGTCCAGGTATCGGGAGAAGTACGATGCGCTGGTGCTGGCTCCCGGAGCGATGCCGATACGCCCTCCTCTCCCGGGCATCGATCTTCCCGGGGTGTTCTCACTGCGGACAATAGAGGACAGCGGTTCCATACGGGATTGGGTCAGCCGCCACAATGCCAGGACCGCCGTCATAGTTGGCGGCGGTTTTGTCGGACTCGAGATGGCCGAAAACCTGGTCCGACGCGGCGTTTCAGTGACCATCGTCGAGATGCAGAACCACGTCATGCCCGCTCTCGACTATGAGATGGCGGCACCTATCCACAACCATCTCGATGCGAATGGGGTGGTTCTTCATTTGCAGGACGCGGTGACCGAGTTCAGTCAGGAAGCAGGCAACGGGTTGATCGTTAACACCAGGTCTGGCAAGACGTTCGCCGCCGACCTGGTCATACTGGCCATCGGCGTACGCCCGGATGCCGCATTGGCCAGGAGTGCGGGCCTTGAGATCGGGGACAGGGGAGGCATACGCGTTGATGAACGTATGAGGACGGGCGACGAGCATATATGGGCCGTGGGCGACGCGGTCGAAGTGAAGGATTTCATCACCGGGGAATGGACCGGCCTTGCGCTGGGTGGACCGGCAAATCGCCAGGGCAGAATCGCTGCCGACAGCATCTTCGGTCGGGACTCCGTGTTCCGGGGAGTGCAGGGTACAGCCGTCTGCGGCATCTTCGGCATGACGATCGCCTCGACGGGACTGACGGAGAATACCCTTACGCGTCTGGCAAAGGCGGGCCGACCGATGGACTATGAGAAGGTCTACCTGTACCCGAACAATCACGTTGCCTACTACCCCGGATCGCAGGAGATCATGATGAAGGTCATCTTCTCCACCGGGGAAGGAAGGGTGCTCGGGGCACAGGCAGTAGGTCGTGATGGGGTGGACAAGCGTATCGACGTGATGGCGCTGGCCATACAGAAAGGCGCTACAGTCTTCGATCTCGAGGAGGCGGAACTGTGTTATGCACCGCAGTACGGTGCTGCCAAGGACCCGGTCAACATAGCCGGGATGATCGCCTCGAATGCCCTCAGGGCCGATGCCTCGCTTGCCCATTGGGAGGGCATAAAGGATACAGACGCCATGGTTCTCGATGTTCGCAGCCCCAAGGAGTATGCCTCGGGTCATCTGGACGGTGCGATCAACATTCCTCTTGAAGAGCTGCGTTCGAGACTGGGCGAACTGCCCAGGAACAGGGAGATATGGACCTATTGTCGCGTTGGACAGAGGTCGTACTACGCAGCGCGTCTGTTGAGATTGAACGGCTTCACTGCCAGCAACATATCGGGAGGAATACGTACCTATGAGTACATGTCCCAGATCTGAACCGGGCCTTTCAGCAGCATCAGCCTGGATGGTCGGTAAGCCTGCAGTCAGGTGGCATGTCGGATCGGATTGTGATGTCCGGACATGCTGATATTCTTCGATAGAGAGGCGACGTAAGGAGGAGCACAGGATGATCAAGTACAACGGGGTCAACCACCTGGCCATGGCAACCGGAGACATGGACAGGACGATACGTTTCTGGAGGGACCTTCTGGGAATGCGGCTGGTTGCCGGGCTGGGACAACCGGGATACCGCCACTACTTCTTCCAGATCTCCGAGACCGACCTTATAGCTTTCTTCGAGTGGAGCGGAGTAAAACCGGTGATCGAGAAGGAGCATGGACGCCCGGTAAGCGGTCCCTTCATCTTTGACCATGTGTCATTTGGTGTTGAAGAAGAGGAAGACCTGTGGTCGCTGAAGGACAAACTCGAGGCGGCCGGATTTCCCGTTTCAGACGTGGTCGATCACGGGTTCATCCACTCGATCTATGCTCACGATCCCAACGGCATCCCCATAGAGTTCTCCCACAGTGTTCGGGAGGTGGACGTCCGTCGACATCCGCAGATGAGGGACAGAGCTCCCTCGCCCGTAGCAGCAGAGGGTGCCGAGCCGCGCAGCGGGGTCTGGCCCTTGGTCACAGAGCCTACAGAGAAATTGCGACGGGTGGTCTACCCGGGCGCCGGAAGCGAGTTCTTCCATGGTAAGAAGGATTCGTAGCGAAGGCGGCCGACGCCGGGGTGACTGTGCACTCGAACCCTCTTGTTAGGCCGGGCCTTAACCGGCATCCTCCAGGTTGCTGAATCCCGCCGGTACTAGCTCGGTGATCGCCGGGTGGATCTGCATACTCGCCTGTATCTGTTCCATGCCACCGCCCGAAGTCATGGCATCAGTCACTGCCTGGATGAGAACAGGCGCGTAAGGGCCGATAATGTGAAAGCCGAGTATCCGCCTGCTCCCGGCCTCCACGATCGCCTTGCCGAAGCCTGTCCTGTCCATCATAGCCTCGCCCTGGGCCACGTCCGCATACCGGGCCCTGCCCACCAACACCTTGTGCGTCCTCCGGGCGGCCTCTTCGGTCAGGCCCACGGAGGCGATCTGTGGATGCGAGTAGACGGCATGGGGAGCGGCGCTGTAGTCCATCTCTATCTTCTCGCTCCCATGAAGGCCGTTATAGGCAGCAAGCGACGCTTCTTCATTGGCCACATGGGTGAACATCTGCTGTCCGTTGATATCTCCAACCGCGAATATTCCCTTCCTTGTCGTCTCAAAGTATTCATCGACCTTGATGAAGCCCTTCTGGTCGACCTCCACGCCCGTTCCCGCCGCGTTCAGCAGGTCGGCGTTCGACCTTCGTCCCACCGCGACCAGGATCCTCTCAGCCGAGAAGTCCTTCTTCATACCTGTCCTGACGTCATCGACTGTGACGGTAGCTCCACTGGCATCTCTTGTGATCTCCTGGGCCCGGACACCGGTGTGAACGCCCATGCGATGGCTCAGCTCCTTCTTGAGAACGTCTGCTATCTCGGGTTCCTCGGATAGGACCAGGCGGCTGGCCATCTCGAGTATGGTAACCTCTACTCCCATAGCTGCCAGGAAGTGCCCGAACTCAACCGCTACATAGCCCCCGCCGATGATTATCATGCTGTTCGGCTTCTCCTTCAGCTGCAGCAGGCCCTCGTTGGTCAAATAGTCCGCGTCCTCCAGTCCCTTGATCGGCGGGATGAAGGGACGCGAGCCCGCAGCGATGAAGACTCTGTCCGCCTTGATCGTCTGGTCGTTGATCTCCATCGTGTAGTCGGCTACGAAACGACCCGTTCCGTCGTAGTGGTCCAGGTTCTTCATCTCAGCGATGCCGCTCCTCATCTGCTGCTGGCCCTCGTGTACGGATCTCCTCATGCGCTCCATGATCGAACCGAACTCGACGTTCCTGATCTCCGCCTCGATGCCCAGCCTTCCGGCCTCCTCTATCTCCGTCACCCGGTCGGCGGCGAATATCAGCATCTTGGACGGGATGCAGCCCGTGTTCGCGCATGTTCCTCCCAGCGGGCCTCTATCCACCAGTGCCACGCTTAAACCGAGGTGCAGCGCTTCGTCGACTATCGTCATACCACACCCGGAGCCGATGACGACAACGTCGTACTTCTTCATGACCTGACCTCCTTCTGTTTCACTTCTTCCTTCACTCTGGTTCTCCAGTCTCGTCCATGGCATTCTCCGCCACGATGCCCCTCTATGTTATCAGAACAGCGTGTATTGTGTAACTTCTGTCACAGCCGTGGTGTAACCGATCTGGTAACATCTACGGGTGGGTAGCGGTGTTCATGGTCCAGAACGGCGGCAGAGCCGATGTGACTGCAGCAGGAGTGAGAGAGGAGGCCCAGCCGTTTTCTCTGGCCAGATAGGTAGAAGACGGCTTAACTGGCAGGTGAAAAATGGTGCTGTGAAGTGTAAAATGAGGCCGGAGATAGCCGGGGAGAGCGGTCGTACTGGCGGATGACTGATATGAGAAAGGTATACATGGACAACGCGGCTGCCATGCCGCTTCATCCTGAGGTCACGGAAGCGATGCTGCCGTATCTAGGCGATGTCTTTGGGAACCCTTCCTCGCTGCACGATTGGGGGGATGGTGCCCGTGAGGCGGTTGAAGCGGCCCACGGGCAGGTAGCTCGGCTGATAGGCGGCAATGCCGATGAGGTGATCTTCACGGGGAGCGGCACCGAGAGCAACAACCTGGCTGTCAAGGGACTGGCCCTTGCACAGCAGAAAAAGGGCAAGCATGTTGTGGTTTCGGCGATTGAGCACTTTTCGGTGCTGCATTCGGCCAGGACACTGGCCAAGTGGGGATTCGAGGTGAGTGAAGTCCCGGTGGACAGGCACGGCGTGGTTGACCCGGACGATGTACGCAGTGTCCTCAGAGATGATACGGTGCTGGTCTCGATCATGCATGCTAATGGGGAGGTCGGTAGTATCCAGCCGATAGCCGAGATATCAAAGGTTCTCAGAGAACGCGGCGTCCTGTTTCATACTGATGCCGTGGCCACCACGGGCACGATCCCTGTCGAAGTCGGTGAACTGGGGGTTGACGCCCTGAGCCTGGCGCCGAACCAGTTCTATGGTCCGAAGGGCGTAGGAGCGCTATGGCTGAGAAAGGGGGTGCGGCTCATACCTCTTATTGACGGCGGTATACAGGAGGGAGGTAGACGCGCAGGAACGGAGAACGTACCGGCGATAGCCGGCCTGGGAAAGGCTTCAGAGTTGGCCGGGATCCACATGACCGAGCGGATGAACCACCTCACGAGATTGCGCAACCGTATGCTCACCGAATTGCCTCAGAAGGTTGACCACGTTATCATAACGGGTCATCCCGAAAACCGGCTGCCCGGTCACGCGAGCTTCTGCGTCCGATTCGTTGAGGGTGAGGCCATGCTCATGCTGCTGAACAGCAGGGGGATCGCCGTATCCAGCGGCTCGGCCTGTACCTCTCGGGCGCTCAAGGCATCCCATGTGCTCATAGCAATGGGGCTGTCGCACGAGATCGCCCAGGGCTCTATCCTCTTCACACTGGCGACTGATAACACAGGTCAGGATGTAGACTATGTGCTTGAAGCTATGCCGCCTGCGGTGGACCGACTGCGGCAGATGTCGCCCCTGTACGACAAGTATTTGAAGACTGGTAAAGGAGATAGGTGATATGCCGATATATAGTGAGAGGGTGATGGACCATTTCACCAATCCGCGCAACGTAGGAGAGATCGAGAATCCTGACGGGGTGGGTGAGGAGGGAAACCCTGTTTGCGGCGACATGATGACCTTCTACATAAAGGTCAAGGATAACCGCCTGGAGGACGTCAAGTTCAAGACCTTCGGCTGCGGCGCTGCCATAGCCGTCTCCAGCATGGTCAGCGAGATGGCGAAGGGCAAGACGCTCGAGGAAGCCATGAAGATCACCCCTCAGACGGTAGCTGACGAACTGGAGGGCCTACCCAAGAACAAGCTCCACTGCTCGAATCTTGGCGCTCAGGCTCTGCAGAAAGCCATACAGGACTATCGGAGCAAGCCAAAGAAAGGAGATAACAATGGCGACTGATCGTGAAGAGAGAAAGAACACATGCTGCTGCCCGTACTGCGATGCGGAGATAGCCCGGGCAGTATTGCCTTGCTGTCAGGTGTGTGGGGTTGAGGTCTTCTACTGCCCCAGGTGCCATGAGGCCATGTCTCCGACCGAGGAATCCTGCCCGCATTGCGGGGCCGACATCAGGGAAGAGGTGGCAGGAGGCGAAGGGTGATATGACGGGCACCCATCCGGCCAACCGAATCGACGTGACACTGGACTGCATAGGTCTCTACTGCCCGATGCCTGTGCTGCAGACCAGGGAGAAGATGAACGAGATCGCCATCGGCGAGGTTCTGGAAGTCCTTGCCGATGATCCCGCTGCCGAGCCCGATCTCCAGGCCTGGGCAAAGCGGGCCGGGCAGGAAATGCTGAAGATCGAGAAGATGGACGAAGGTCTCAGGTTTCTCATAAAAAGAACGAAATAGGAGGTTTCTGATGGCTAAGAAGATTCTGTACGTGCAGACAAGTGGCATTGACACTCCGAAGCGTCTCTACTCACCTTTCGTACTGGCTGCGACGGCCAAAGCTATGGACATCGATGCTGCTATCTATTTCCTGGGAATGGGTATAACGGTGGTCAAGAAGGGCATGGCTGAGACGGTCAAGGAGGGCGAGTTTCCAACCCTGAAAGAGGTGATGGATCAGGCGATCAAAGCAGGGGTGGAGTTGCTCGTCTGCGAACAGAGCACGCAGTTGCTGAATGTTCAGAGGGGAGACTTCGTACCCGAGGCCAGAGTGGTTGGTGCCGCGACCCTTAATGATATGGTGCTCGACGCCGATGGCACCATGTGGTTCTGATTCAGATTGAAGCTCGCTGGAACAAGAACTCACGGCTTGCCTTGAGGTGACCTCAGCCTTTGATTGGTGGGCGGGAGATTGCCTCTATCAGGTGACGACTTATGACCGTTGATCTGGAGTTCCTTAAGGATAGTCCCTACTTCGCTGGCCTCACCCCTGCTCAGTTGCAGTCGGTACGGGACCGCGTCTTCGAGAGGTCCTTCGACAGGGGCGAAATGGTCTCTCTGGAGGGAGAAGTATCTGCCACTCTCTATATCGTTGTCTCCGGCGTGGTGAAGATATTCATGACCTCGGCCGACGGCAAGGAACAGATCCTGAGCATCGTGCGCCCGGGCGAGTCCTTCAACGACGTTCCGGCATTCGATGGGGGACCGAATCCTGCCGGTGCCCGCGCTATGGGCCCGGTCCTTCTCTACGGTATCTCCGGCGATGATATGAAGGCCGTGCTCTGGGAGCACCCGCCCATTGCCATCAATGTCGTCAGGACGCTGGCGAGCAGGGTGCGTCATCTCATCAGTCTGGTCGAGGACCTCTCTTTCAAACATGTGATCGGCAGGGTGGCCAGGATCCTTCTCGAGAATGTTGCCGGTGAGATCGGAAGCGGTCCGAGGATGACCCAGCAGGAGATGGCAGCTATGGCGGGTACGGCGCGTGAAGTGGTGGGCCGGTCACTGAAGTCACTGGAAGACCGGGGGGCGATAAGGCTGGATCGACATCGAATCGTGATAACCGACGAGGAAGCACTTCGCAGGATAATGGAGCCCTCGTGAGACTAAGGTCACAGACAGACTGGCACAACGTCATTAGAATGGTTAATATGGAGATTGTAAGGCTTGGCTGAGAAACCGATTATCGACGAGCGGAGATGTCGGGGGTGTGGACTCTGTGTAAGTGTGTGCCACTTGCACGGGTTGGTCCTGGTTGGTAAGGTGGTCGTAGTCGTTGAGACGGTTCAATGCGACTGGTGTGCTGACTGCGAACTGGTGTGCCCTAACGGGGCCATAGCCTGCCCCTTCGAGATAGTCTTGTTGCAAAACTAGCTCCCGAGTTCGATCATCATCAGGCATCTCCAATCGCCCGCACTGCGTTCCTATAACTGTTCCGGCCTTCACTGATCGTAACGTATACGCATGAGACTAAAGTCGCTTACAGCAACGCCTTGCATGAGTACAATTACCCTGCGGGATAGGATGGACTGTGGGGATTGTGGCGCGTACAGCCGAAAGGAGGTGGAAGATGATTGGTGTACTGGACGAAGTAAGAGACAGAGAGCGGGCCTCTTTCGAAGATGAGGAACTGGACTTCGACCGTGAGATCATAGGCGAGGCAGAGGACCTGGATGAGTCGGGGCCTTCTGCCGACAAACGCAGAGTCGAACTGGGCGACAATCTGCTGGGTCTGTACTTCACCGACGTCGGGCGCACAGAGATGCTAGCCGATGAGGAGGTGCGCGAGTTGAGCCGGCAGATAGAGGAGGGGAGGCATCTAGCCAGACTGGAGCATGACCTGGCTGATGAGGATGGTGTCCAGCCGTCTGCTGTGCAGCTGTTGATCGGGTTGCTGGAAAAGGCCGGTCGGGCCAGTAACTTGTTTGAGACCCTCTACCGGCATCTCGATCTGCCTGCGGTCGGCGGTATATCCGACAGGATCTGGAACCCCGAACTGAGAAATGCGATAGACGGCGTGGTGGATCCTCACCTGTCGGCTGCCGTGGCCGAACTCACCGATATGAGTCAGGACTCGGTGCAGACAGCCATCATCGAGTTATCGGTTGTCAGCCGTCTCATTCCGTGGCACATCCTGGACAGACTGCAGGATCTAGCGTCGCTTGACCAGCTGAGTGAGATGGCGCAGTCGCCAGAGAGTGCCACAGAACTGGAGATGCATGGCCCGGAGATCTCCGATCACTTTGCAGGGATAAGGGAAAAGGCGCGAATGGCGATCGACCGCATGGTGCGGTCCAACCTGCGACTGGTGGTTGGGGTGGCCAAGGGCCACACGGGTTGGCGAGTCCCCCTATCCGATCTCATCCAGGAGGGCAATATCGGGCTTATGCATGCTGCGCGCAAGTTCGACCACCGCAGGGGATGCAGATTCAGCACCTATGCTGTTCCCTGGATCTGGCAGGCCATCAACAGGGCAGCCAACGATCAATCGCGGGTTGTGCGACTACCGGGCTACCTTGTCGACGATCTGACCAGGCTGCTGCGGGTGAGGACCGAACTGGTGCAGAAGCTGGGTCGCCAGCCTACCGAAGATGAACTCGCTTCTGAGGCAGGGCTGCCGTCCGATAGGGTGGAGGTGCTGCTCAAGATCGGCTCGAGTGCACCCGTCTCCTATGAGACACCGGTGGGAGAAGAGGGTGCCCTGCTGGGCGATTTCATCGCAGACCGGACGGCTGTCCAGCCTGAGGACGAGGCCGATGCCAGACTGCTCAAGAAAGAGTTGAGCAAAACACTGGAGTCGCTGACCCCTCGGGAGCGGCGCATTCTCGAGCTCAGGTTCGGCCTCGACGGTGAGCGTACTCGAACTCTAAGGGAGGTGGGCGCGGAACTGAGCCTGACCAAGGAGAGGGTACGCCAGATCGAGAAAGAGGCGCTGGCAAAGCTTCGCCACCCGAGCCACAGCCGCGAGTTGATCGGGTTTCTGGGCTAATCCGCTTTGCGGGTATTCATCCCCGCACCGGTCAGCCTCAACTCTGCTTCGATGAGCCATCTCAGCGAACCGGGATGCGTGGCACGTGATGCTGCCGGGCCGGACATTGGCCTCCGGTAAGGGGTGCTTCAGCCTGTCCGGCAGCACCGATCGAATTTCTCATCGGAAAAGTCCGGCTGCCTCTCGGCGAGCGTTGTTCCGCTCTGTTTCAAGCTATTTCTCGTCGTCTGCACACCATAATGGAGGTCAAACCCCCGTGGAATTCAAGACTATTTCGGGCTCACTCGCGGCAAAGCTATTGACAAGTTGCACTCGAATGTCTTACTATCTGCCACGAAGAAAGGAGGATACAGATGCAAGCATACTGCATGAAGTGCCGTGCCAAGAAAGAAATCAAGAACCCCAAGAGCATTG
>PULQ01000158.1 GCA_003552465.1 Dehalococcoidia bacterium
CCCCCCCCGAGCATGTCAATAGCCTTTCACTCGTGAGGGATATATTCTGTTAAAAATTCTTTTCAGTGCTTGAACTCTGTTGCAGAAAAAAGGCAACTCTGTTCTTTGCCCAAGTCTCCCTGACCCTTTGATAAACCCAGGGCAAGCCTTAATCCTCTCCCTCTCGCCTGCTGGAGTCACTGGCCTCCTGGAATCACCTGCCCGGCAAGCCCTAGCAGGCGGATGCGGCGAGCAGGTCAAGGGAGAGGAAGAGATGGTCTCAAGCCAAAGGTAACAGCGCCGAGAACTGCAAGTGATGAGGTGAACCCCACAACTCGCGAGTAGACGCTCAGCTTAGCTGGCGTGAGATGGCGCCGTGTTCTGATTACTGCATCAAAGCGACCCTGCGGTCAGGGTAATCAGGCCTATCACACAATCCATCGAAATGTACAATGATCATCCGTCCCGCAAAGATAAACCCGAGGAACACATTAGTCAGACACCCTGGATCTCAGGCGGTCCATGCATCTGCGTCATGCCCTGCGATCCGCCTGACGAGGAAGAGGAGGTCGGCTACTGGCCCGCTTCCATAACCATCGAGAGCGAGCCATACCGACCGACGGCAGTTGAGCGACTGGCGACCTGTGACCTCGACATCTACGCGCACACTTTGACCGATGCGGCGCTCTTCGCCATCGTGGACGCCAACCCCGACATTGACTATGTGAAGAGCTTCGGCTCGCACAATGAGTTCAGCTTCAACCCTGTGCCGTTCTTTACCGACGGCAGGTTCAACCCCTTCGGCATCCCCAGGATCCGCGAGGCCATGAACTGGCTGATCGACCGTGATTACATCGCCAACGAAATCCTGGGCGGCTTGGCCGTCCCCAAGTACACCGTCCTCAACGCCGAGTTCGCCGATGCAAGAGACCGCTATCCGGACCTGGTCGAAGCAATTGAGTATTACTATGGATACCAGCCGGAGCATGCTTTCGACGTCATCGCAACAGAAATGCTGGCGCAGGGTGCCTACATCGACGACACCACAGGCACCTGGCATGACGATGGGGAGGAACTCGAGATCATCCTTCTCATTCAGAAGGGCGACCACCGAGAGGAGTTAGGCTACTACCTGGGAGACCAACTGGAACGTATCGGCTTTAGAGTTGCCTACGACTTCAAGACCGCTGGTGACGCCGATGCGATCTGGCTCCACGGCGACCCGGCCTGCGGCGAGTTTCACATCTACACTGGTGGTGGCGTGGCCACGGTCTCCCGAGACCAGGGAGGCGACTTCGCCTTCTTCTACACCGACATGGGCCCGCCCGTGCCGCTGTGGCAGGCCTATGACACCGATCCTGTGTTCTATGAAGTGTCTCACAAACTGAACCAGAATCTTTTCACCAGCATGCAAGAGCGGGAGCAGCTGTTTGAGCAGGCGCTATGGCTGGCTATGAAGGACTCCGTCCGCATCTGGCTCACCGATAATCGGGGCTTCTCGGCCTTAAAGAAGAATGTGGGTCTGGCAGCTGACTGGGCCGGTGGCATCGAAGGTTCCTGGATGTGGGCTCACACCGTCCACTTCAAGGATGCTTGCGGCAACCCCGCCGTGGGTGGCAACCTGAGGGTAGCCGTGCCCAGCATACTGCGGCAGCCTGCCAACCCCATCGCTGGCTCCAACTGGGAATATGACATGTTCTGGATCAGGGCCACCGGTGACGCCGGCTGGGCTATCGACGTGCGCGACGGCCTGCGATGGCCGCACAACTTCGAGAAGGCCGAGGTCACCGTTCAGACTGGCCTGCCGGTAGGTGTATCCACCGACCTGGGCCATGACTGGGTTACCCTCTCCTTCGCGCCTTCCATCGCAGTTCCGGGCGATGCCTGGGCAGACTGGGATGCAGCAACCCAGCAGTTCATCCCCGCCTCCACCCGCTTCCCCGGTGGAACGACTGCACTGAGGAAGTCCGTGGTCTACTACCCCAAGGACATCTTCGAGACGCCCATCCACGATGGTAGCACGCTCTCCATGGGAGACTTCATCATCGGCGCCATCCTCAGTTTCGACCGCGCCAAGGAAGCCAGCCCCATCTATGACTCCTCTGCGGTGCCATCGTTCAACTCCTTCATGTCCGCCTTCAAGGGCGTGAGGTTCATCACCGATAACCCTGAGTACGGGCTGATCGTAGAGACCTACTCTGATGACTGGACCATGGACGCCGAGCTCTGCGTCTCGACGTGGTGGCCGGTATACGCTCAGGGTCCCGCCGTCTGGCACACCCTGGCGGTGGGCATAAGGGCCGAGGCAGACAAGCAGCTAGCCTTCTCCAGCCCCAAGGCCACCGCACTGGGAGTGGAGTGGACGAGCTTCATCGCCGGACCCAGCCTGGCTTACCTGTCGATGTACCTAGGCGATGCCAAAGCGACCAACTACATCCCGTATGAGCCTACTATGGGCCTGTATGTCAGTCAGTCCGAGGCAGCGGAGCGCTGGAGCAATCTTGAGGAGTGGTATGCCGCCAAGGGACACTTCTGGGTAGGCAGTGGCCCGTATTGCCTGGAAAGCGTCGACCTCATACAGAAGATGATCCACCTAGAGAGGTTCGAGAACTACCCTGACCCCAGGGACATGTGGCTGTTCCTGCTCGACCCGCTGCCGTAGCAGTGGCATTGGGCTACTCCATGGCCGAGCTGGCAAGGGCAAGCGATACGGAGGACGGGTGGCACGAAGCTGCGCATCAACTAAGAGGGTGTGATCAGCAAAAGGAAAGGGCTGGATGGTCCCGGTCGCGGGATATCCAGCCCTTCTTACTACGGTTCAGGTGTCTGACCGAACACCTACTTGCCGATCTTGAATACCTTTGTGCCGCAGGTCGAGCAGACGCCCTGGGTTGCCGGTCTCTTGTTCTTCATGACGATGCTCCTGGGGTTCTTGATCTCTTTCTTGGCGCGGCATTTCATACAATACGCTTGCATTTGAACCTCCTTTCTCGGTACGAGGATAGTAGGCCATTCGACTGCACGATGTCAATCGCTGCCGGAGTTCAGGCAGCAAGCACGATCCTATCGAGCCGGCCGGGTCC
>PULQ01000090.1 GCA_003552465.1 Dehalococcoidia bacterium
ACGAGCATCGTCGGGGCGATGTCCAGAGGCTGGATAGGCATGGGGGCCGGGGTTGTCTTCTACATAATCGCTGCCATTGCGATCATCGGCGGAGGCGTGTCTGAGAATCGAGAAGGATAGATGCGCCCCTTGTGGCCGTGGCGTATGCCAAGGGCCACAAGGTAGGAACACATGTGGTTAATATACTCCATCATCGGCATTATCACTATGACGATTGTCGCGATGTTAGTTCGTCGTTCGAAACGCAAAGGTAGAGCCATAGCTGCTAAGAGGCTCCAGCAGCTGTTTTGGTCAAAGGAGGAGGCTGAGAAGCTACTGGCTAGGCTAGAGGAACTCGGCCAAGATGCTTCGGCTAACAATCACCTGTATAACTCGATGAGGAAGGGCTACCAGGAGCGGATTGATCAGGCCACGGAGGAGATCGCAGGAGTAAAGAGCACGCTTCGCCGCGAACTAGAAGATAAACAGAGGATTGGCCAAGCTTATACAGTGGAACGCGAAAGGCTTGCAGCCAGGTTAAGGACAGGCGAGTTACCTTTGCAAAAACATGAATCTTTGGAGCGAAAGCTGGCGAAGAACGCAAAGCAGATCGAGGCGGACATAAGGACCATGGAGAGACTCATATCTGCAGAGTCCTCGACAGAAGTCCGGGCTTCTTGCGATAGCACCGCTCAGAGGGTTCGTCCCCCCAGAATTCGTACAAAGAAGGTGGAAGAGGTACCCTTTCCGCTGGAGGGCACAGCTAAGGTAGAGGGAGGTCGTTCGCTACGATTGCCCAGACTCATGGGCATCGTGGGAGGAGTAGTTCTAGTCGTGGTCGTTGTGGCTCTGCTGACGGGTAGACAGCCACCGACTACTACGCATCCGTGGCCTATGCTAGGCGGCGATGCCCAGTGGTCGTTTCGTAGCCCATACAGAGGGCCTGAAGTCCCCGAGATCAGTTGGACCGTAAGCTTGCCGGACATAGACTCTCCACCTTTGCTTGGCGAGGGCGGCTGCGTCTACTTCAGCCAGGAGCAGAACGGAATCGTGGTTATCACAGCGTTGAATCCTGACGGTAGTACTCGCAAGACGGTGAAGGTTAGTCACGACAGCCCTTTCGGCGAGATTGGCGGACTGTTACTGGCGCCCGGACCCATTGTAGCTTCCTACGGGCTATATGGCGCAGAGGATGCAATGGTATTGGTGGCCTTGGATGCAGCAATGGAAGAGCTATGGCGTACTCATCTTGACGTCTTTGTTTATCCCGCTTGGTTCTCGACACTGAGCCCCGATGGAACGCTCTATCTCTTAGGTGTTCAGGATCTTGACGACAACGAGTGGCCAAGGACTCTTACGGCCATACAGGATGATGGTATTCAGAAGTGGAGACTGGAACTACCGGATATGCGGTCCAATGTGGCGTTAGATTCGCGCGGCACCATACATGTATACCGGGAGGATGGGAGAGTACATGCCTATGACAGTCAGGGGAGGCAAAGGTGGGCTTCCGATATTCTTGCAGGCAATGATGAGCATTGCTGGCTGGCTGTTGGTCCAGACGATACGGTGTACACTCTGGCATTGCCGATCGATTCGAGGCAGTACACAAGGGTCTATGGGCTCGTGGAACCTGGATACATAAAATGGCAGGTTGACATACCAGAATCGGCTGCCGACTTTCGCCCTCCAGCTGTGGGCCCGGATGGCGGGTTATACATTCACTTTGGGGACGCGACTCTCTACAGGATCGACAGATATGGCCAGCTAGCAGTTTTCGCCACGATATCGGGAGACTTCGAGTCGCTGATGCTGATTGACTCCGCTAACAACATCTATGTTGGCGCTGATAATATCCTCTACGCCTTTAATCCTGACGGGTCGGCAAAGTGGGAATTGCCCATTCCAGCGGAATCCTTGTTTCATCTGATGATGGGCGCTGACGGCACCATCTATGCATGGGATCCTGGCTGGAATGCAAAGCTCTACACTATCTCGTGCGTGAAGGTTGACCGCGGTCTTGAGAGAGAGCGGGTGGCCTTCCCCGATCCCGGCCTCGAGTTGGCGATAAGGCAAGCCATCGACAAGCCCGCAGGAGGCATACACAAGTGTGATCTGGACGGGCTCACGACTCTTTATGCTTGGGACAGCAACATAACCGACCTCAACGGGCTCCAGCATTGCACTAGCCTGACAAGGCTCAGCCTCAAGAACAACAACATAAGTGACATATCGCCGCTGGTGGATAACCCCGGGTTGGGAAGGGGAGGCGAAGTTGATCTAAGAGACAATCCGTTGAGTTCAGACTCCATCAACTTGTACTTACCCCAGCTTCAGAACAGAGGTGTCACTGTGTACTATGCCCAATATCAGAAGCCGAAAACGTATCTAGAACCGCCACCGATGATAGTCGACACGGGCAATCTATACGTTGCTACCATCGAAACAGCAAAGGGGAAGCTCGTTCTAGAGTTGTTTGCCTGCGATGCTCCGGTAACGGTCAACAACTTCGTGTTTCTTGCGCGTGACGGATTCTACGATGATCTTACGTTTCACCGTGTTATCCCTGGCTTCATGGCTCAAGGCGGATGCCCCATCGGCGACGGGACCGGCGGCCCGGGTTATCAGTTCGATGACGAGATAACTGACCACAAGCACGGAACAGGCGCGCTTTCGATGGCCAATTCGGGCCCGAATACCAACGGATCCCAGTTCTTCATAACCTATGCCCCTCAGCCGCACCTCGACGGGAAGCACTCGGTGTTCGGTCAGCTGATAGAGGGCATGGACGTGCTCGAGAGCCTTGAGAACGGCGATAGGATGCTGCGAGTAACCATACAGGAAGGCTGACCATGGCCCGGTCGGTCCGGCTCGTGGGATGCCGCCGTGTCATCGATGACCGAATCGTCATGGGCGAGGGGACATTCAGTAGAGCATCACACGTTAGCCCAGATCGTGCAGCCCAGGCCAGAGTATCGCTTCAGGTGTTACCCAGGTGGTCAGCCGGCACAGGTTTTTGCCTGACCGTCGTGGGTGTGCTATCCTTCACAACCCTATTGTGCAGGG
>PULQ01000017.1 GCA_003552465.1 Dehalococcoidia bacterium
CCAGCAGGATCGTGGAACTCCTGGCCCCGGAGGAACGCAAGGAGGCCTGGAGAAAGCTGGACATCTTCCCGGGCGGCATCTACGGCGAGATGATGCTGTCCACGAGTTCCTGCCTGACCAATATCGACGGCTACTACGCCAGCCTCGCGCTCAAAGCCATGCGGCTGAGCATAGCAATGGCATACCAGAGCCAGATCGTCAACGAATACTGCCAGGACATCGTCTTCGGCATCCCCCGCCCGCACAGCATGCGGGTCGACCTGGGGGTACTGGACCACGACTTCGTCAACGTACTGCCCAACGGGCATGAGCCGTTCCTGGGCTTTGCCATGGTGCAACTGGCACGCAAACCGGAGTGGCAGGAGAGGGCGAAAGCCGTGGGAGCCAGGGGTCTACGCATAATCGCCAACATAGAGACCGGCCAGGAGATGGTCCAGAGGTGGGAGATGGACGATGCCTTCTACGGCTTTACAGGCAACTGGATTATGCAGGAGGCCATCCTCGCCAGCGGCTGTGTCGATCTCTTCGTCTGCGACATGAACTGCTCCATGCCCGTCGACCCCCTCTACGCGCAGCAGTACAGGTTCAAGCTCGTACCGGTGAGCGAACTCGTATCCTTTGAAGGTGTGACAGACCGCATCAACTACGTGCCGGAGAAGGCTCAGGAGCAGGCCGCCCAACTATTGCAGATGGCGGTGGACAACTTCGCGGAACGCAGGAAGTCAGTCGAGCCGATCACTCAACTGCCTGCAGGAGAGGCAGTGGTCGGCTTCTCCACGGAGAGCATCCTCGACGCGCTGGGCGGAACCCTCGACCCTCTACTGGGAGCGATAAAGGACGGGACTATAAGAGGCGTGGCCGGCCTCGTATCCTGCACGACGCTCAGGGACACCGGACAGGACGTCCACAGCGTTCGCGTGGCCAGGGAGTTGATCAAGAGGGACATCCTCGTGCTGTCCATGGGCTGCGGGAACGGCGCCATGCAGGTTGCCGGGCTTTGCAGTCCGGAGGCGAAGCAATACGCCGGCCCCGGACTCAGCGGGCTCTGCCAGGGTCTCGGCATTCCTCCTATCCTCAGCTACGGAACCTGCACCGACACCGGCCGTCTGGGCGACCTGCTGGCTGCCGTATCCGGTGCCCTGGGAGACGTCCCCATACCCGACCTCCCCGTGGCCGCCGTCGCCCCCGAGTACATGGAACAGAAGGCCACCATCGACGCCGTCTACGCCCTCGCTCTCGGTCTCTACACCTATGTGAACCCGGTGCCCCCGGTGACCGGCGCACCCAACCTCGTCCGCCTGCTCACGGAGGACTGCCGGGAGTTGACCGGCGGCATACTGAATGTCGATACTGACCCGGTGAAGGCGGTCGATGGAATAGTGAACCACATCGAGGCCAATCGCAAGAAACTGGGCATATGAGATCACAATCTCGACTCAGGATGGTTGAACCGAACCACAGACGATGCTACAAGGAGGTCGCAACATGAAAGTACTGGGCATAATGGGAAGTCCGCGCAGAGGCAGCAACACCGATATCCTCCTCGACAAGGCCCTGGAGGGTGCCGCGCAGGCGGGAGCCGAGGTCGAGAAGGTGCTGATCTCCAAACTGAAGATCACACCATGCCTCGAGATATACGCCTGTCTCAAGGACGGCAACTGCTCGATCAAGGATGACATGCGGGAGCTCTACGATAAGCTCGTCGAGGCCGACCATGTCATCCTGGCCTCGCCGATATTCTTCTACGGCATTACCGCCCAGGCCAAGGCACTGGTGGATCGCAGCCAGGCGCTCTGGGTGCGAAAGCACGTCCTGAAGACGTTAGGGGAGGACAGGCGTGAGCGCAGGGGGCTCTTCATCTCGGTGGGAGCGACAAAAGGCGAGAAGCTCTTCGACGGCGCAGTGCTCACCGTCAAGTACTTTTTCGATGCCATAGACGTCAAGTACGCCGGCGACCTGCTGATCAGGGGGGTGGACGACAGGGGTGAGATAGCCGAGCACCCGGGGCACCTCGAAGACGCCCTCCGCCTCGGCCGGGAGCTGGTTGCGGGCGTCTGAGACTCTCACTTGACACGGTCTGGTTCACAGGGTTTCTGTGGATATCGGACTGATCCTAGCATTCGGGAGCGCGACAACCGCCGGGATCGGCTGGTATAATGTTACATAGTATGCCGCCTTCTACCTGCAGGAAGAGGAGAACCTGCGTATGAAGCCTAACAAGAGGAAAGCAAAGCCCAGAATGTGGAAACTCACCGGGAGAAGATGGGGAATCGTTGGGGCGGCCGCCCTGGCGGTGGTGCTGGTCCTTGCCATCATGATGATGCCCCGGGGAGAGGTGGCGGCCTGGGTGAATGGCGAGAGGATAACTCCGCAAGAAGTAGAGGAGACGCAGGCAAGGTACAGGGCATACGACATGACCATCAGCTACGATCAGGCCCTCGAGCATATGATAACTGAGATGATCCTATTCCGGGAGGCCGAGAAGGGCGGCTACCTGCCCACACTTGAGGACGCGGAGTCCGAACTGGACGCGCAACTCAGGATGAGGGGTTTGACTAAGGAAGATCTGGAGGCACGACTGGACATGTTCGACATCCCCTACCAGGAACATCTGGAGGATTTTCGCAGGGAGATGGCGATCCAGGATTACCTGGACGCCGTTGTGGAGGTGCCCGAGGTCACCAGGGAGGAAGTCGAGCAACACTATGCCTATCTGAAGCAGACTGTCCCTGAAGACCAACTCGCGCCGCTTGAGGAGATAGAGGCTCACCTCATCATGGAACTGGAGCAGGAAAAGCACCAGGAGGCCGTCTCGGACTTCATCGAGGAACTGAAAGAGAAGGCCAGCATCAAGTACGGGTCACCGGGGTAGCAGAAGAAGGAGATTTTGATCGTGGCCTGACGGCGGGGAGTACGTGCAAACATGCGACCTGACGGACGCGAAGTCCATAGAAACTCATAGAGACATGTGTCAACACGGGTGCGGAATCTGTTGATACGTAGTAGCGCGGCAGTCTGCCCATCTTAACGCCCTCTTAACGTTCGGCGTTGTCATTATGCCATTCAACTGGTATATAATGGACCAGGCTTGTCGAATCTCGATCGCGCGAGGCCGAGCGACTGCTGAGGAGACGGAACATCATGAAGGTAGATCCGAGAAGATGGCAACTCGCCGGGGGAATATGGGGAATCGTCGGCGTGGCCGCCCTGGCGGTGGTGCTCGCGCTCGTCGTCATGATGATACCGCGTGCCGAGGTGGCGGCCAGGGTGAACGGCGAGAAAATACTCGTAGAAGATGTGCAGCAGATAGAGGAGCAGTATCGACAACAGGGTATGTCGATCTCGTTCGACCAGGCTCTCGATCAACTGATAACTCAGAAGTTGCTGTACCAGGAAGTCAGGAACGAGGGGTATGCGCTGAGTACGAGCGACGCGGAGTCCGAACTGGAGGCGCAACTGGCAGCGATGAACATGACCAGGGACGACCTCGATATGCAGTTGCAGTTACAAGGCATCTCCTATGAGGAATTCCTGGAGGGGTTTCGCACGGGTATGTCCATTCAGAACTACCTGCAGGCCGCTGTAGAGGTTCCCGAGGTGACCGAGGAGGAGATCGAGGAACTGTATGACTACTACAGGCAGATGATCCCGGAGGAAGACCTCCCGCCACTCGAGTATGTAAGAGCCGACCTAGTAATGGAACTGAAGCAGCAGAAGCGCTTGAAAGCTGAGTCTGACTTCATCGACGAACTCAGAGACAAGGCCGACATCGAATACGTGGAATCCAGTCCGTAGCGGTTAGCGTCCACATGCCCGGTGTGGCCGGTGCCGCCGGTCGCGACTAATAGTTCTGAGACCCGGATCACAATAGGTGTTCCCGGCTAACAGTGCGTGCTCTCCCACGTGTACATCCGACCGACAAACAGAGCGCAGGCCACCGGAGTTCCTGTGGCTATTCCCGCAAGGATTCCAGGAACTCCAGCACCATGCCGTTGAACTGATCGGGGTCTTCCTCCATAGGCAGGTGCCCGACGCCGGGCATAATGTGAAACGAGGCGCCAGGGAGCCGGTCCCTCCACCGGTCGATGGATGTCCGGCTTATCCAGGTATCATGTTCTCCCCAGATGATCAGGGTCGGGAAATCGAGGCCCTCCAGAGCGAATGTGACGGCACTCCTGCGCATGTCCCTGGTCATGGCCAGCAGCGAGCCCGACCAGCGACCGGCCACTATTCGATTGTAGTAGCCATCGAAGACTTCTTCTGTGACCACGTCCCGGTAGTAGGCGCTCTCCAGAATCGCCCTTACACGCTCTCTCGTCGCGTAGCGGCTGAGGAATACCTCGCCCCACCTTTTGAATGGAGGAAACCTGAGTATCGTTCCCAGAGCGGAAGACCTCTCCTGCACACCGACCGCGCCGGACACGCTTATCAGACCCAACACCCTCTGAGGATACAGGTGGGCGAGATGCAGCATAACGCTGGTGCCCATGCTGTGCCCTACGACATAGGCCTGCTCAACGACCAGTTGTGTAAGCACCTCCGCCACCAGTTCCGCCTGTGCCGGATGTGAGTGATCCGACCCGAACTCCTTGTGAGAAAGCCCGAACCCCTTGAGGTCCAGGCTGACCACCCTGTAGCCATGCTCGGCAAAGAAGCGGGCGTTGTGCCGCCAGGAGAACGTGGATCCCCCGAATCCATGGATGAGCACTATTGTCGGTCCGGACGCTTCCGGGTTGTCCTCTTCCACATAGATCGAGGCTCCGTCGACGTCGAGAAAGCGGCCGTTATCACGGACCAGAGCTTCGCGCGGCACACTTGCCTGTCCCCTGCCCAGGGGTATCAGGTAGGGAACGACGAAGAGAAGGATGGCCAGAACCAGCATTAGGTAGGTGACGATAGTCCACCTGCGGCTCTTCGGCCGTAGTCTTATCACGGGCGTATTATACTACGCCAGGCGCCGTCATACCTGCCGGTGACCGGCCGCAGACGGGAGCATTGTGTGATATCATGAGTGCCCACCCGTGCAGGCCTGTCCCGGCTGACCGGGCGGACATCGGCGTACGAGGGAGAACATGGTCGGTATCGACAGAAACCACCTGCTCCGAACGAACAGGATACTGTGCTGGATTCTGGCGGCACTCCTGGTTATCGCCTCGATTTCGGCTGCTCCCGGCACCACAGACGGCCGACCGGCCGCGAACGAAGAACTGCATTTCACCATACTTCACACAAACGACCTGCATTCCGCCCTCATCCCCCACTCGCCGGCCGTCGACTATCATCCCGGGCCGGACAGCAGCGCTGTAGGAGGATTCGCACGCCTGGCCACCGCCATTGAGGAGATCCGCGCGAACAGGATCGCCCATGAGGAACCCGTCCTGCTCCTCGATGCCGGCGACTTCCTGGGTGGTTCAGCCTTCGCCTGGCTGGCACTCCGGGGCCACTCTCCAGAACTGACCCTCATGCAGAGGATGGGATACGATGCCGTTGTGCTCGGCAACCACGAATACGACTACGGCCCTGATGTTCTGGCCCAATACCTCCTGGCGGCCGGGTATCCCGAGGCCCACCCGAAGACACTGCTGCTGGCCTCCAACACCGACGCGCCCGAGGATCATCCGCTGGCCGCCCGCGACCTCTACAGGAACACAGGACTGTTTGAACTGGCGAACGGCCTGAGGATAGGTGTCTTCGGTCTGATGGGAGAGACCGCCGTGCTGGTGATAGCGGACGCCGGCGAAGTGGTCTTCACCGACCCTTACGAGGCGGCCCGCCGGGCGGTGGACGAACTGAGGCGACAGGAGGCCGACATAATCGTGGGCATCACCCACTCGGACCTCGACGAAGACCGTAAACTGGCACGCGAGGTTGAAGGCATCGATGTGATCGTGGGCGGACACTGCCATACCGCCCTGCACCAGCCGATCCAAGAAGACAGCACTATCATCGTGAAGGCGGGCCAACTGGGAGAGTACCTGGGGCAACTGGAACTGGCATACGACCCGAAGGCCGGCCAGCTGCGGGTTCGTAACGAGGAGAACAACCTGCCATTCCTGGTCCCCATTGACGGCAGCTTTGCCTGCCATCCCGAGATCGAGGCCCTTGTCTCGGAGTACAGCATCATCCTGGATGCGTACGTGAGTGAGGTGACCGACGGCACGTTCGAAGACATCATGAGCACGGTGGCGAGGTCGGACTTCGTCCTGTCCAATCAACCGGCTCTGAGCGAGACGCCGCTCGGCAACTTCGTTACCGACGCGATGCGCCTGGTCGCCCAGGAGGTCACCGGCAAGAGGGTCTACATCGCAACCCAGGCCGGCGGCAGCATCCGCAAGAGCCTCTACCCGGGCACCATGGAGCATTCGGAGGGAAACATCACCTTCTACGAGATAGTCGAAGTTACCGGCATGGGGTATGGACTCGACGGCAATGCGGGTTGTCCCATCGTATCTCTCTACATCACCGGTGAAGAGGTGCGCCGCTTGCTCGAGATGACCATACTCCTCCAGGAGTTCGCCGGGGATTCGTTCTTCCTGCATTTCTCCGGGCTGCGCTACAGCTTCAACCCCTCCAATGCGGTCCTCATGACGGTGCCCATCATAGACCTGCCCATCCCCACCACGCGGGCGGTTACCGGGGCCGAGCTTTTCACCGGGGACGGGCTCAAGGATGCGGAGGATGGAGGTTACGTGCCGTTGAAGCGCGGAGACGATAGGCTCTACCACGTGGTCACCGATGCCTATCTCCTCTACTTCCTGCCTATGGTCACCGACCTGCTTCCCTCGCTGGAGATCGTCCCCAAAAACGCGGCCGGAGAGCCGGTAACACTGGATAGAATCGACGAACTGATAGTACACCATGACGACGGCAGGGAACTCAAGGTCTGGGAGGCGGTGGTCCGATACGCGGAGACACAGCCGATGGGAGCGGACGGTCTGCCCCGAATACCGGAATACTACTCCGACACCGCCGGGCGGATCGTCAGGGTGTGGACGTTTCCCTTCATAGGGTGGTTTGTGCTGCTACTGGCCGCCGTTGCTACGGGCATGGTGCTGCTGCTTTTACGCAGAAGAAGGCGGAGAATAGCGCGGCGCGCGGGCCGGGCACAGGCAACGTGATCGCCGTGCGGCACGCCCATAGGGATCGCTCAGCTATGAACATGATACAGACAAGGATCCTGGCCCGCGTTCGGCCCAACGCCCGGCGCAGCGAGGTGACAGGATATGTAGAAGGCATCCTGGAGGTAAGAGTCGCAGCACCTCCGGTCAAGGGCAGGGCCAACCAGGCCTTGATCGCGTTGTTGAGCGACGTCCTGGATGTGCCCGGAAACAGCATCGCCATCGAAAAGGGACTAACGAGCAGGAACAAGACCATATCGGTCACCGGACTGGGACAGGATCAGGCGACGGCACTGCTCGAACGACACCTGGCTGAGCGCTAGCATCCGGTCCCTCCCCGGCGGCAGTCACATCGGGGCTAACCGCGTCTCAGTTCGAACACCACCGGGTTGTCCGCGTCGGGACAGGCCACGATCGCCCTGTCCTTATCCTTTTCCCATGGAAAAGAACCACCGAACTGCAAGACCTGGGCAAAGGGAAACAGGGAGTAGAACGCCCACGAACACAGACCGGGCGGAGTCGCCTGTCCGATGACGAACTCTTGCCCCACACTGTGCCCGGCTGTGCAGGTCCCCTCCTGGGAGATCACCTTGGCTATGACTTCGAACATCGCCACCTCCTGTCGCGCTGCCGGTACGTCTCCCCCACTATGCGCCTCATACATCACCCCGCACAGGCAAGCCTGCATAGTATATTCCCGCAGATAGGGACACGTCCATTTTTCGCACCCTGCTCACGGAACGGCTCGTACTCACAACCCCTCATGAACCCTCTCCTGCTCGGAGAGGGGGTTATGGGATGAATGTCTTGATGTCACTCATGCCGTCCGGTCTCCGGAGCATGTCATCCGTCTGCCATCCGATGATCGACATCCTGCATCTCCAGAGCCCCTGGATGCCCGGCACTTGCCAACGAAAGCACGGTGCTCTATATTATGTATCACGCAGACACAGTATGATCCAGCCCGCTCGCTGTTCGTCAGGACCGGCAGAGCTTGTCGGATATCTTCCGGTTCCGCTCTGACGATGAGGCCGAAAGTGGAGAAGGGGCAGAGAAGTTGAGACAGACTAACCACCGGGTTGCCGGGGGCACCTGCGGGTCGATCAGTGCCGTCCGGCAGCAGGGATTATCAAGGTTACATCAATAAGGAGGTTTGGACAATGAAAAGCATTATCATAATGGCTACCGGTGCTCTTGTCATCATGGGGTTACTGGTGGTCCCCGCCTGTAACGGAAACGGCAACGACGTTCCAACCGAGTTCGACCTGACCATGGCGGTGTCTCCCGCCACTGGAGGTGTGACAACACCTGAGGCAGGCACGACCAGGGTCGCTGCCGGCACCACGGTAAACGTAGACGCACAAGCGCTGGGGGACTACGAGTTCGTTGACTGGAGTGCCTCGCCGGCGGTGGAGTTTGCACTGGGACCGAATGAACCGGAGGGCAACTCATTCACTATGCCCTCAAGTAACGTAGTGGTCACCGCCAACTTCGCGGGGCCGGACGTCGAATGGGTACCCGACGGACTCATTACACCCGGAGAATACACCGATATGCAGGTCTACGGCGACTACGAGATACACTGGGCCACTGATGAGCAGTACATATATGTTGGCATGAGAGCTGAGACAAGCGGATGGGTAGCGGTAGGTTTCAACGCAACGCGCGGACAGGGAATGGCGAACGCCGATATGATACTGGGTGTAGTGGACGGTGATGACGTTATCATCTCGGATGAGTTCGGTACCGGACGCACTACGCATAGACCGGACACTGAACTCGGCGGTACAGATGACATCCTTGAGTACGGAGGCAAAGAACAAGGAGGGTTCATGACCATCGAGTTCAAGCGAGCTCTGGATACCGGTGATCCTTATGATGCGGTACTTGGCGAGGGGACGATAACGATCATGTGGGCCTTCAGTGATAGCAAGAGCCTGACGGACTATCATTCTGCCAACAGGGGATATGGAGATATAACACTGTAGTGCTCTGTAAAACAAATTCTCTGTGTCTGCGGGCAAAAACGCTTGACAAGGAGAACGCCGCTGATGTATAAGATAGTCGGTGGTTCTTAGTTTAGGTTATCACGTACTTGGTTAGGCAATCTCGTTTCACAAGACCCGTTCAAGCGTCTGGATGACCGTAACTCAAGCCAACTATCGAGGAAAGGAGGTCATCCAATGAGCTTTCAGGACAAGTCGCTCCGGTGCGCCGATTGCGGGCAGGATTTCGAGTTCACCTCTGGTGAGCAGGAATTCTACGCATCTCGTGGACTGCAGAACGAACCCAGACGTTGTCCCGAGTGCAGGCGGGCCAGGAAATCGGACCGCCGCTCGGGCGGCGACTATCGCGCCCCCCGCCAGATGTTCGCTGCTGTTTGCGCAGAGTGCGGCATTGAGACCGAAGTACCATTCGAGCCCCGAGAAGAGAGGCCGGTGTACTGCAACGAGTGCTTCAGCAAAGTTAGACCCAGCAGATAGCATCGATCGGACTCAGAAAGAATGGAGGGCTGGGTGTCCCGACACCGGGAACATCCAGCCCTCTTGCTTATCCGGAGGTGCACGGCGGCATCCTCGACCGGGAATCCTTCCCGGGTATGCAGCATAAGCGGCCGCGAGGGAGGCGATTTGACAGGAGCCAGAAACCACACTAGCATTACAGAGGACCATCGCCGCTCGGGGGCATCCGGGCCTTGAGACGGCAGGATAGGCCACTCTTGAAGGACAGGGAGGGTTAGAGATGCACAGGTCATGGTTTCGAGCACTGCTGTCGCTACTGCTGCTGGCCGTCATCGCCTCCTCGTTGATCACCCAGCCCGGTCTGAGTCGCGGAGCCACACACTTCGACGTCGGCAGCGAAGGCTATCCCATCGATGCGGACGGCGGCCATCTCTACGATCACAAGTCTACCAGGAGCGGCGGCACAGCCGACACACCGGGCTCCGGCCGTCCCGCTGACCGGGAAGACCATCCACTGACAGATGGCTTCACTCCTGCGACAGGCAACTACGGTGCCTCTCGCGTCTTCCCGCTAAACATAGTCTTCGTGGGCTTTGACGAAGAAGTGGTGGACACCGAGACGATCGATGCGAGCATCACCAGAGAACGCCGGTCGGTATTCGGAGACTATGACATGGGTTACCGCTTTGACCTTACCTACCATTTTGCAGATTCGTCATACTATGACGCATTGGAGGCGTTCGTCCTGGCCAACTCCGAAGCGGACACTACCTCGGCACTGGATGCTGCAGCACTCGAGACACAGAAGGCAACCGGAGAACGGATGTCGATCTTCACGCCCCAATCCGGAAGGGCGATAGATGCCATAGCAGTCGAAGAGTGGCTGGCCGATAATCCCTTCAGACCGGATCTCGAACCGGCATACTGGTTCTACGTCATCAATTTCACCGAGCTTGAGCCGGTAGAGCCCGGTTCAAAGCACTGGTACACCGTGACCGAGATGGATTTCGAGGCCGATCGCGTGCGCGACTTCTGGAGGCTGGAATGGGACAATCCTCTGAACCCCGACGTTGGCTTTCCTTACGCCTGCTTCACCTCCGGGAGCAGGGTCTTCCTGATAGACCCTTCAGCCCACCAGTGGTATCTCACCTGGGCGAAGATATGGTGGGGGCTTACCGAGACCGGACCCAAGTACGCATACTATGATTACGACCTCGCCGGATTCCTGGACGCCCATGACGTAAACACGCCTGAAGGAAGGACGGCCCTGGCATACTATCTCGCGGGATGGATCGATGATGGCATGGCGAATATGCTTGTCCCCGATTTCTATACGGGAATCGATGTGTTCACCGCCGAATCGTTCTCACTTCAGACGCTCGTTCTCAACAACTCTGCGGATGCCGGCTACGACAACGAGACCATGAAATGGATAGTCGATGCCGAGCTATACGAGTACGCGATATCCGACCTCGCGCCATGGATCGACGTGGAGGTAGTGTTCGACTTCGTCTACCTGGAGGACTACCCTGAGCTACAGGCCATCTTCGAGGATGCCGTCATTGAGGTGGATGACGGCTGGACCTATTACGACGGGATGGAAGTGTGGTTCGGGCTCATCGAGGTCAGAGAATCTTACTTCGACTTCACGGCCGCCGATATCGTGGTCAACGGCTACGTGTACCTGGAGAAGGACATGAGCATGTGGGTGTATGGTGGAGAGTATACGGGACTGGGGGGATCGAGGCAGCTACTGGTGATGAAGGAGGTGGGCCGGTACTTCGAAGAAGATGGAGAAACCCCCAGGACCGGGGTGGGAACAGTGTTCATCCACGAGGCAGGGCACAACCTTGGCCTGCCACACACTTTCAGTCCCAACGCCCACGCCGGCGACTTCGCCTGGGACGTCATGGGGTACTATCCTCACTCGTACTCCTTCACTCAACTGTGGAAGGACTGTTTCAGAAGACTGGTGGTCGATTTCAGGCTGCTGGTACAGCAGGAAAAGCTCGACGAGATTGCAGCAGCATATGAACTGAGAGAGCCGGCCGAGCTCATTGACGACCAGTTCGACCTGGTATCGCTGCAGACCGACCAGGTGAACCAGCTTTACGGGAAACTGCGGTTTCTGGATGCATTTGATGAGGTAGTGCAACTGGAGGACTCGGTAGACCACCTGGAGCACCTTGTCTCGGAATACTTCCCGCCTGAAGATCCTGAGGAGCCCGAGGAGCCTGAGGAACCGGAGGAGCCTGAGGAACCACCGGACACGGGCTGCTTCATCGCCACGGCCGCCTACGGCACGCCGATGGCCGGGGAAATACAGGTTCTGCGCGATTTCAGAGACGGATACCTGCTCACCAACCGGCCGGGACGAGCCTTCGTAGACTTCTACTACAGGGTCAGCCCGCCAATAGCCGGGTTTGTAACCCAGCATCCACACCTCAAACCAATAGTGAGGGCCGGGCTTGTGCCAGCTGTGACCTTCAGCAGCATGATCGTCAATGATACTCCGTCCCGGAAGTCGGGCATAGCAGGCTTGCTAGTCTTGGTTTCGGTCACATCGGCCGTTTGGGCAGCGCGGAGGCGAGGCCAGACTGTGCAGTATGCCTGACAGCAGACTGCACGAAAGCCCAGATTGTTGGGCAGCACCTGATATGGTTTCAGGGGGCGGCGTCTTGTGACTCTTCGCCTTAGGTAGTATGTCGCCGGCACCGCACGAACCATTGACAGCTTCTTCAACGATGATGGTACAATAGTAGTGGGTAAGATAATACCATAAGGGTGGGTGGCCAGGTGTACGTATCGACGGCTTGCGGTAGTTGGCACGATGCTCGGCCGAGCACAGGTGCGCATGTAATATCGGCTCTCTGCTGCTGCCGCGGCAGCCCCGACTTCCTGTCCCGAGTTTCGGTGTTCTTCAGGCGACATAGGCCCCGTTCACGGGGCTCATTTTTTCTCTTTCCACTCCCTATCTGCCATTTCGGGGCACGCTTTTCCTTCGTCACCGCAAGGCTGATGAAGCTAATGGCTTTATCAGAAACGGCACCTTAACAACTGAACAAGGCTGGTGGTAAAGTGTGGGCGTCGGGGGACCGCCTTAGTCCTCTCAAACTAAACTCAGCACACATGGACATGTGAACTGGGTTCTTGCTTCCACAGCAAAGTCTGTTGCTCCTTCTTGAAACCTCAGGTCACTGCCGAGCGTGATCGCCCGGTTCACAGGGATCTCTGCCCGTCATTGCGCGTTGCGGAACACCCCGACGCAGCCAGGCCTGTTCCCGGCCGAAGCGCGATTGGAGTGAGGAAGGCGGTTATGGCCGGCTCACCGGTGTTCTGTTGAGCGACACTTGCCGTCCGTCTGGGCGACCAGGCGGAGAGGAACAGGTACAGAGTGTGCCTGAGAGCAGCTATGCGTACAGATCTGCACTGGCCAGACCGGTGCCTAATGGCGGAACCACGACAGTGCCGATAAGCAGGTGATGTGGTATGGAATAGGATTTTGGAGGCGTAAGTTCATATTTAGTCTGAATAACATGTGAGGAGGTGAACTATGAACAGGTCGAAATCTTTGATAGCTGTGGGCGTTATCCTTTGCCTGCTGCTGTCGTCCCTTACCCCCTTTGTCCTGCCCGGCACCGTCCGGGCCCAGCCTGCCGATAGCCCCTGGCCCATGTTCGGCCAGAACCCGCAGCGCACCGGGCAAAGCCCTTACACGGGTCCCGAGACACCGTACCTGAAGTGGCGCTTCACCGCTGGATATGTGGTCTCCTCCTCCCCCGCCATCGGGGCGGACGGCACCATCTATGTCGGCTCCGTTGATGATAACCTCTATGCCCTGAACCCCGACGGCAGCGAGAAGTGGCACTTCACTACTGGAGATTCGGTCTGGTCCTCCCCGGCCATCGGGGCCGACGGCACCATCTATGTCGGCTCCAATGATAACAACCTCTATGCCCTGAACCCCGAAGGCAGCGAGAAGTGGCGCTTCACCACTGGAGATGAGGTCCGATCCTCCCCGG
>PULQ01000043.1 GCA_003552465.1 Dehalococcoidia bacterium
GAAGGCGGACGGTGGACAACAGCGTACCGAGGGTTAATAGAGGACGAGGAAGAGCAGAGAGCAGAGCGGGGAGCCGCTCAGCAGCAGTCTCCAATTGAACACTTGTGACTATTGTTGGCTCGGCTAGACTCTGCCAACGGGCTGCCAGAAGGCCTCATGGAGTCGATCCGGGAGCGGTCCCAACCCGCACATGCCCTCCCCGATTGCTCAGCAGGTCAGATATCAACTGCAATGACCCCTTAACCGAGGCTCTTACTTTCTGGGACGGGGCGCAACCTCTTGTGACCCTGTCTTGCCGACCAGCAATCCTCTGCTCCATGGCTGACCACCCATGTCCCATCTGGTTTGACAGTAGACCTGAAGACTGACTATAATCGCTCCAAGAAAGGAGGCAAGCGGTCTCCGCCTTCTCTACGGGACACATGGGGTTCAGGTGGTCGGAGGTTCAAATCCTCTCACCCCGATATCTAGCCAAGACGAGTTTGTTAACCATCTGGTTAACACTTTCCTAGCTATGCTATACGAGCGACGTGACCACTCCGGAACCACGGAGTTCATGTTAGGCCCGCTGCAGATCGGAACTCCCACGGCAAGTCAGAAATGGGTAGATGAGTTCCTCGGCAGCAGACGGCAGGGTCTGGCGGACAGAACCTTCGAGGATTACAGAGATATCCTCTATGTGTTCGTCGGGACTGACCTGACACCCAAAGCTATCAACGCTTGGCTAGCTTCTCTCAAGGCCAAGAACGCCAAACTCAACCACTACGAGGTAGTCAAGGTATTCTGCACTTGGTTACACAGGTCAGGGAAGATAAAGAGCAACCCTGCGAGTCTGGTCGATAAGCCAAAGACCAAGAAGACGATCCTGCCGGCTATAACACCGGAGGAGCTAGATACCCTCTTGCTTTCTACCGAGAACGTCAGGGACAAGTGCATCCTTAACCTGCTCTATGACAGCGGTGTCAGGCTAGGTGAGCTTGTGGGGATCAAGGACACTAACTTTGACTGGGAAAAGAGAATCGTCATTGTCGATGGCAAGACCGGGCCAAGGAAAGCACCGTTTACCGAGGACACAGGGACAATGCTTCAGCTATGGTTCACCGCGCACAAGACCTTTGAGGTAAACGCCTACGGCGTTCAGTCCATGCTGAGAAGGCTTAGAGAGAAGACCGGAATCAGGTGCAACGCTCATGCGTTCAGACGTGGATTTGCCAATGCTCAATTCAGAAAGGGCCTGTCAACGAAGGTGGTGATGAAGCTAGGTGGCTGGACAGACATAAAGACCGTCGATAAGTACTCCAGGGAATTCAGCCAGGAAGATGCCCTGGAGCAGTACAACACGCGTTAGCCACTGAAGGATCACTGGCAGCACATGCCCTCACAGACCTCTTCCAAAGGCAACTGATAACCTCTGCCTAGTATCGCATCTTGAGCCTCTGCGCCCAAGCCGTATCAACATACCGCCCAGGTGAGCTAGCCCATTTCGGCAGCTAGAACTGAACCAGTTCTCAGAGCTTATCAGGAACAACTGAATCCGAAAAGCTCTGGACTTGCTGAACAGCCGCGCGCCACCGTAGTGTTCGTGTGCGGGGAGTGGTGTTAGTAGTTTCTCCGCTGATGTTGGCAGGCAGTGCGAGAGTGGACAGGCGAAGCACCGCGCGAAGCTGAGATGACATATACAGTGGCGACCCTGAAGCTATCTCAAGGCTGCATATTGGAGTATCAAACCAGACAGAACAGCAATGGTTCCCGTCACCAGCATGAACTTTCTCAGCATATCGCTTCCGCTGAGTAGTGCCACTGCTTTCCTGAAGGGCCTTAAGCCTGACAGGATAACTAGGTAGAACGTCCAGACTACAATGTAGACCATATACACCCCTTCCACCATCGAGTATGCACCAAGAGCGCGGAGGACGTACACTGGCGGCCGTGTATTCCGCTCAATGGGGGGAATATCGCGAAGGATGAATCGATAGATGGAAAAAGATGCCAAGAGCCAGCTCGTAAGAGAGACACCCAACCAGAACAGCCATCGTACTTCTATGAGGTTCCCTACTATCAGCAGCAACAGGGGCAGACAAGACATGGATAATCGTGCCAGGGCTCGTAGACTGCCCATGCGCACTGTAGGCTCGGCTAGCTTGAGTGCAGCGTTAGATAGCCACCGCTCTACTCTGTCGCTCAATGTGTTCGTGAACCCTCTGTCAAGGAGTATCCCAGCGATCACAGCAATCAAGGAGAATCCGATTAGCTGTAGGAGCAATCCTAGTCTACTCAGATCAACCCTTGGTTGTCCTGTTCTGGTCATGCCGTCTGTCATTAGTTCAGGTTCGCGTGCTGCAACGTGAAACCCAACTGAGCTAGATTCCACTGTAGAAAGGGACTCCACATCAAGCTCCACTGCTTCGATACAGCAAGCAATACACAGACAGGACGCCAGAATCAACGCGATTAGCACTGAGCCCAATAGGGACTTGACCATTGGGCTCATGATAGCCACGAGTTAGGTGCGTGTCAATAGATGTGCCTCTGTGTCGCTGCCCTAATCGAAGAGGACTCAATGGGAACAAGTGAGAAAAGGAGCACCTCACTGGGTGACAGGCTGTGACGGTTGAGACCGTCACGCCGTCGTGACAGTCTGAAGCATGCGCAGATGAACGGTGAGGCCATACATAAGGAGTTGGTGGTTGTTGGATAACAGGCTGCTATTGACGCTTAGTACCGCTAAGAGGGCATCACAGCGTGCCGCCTAGCTCCTGCCTAGTTTCTGGGTCAACGAAGAATTCAGCTCGACCAAGAAATCGTAGGAGAAGAAATCCTGGTTTATCGCCTCCTGAAGCAGTTCCAGCAACGCCCTTTCGCCTATCATAGGGGCAAACTGCCCATATTTCCTCTTGCCGCCGACGATCATCCAGTACGGAAACCAGAGCTCATGCTTGTCATCTGAAGGAGGTGTGTCCCATTCTATCTGTATTATCATGGGATCGAAGAACACCTTACCCTGTTCGGGATTGTAGCACTCAACCGGTTTCTTGAGACGAGCTATCTTCTTATAGGTGCGATTACCCCAGTACTTTGTTTTGCTGCTCTGGCCTATCTCCATCCTGTGATACCTCCTATTGTTGCACAAGACAACGGCGTTGCGACATCACCTGAAATCAACCTCTGCCTGGCCTCGTATAGACTTGAGGTAGGGTAACGTGGACTTGTCTGGTGTCTCGACTTCCACTAGCTTGACAGTCATCGGTGTTTCACTGAATGATGCTCGAAGGATGGCCTTGACCGTGCCTGATGGAGAACTCGCAGTCGCCACTATCTCCCCCTGCTTGTCAGTGAACTCGATTTCGAGAGAGGATACGTTCTCGACATAGTGGTCAAGTCCCTGATTCCTGAAAAGCAACTCATCGCCTTCGACGAGATCGTGCTCTACGGATAGTTCCACGTTTAGAGTAAGAGATCCCTTGGGAACGTATTTCCTCTGCAACTCCTTCTTCAGATTGTCACGAGTCTTTCTTAACGCTTCTTCTCTCTTAGCTGCTGTTTCTTCTCTGGTTATCAACTTGCATTCTACTGTGCACGATGATGTCTCGACTGCCGTTATCTTGGCTTCGTATAACCATCCCCCAGACAGATGTTCCGAGACAACCTTGGCGAACTGGCTCGGTATCCTTCCTAGGCTTGACCGTTTGCCTATTACACCAGGACGGGAGACATAGACAACTCCTACGCTATCCCTATCAACCCAAAGGTTCACCTTATCTTCTGCCTGGCACTTTGCCAACTCCTCCGCTGGAGGTGTTTCGGCACGAAAGGAGAACGTTCCCGTTTCCTCGGGCTCCTCTGTTTCAATTGTGACTGGAGTATCCCTGCTGAGAGGCTCTACAAAGTCCCGTGGCAAGTCCAGCGCTACGCTGAGCTGACGGGCAACTGAACCCTTAGCATCAACACCGACTACAAGCCTGTGCGAAGGCATGCCTACTATGGCCTTACACGTAGCTCTTGCCCCAGCATTCCCGTCAGCAGCCATACGCTCTCTATAGTGTCGTGCCTCAGCCTTGCCAAGATGCCCGACGTGCTTACCATCTATCTCCACTCGTATAGCTTTGTCGTCATACGGGTTCTTATCATCATGAATCAGTATTGCACTCGTGATGAACTCATCCTCGTCTCGTGTCGAACTGCCAACTATCTTTCTTAGGTTGTCCTGGTAGTGTTGTTCACCAACAACCCTAACTGGGAATGAGCCTGGTCCCTCAATGTGAATACATGAGCCTGCATCATCCGATGGCTTCTTTGGTTTCCGTGAGAAGAATCCCATAATACACCTCCTCTTCTTACAAGATACAAGGAAGCTGGTGAGTTGTCAACAGGACTAACGTGTATGAACCTGTCACCCCTCCACCACCACGATCATCCTGAATAGAAGATCACAAGCTGAACCGGATAGGGGTTCCGCCTGCTGTCCTTGTCGTCAGGAGCGGTTCTGGCTCGTAGAGTAACGGATGCACTGTCGGTCTGTGGCTCACTCTCATCATCTACGGCAAACATCGTAATCGCAACTCAGGCACTCGCAGAGGAACTGCCTGCCTTGTACGAACCACCAGTTACCTCATCATGGGGCAGGTCAGTATCAGCAGATGAGGCGGGAGTCTCAGCCAAGCCAATCAGCACCAACCCCAGCACCGACGTTGCAACGATTGCCAGAGCGACCAACTTCCTCACTAGAACACCCCTGCAGTTAGATTGTACCACCGACCGATCTTTGAGAGAAGACATGCCAGAACAGATAGGAGCCGGTCACTGCCTCGCAATTGACATGCTTTGCTGCGGAAGATAGAATCGAGACCATGAACGAGCAGAGCATACCGAGATGCCCGGGCTGCGACTACAGGTCTTCAGACAAGGAAGATCGAATAGAGACTTTTGAGGGAGAAGCACCACCCAGAAATGGTCAAGCTGGCCGAGAAGTCCGGTCAGACCATAGAGTGGGCGATTGGTTACACAGCCTCATAATTTGCTTGATATCCTGCCTAGATCATGGGCAACATAAAGACCGAGAGACCGTCGAATCTCTCCGCTCAGTATTGACACTCATCGCTGGGGGGCGATAGAATGAAACTGGCGTTTACGTTCGCAGACAGCATCTGTAACAATCGCGTCTGCTCAAGATGACTCTGGAACACGTGTGATGGCTGTAACAAAACTGGTGGCGTCCACTTACTCTGCGACTTGGGTGCCTGAAGAGCCTGCCGAGTCACCATTGAACAAGACTCGGTTCTGTGCAGCAAGCAGGCCGATGAAATCTTGCCCGGACAGACCGGACGAGGTGCCTCCTGACTCGCTATTAGTGACGGCATTCGACCCGCCCACAAGTGGCGGATTCTAAGTGCCCGGTGGCAACAGGAGCGCGGGTCTTTGGCAATAGGCGGCTGTATCTCTAAGGTTCCCATCGTTGGTTGTTTCGAGTCGAAAGGATTCACCGGCGAACCCTGCAGCGGAGTACGGTCAAGGAGGCTGAGGCACAGGTAACACTCATGGTATGATTAGTGATGATAATGCTGGGGGATTACTATGAAGAAAGAGTTTCCGTGTATGCCGTCAACCTTCAAGGAGCAATGGCCTGGCGAGTTCACAGGTTTCGCCTGGCAGGATTTTCTGACAGCCATACCGTCGCCGCTCTTCGTGATTACATCATTCAAAAGCAATGGCAAGGAGAACGGCTGCCTGCAATCCTGGTCGGCTTTCGTGGGTGACACGGGCGAGTTCATCTGCATCATCGGAGCAGTATCGAAGAAAGGCCACCTCTATGAGACGCTTAGGGACAGAAGATGCTGTGTCCTCAATTTCCCGTCGAGGGACATTTATGACAGATGCGTCGCTACGGTGAGGAACAACGCCTTTGAAGATGATGAGATAACCAAATCCGGCCTGACATCGGAGATGGCGGTTTCGGTCGATGCCCCAAGGATCCGTGAGTGTTTTCTCAATATCGAGTGCGAATACATGTGGGAGCGCGAACACTTTGAGGGAAGCCGTGACGTGACGGTTGCGTTGCGGGCAACACACATATGTATGGATGTCACGCGATGCGACGAGAGCAAATTGGGAAGATACGGAAAGACTGGGTATATGTACAATATCCATTCGCCAAGAAGCCCTGAAACCGGAGAGGTTTTGCCCGATTGCTTTGGAGCGCTTGAGAAGTATACCTAGACTTGGAGAGCCTCCTGCAGTATTGGAGAACTAGGAAGCTCCGCGTGTTGGATAACCAGTCGCATGAACATCTACTCATTCTGTGAAGCGGTCAGATGGATATGCCCAGCCTGCTGTCAAGGAATCGGCTCGTTACAACTGATTGCTGGTGGGAACGGCTTTCCGGGCGGTATAGTTACCAGGAATCCAGTCTGTGTCACAATGATAGTTGATGGGAACTCTGAATCATGCGTAAGTGCAGCATGGAAAACATAAAGGCCATTTCGTTCGACGGAGACGGGACACTGTGGGACTTCGAACGAGTCATGAGAGAATCGCTCCAGCATGCGCTCCGCGAACTACAGCAGGTCAATCCAGAAGCGGCTGCCATGACCAGCATAGACAGAATGATCGAGATCAGAAGCAGCGTTGGTGTCGAAGTGAAAGGAGTCATCACTAACCTTGAGGCCATTCGACTTGAGGCTTTTCGTAGGACTCTTCAGGACATCGGAATAACCGATGATACCTTGGCACATCACCTCAACGAAGTATATCTGAAGCACCGATTTGATGATATCGAGCTGTTTGACGATGTTCTCCCCGTCCTAACGACCCTCCAGACGAGATACGCCATAGGGTTGCTCTCGAATGGCAACAGTTACCCTGAGCGAGTCGGTCTGTCCGGAGTATTCAGCTTTGTCGTCTTCTCGCAGGATCACGGCATCGAGAAACCAGATCCAAGAATATTCCGGATAGCCCTGCAAGAGGCTGGATGCTGCGAAGAGCAACTGCTTCACGTAGGTGATTCTCTGGTTAATGATATTGGGGGAGCCATGAGCGCTGGGATAGTGTGCGTATGGATCAACCGATCCGAGAAGGCAAACTCCGTCGGCATTGTGCCAGACTTCGAAGTATCTTCTCTTTGGCAGCTTCTGAGCATAGTTTGAGATCATCCTGCCGCAACTGCACATTACAGCGCAATGGGTCGTTGACCATACTTCGATAGCGTCTTTATGCTGTAACTGAAACCAATGAAGACGGGGCGCGAATGGGTTCCACAGCTTATTGCCTTCGACTTCGACGGAACCTTACTGACAAGCGAGGGTGTCCTTGCGCCCATGGGCAGCCGGTTACTCAAGGAGGCTGCCCAGAAGGGTGTGTATGTAGTACCGGCGACATCGCGCGCCGTCGATTCTGTTGAGCGCTTTTGTCAGATATTGGAGATAGACGGCCCGTCTATCTGTCTGAATGGAGCCCGCGTGTATGCTTCGGCCAGGGGGCCGATTTGGTCTAGCCTTACATTCCCGAAAGATGTTGGAATTGAGATAGCCGTTCTAGCCGATGATAATGGTTGGGAGCTAAGCACTACTATCGGCGACGTCACATACTGGCGGCAGCGTCCAGGTCAACCCCTAGGCCTACTCTCGCCCACGAGAGCGATAGTTGCCAAGAACATGGATGCTGTTACGGATTCTCCAATACGAATCTTGGTTTCAGACCCTGAGGGTATCAATAGCATTCGCTCCCTCTGCCAGTCCAGGTATGCCGACCGTTGCCACACCGAAGTGTACTATGGGCCGGATGGCAGGATAGCATCTCTCGGAGTATATGCACCGGGCGCGAACAAAGGGGACGCCCTGGACCTGGTTCTTCACCGTCTCGGGATTAGCCGACGACATGTGATGGTTATCGGAGATAATGTCAATGACATACCCATGTTCAAGCGTGCACAAATCAGCATTGCGATGTCAAATGCTCCACAGCAAGTCAAACAGATAGCCACAGTTACTGCACCGAGTAATGATGACGAAGGAGTCGCCTGGGCCCTGAAAGAGTTCGGCATTTCACCTTGAGCGCACTAGACAAGAGGGTGAAGTGGTACTCTGCGTCGATCCTCCCGGTTGACTGCTAGTCCGGGCTATCATGTGCTTGGGCCGCTGTGTAGATCGAGTGGCTAATAGCCCACAGTCTGTAGATGCGATGAAGCCGAGTATCAAAGCGGTGCTGTTTGATCTGGACGATACTCTGTTCGATAGAAGCAAAGCACAGAGACTCGTGCTCGAGGGCATTCTGCGGCGGTTTCCTGCGATTTTTGGTTCGCTGCCGCCGGAACGCGTGGCAAGGGCCTTTGAGGAATCTGACCGTCTAGCAGTAGCAGAGTTTGACGCTGGAGCACCCTCTGATGGTCTGCGGGAGATGCGTAGCAGAACCTTCCTGCGGCTTTCAGCCTTCGGCAGGACTATTCTGACCGTATTACCGCACTCTACGTCCGCGATTACCCTGCAGCAAAGACGCCGGTGGCTGGAGCAGTTTCTCTTGTGAAGACGGTGAGCCGAAAACTCCCGGTCGGGATTGTTACAAATGGTTTTCCGGATGTCCAGTACAGAAAGCTCGAAACGCTCGGCCTTCGGAGCGTATTCTCCTGCATCGTGCTGTCGGAAGAAGTCGGTATCCGGAAACCTGACCCCAGGATTTTTCAGTACGCTGCCAGTTTGCTGGAGACCCAACCCCGTGACTGCCTGTATGTCGGAGACTCTTACGCCAATGACGTTATCGGGGCAAAGAGAGCGGGAATGCAGGCCTGTTGGTTTGACCGTAATCGATCGGTTCATGGTGATGAGGAGGCCATGGCAGATTTCGTGGTCAGCCGGCTAAGGGAAGTGGCACGAATAGTCGCATAACCCGTGCATAATTGAGTGTTCCCAATCAGACATCTGCCCATCTTGTGCAGCGGGATCAGGCTCATACCAGGCGCCGAGAGAATCCTACGGGGCGGTTTGATGCAACTCGTTTCGGCTTTGTGCCCGAAACATGTGAGAAGTTGATGCCAGTGAGATCTCCCTCCACTGGAGCCTGGAAAATGCTGAGAGAAATCGGCCGAACTGTGCAACCTTTTTCAACCTTCTGCGTTATATTAGTAAGGGGGTGATATAGTGAGGAGAGAGACGGTCAAGAGACTGTACTGCACTAGCTACTCAGAGGAGGTGAATCGATGGCAAGACGGAAGGGTGTCTGGACGCCATGCAGGTGAACTCAAGAGCACGCCAGATGAAATGCTGCGTCCGGGATAATAGTGCCTAGGATGCAGAACACAAGGAGGTTGGAATGAGAGAAGCAAAGGGCGCTGAGACGTATCCAGACAGAACAGTCCTGATGGTGTCAGGGGGCATAGACTCGATGACTGTCGCCTATTTTCTGCGGGATAGATGCAAGTACCTGAGGATGATCGCGTTCAACTATGGGCAGTTCGACTTTGGTCGGGCATTACAGGCAGTGAACTGGGTATCCGTTGAACTGTACATCCCGGTAACGATCGTCGACACGCCTCGGTCGGTCCAAGCCTACGCGGGATTCATCGAACAGGACTATGACGGTTTCCCGCTGATGCTCACAGAGTTGAGCAGGAAGTCGGCGCGCTTTACGATGGAGGCCGGGGTCTATGCCGAAAGCATCGGTTACCACGCTATAGCGGAGGGAGTGAACAAAGACGATCTCGAACGGTATGTCTACCGAACCCAGGTTCACAGGCATGTCGAAGAGGTGATGTCTCTCGGGAACCAGTTCGATTTCAGGGTGATTACGCCGTTGATCGACATGCCAAAGGCTGAGGTCATGAAACTCGCGCATCGTCTCGGAGTTCCTCTGGAGAAGGCCTGGAGTTGCTGGGACGGTAAGGTCCGGCACTGTGGAGTGTGCCAAGGCTGCTTGTCACGCAAAGCTCGCTTCAGAGACGCCGGAATCGAAGACAAGACAGTGTACCTTGAGTAGCTGCGGTCAAACGCCTGCATCGGACGGCAGACGAGGTGCCTACCACAGAGATGCGGTGCCGTGCACACTGATGGTTACCATTCGCGAGGCTACGATTGCTGACACACCAGCGATAGCTAGAGTGCATCAGTCATCTGCTCGCGGTCTCGGACGAACACACTACACCCCCGAGGACATTGAGACATGGGCAGGCAGTATCACGCCTGAACGATACCTACATAGCATCGAGGAGCAGTACGTTGTCGTGGCAGTCGAGCAAGGAGAGATCGTCGGATGGGGGCAGCTCAATGCAGAGAAGAGCGAGATTGTCGCGGTGTACGTAACACCGGCGCGGGCAGGTGCCGGAGTCGGCCGAGCACTACTAACTCATCTCGAAGAGGTGGCCTCGAATCTCGGTTGTCGTACGCTTAGCCTGTGGTCATCACTGAACGCAGTGGGATTCTACCAACGCTACGGATACCAAGTAACAGAGCGCTCGGTGGACAAGCTCAGCAATGATGAGATTCCAGCCATACGAATGGTGAAGACGACCATCACATGATCCAGGCAGGATAGGCCGGCCAGCACCCTGACAGCAGGTTGTGGGTACTGCCCGAAGCAGAACCCTCGGACTCATGTCTTGTGAGGCCGGACGGGTACGTTGATGGGAAAGGGCAACAGGCTCCTTCGACGGAGTGCTCAACGGAGGTTGTGATCCCTGGCGCTCGGCCAAAGAACTAGAGAACGGACGTAGATGGGCTGCCCAACCGCTTGCGTGTTCGTCTGGTCACACACTCGCCTGTCTTGTTACCTCACTGCACAAACCGATAGTCCGTGCGATTATCGGTACCTCATTCTGGGTAAGCAGACTCATTGCTTATCCAAGAAGGGCCCTATATCATATGGAGAATGGAGGTGATAGTGAGTTGAAAAATTACGAATGTGTCGAAGTTAAGCATCATAAGGATGTCGGGAAAACGGTTGAGGAATACGAAAGGAATGGCTGGCATGTCCACACTTATCAAACGCCTGGCATGGGCGCCGGCCCGATGTCATATATCGTTAGTCATCACTTGCTGTTTGAGAGGAACAAGTGAGCTAGGTGTCCATGCTCCACTGGCGCTATCTGGCAACCAATGGCGATCTCACTAGGATTCTGTCTGTCGATACTGTTGAGACACGCCGGCTGGATGAAATCAGGTAAGGGTCGTCCCAATGTCCTAGGTTTGAGACGCCGAGTTTTCCTGAATCTGCTAGGTTAACAACGGAACGGTTTATGATAGACCCAAGAGAACTAAGGTTAATGAAAGCCCTTGACTACTGTCTTAAGGGATTTGACGCTGATAATGAGGCCATCTCCAGAGGGTCTGCCTGGGATGGTAAACCGATCGAAGTAAAGGGCGACAAGCTTCCCCTGCCGTCCTTGGTTTTTATGTGCCTCGTAGTGTTCAGGGGCTATAGGTACTGGGGCAAAGACGAGAAGCTATTGTGGACTATCCCCTTTAAGTATAAATCCTATCCTTTGCTCTTGTCGTACAGAAAATTCGGCTTACAAATCTTGAGCAACTCCGGCACCGCTCCATCCCAGGCTTTGGTAAACGAAGTGCTAAGACAACTCAACAAAGCGATCAGGGTTACTGAGAAGTTGGTGCAACCATATGCAGAACAGCAGGTCAAAGCAGGAAACGTAACGGTAGTCAACTCGTACCACAAACTGAACATGATGTATCGGTTCTTCAGAAGGAAGGCTAAGGAACGTTTCCGTCGTGCTGCTCGGGCACCTACTTCATTGGCGCTAGGTGAAGGCGGCCTTATAGCGCCTTTGCTTAGCTGGCGTGTGAGACATCAGCATGAGGGTGCCTATTACGGAACCGCCATGATCGACGCATTCTTCAGCCGGCTTGAGCATTTGCTTGTTTTGATCCTGCCCTTTGTGGGGTTTGACTCTGTTCATGAGGATTTAGTCGCTTTCATCTCTGCCGGCTGGAAAGACAAGTTTAAACGTGTATTCGATGTTAAGCATGACCGGCTGGCTAAGTCTTTGTATGACCAACTTGATTCAATCAGAGAGAGGTATCGGAATCCCCTCACTCACGGCTACTTTGAGAAAGAAGGCGCGTCCCTATACTTTCATGTACCTGGCCTGTATGCTGTTCCCGTGAGGCTCTCCAAGTTTCGGGAAGGTCTCCACTACTCGTTTTACCCTATTACTGAGACCTCTCTCGACGAAGTCTGTCAAGTGTTTGATAAAACAGACAAGCTACTCAAGTCCGGAGCACCTGGAAAAGGGTTCCTCTTCGCTAAGAGTGGACTGGACATTGCCTTTGATGCCAGTAGCAGAGCGAAACTCCGTATAGCCTGCTCTTCCAATAAGTCATTGAAAGAGTACATAGAGTGGATGGCTCATTGGGATACCATCCTCACTAATATGGACTGGTAAGAAACTGTTTCGACCTGTTTTCCCCCGGCTCTGAACCGTAAAGGAGCAGGAGCCAATTGCTTAGATTGCTGCACAAGAACTTGAAGTGTTACTGGGTTGGACGCAGGGCGGTCACGCGCAGTTCTTCGTTGTGTATTGAGTGAGATAGTAGCCTATAAAGAACGCTGACATCTTACTCGATCGTGCAGTATCGCCTGCGAGGCAAGGAGTTTGATCTGCTGAGTTCCCGTATGCTAGACTATCTACTAGAAAGGAGGCAAGCGGTACCCGCCTTTTTTCGAAGCTACATGGGGTTCAGGTGGTCGGAGGTTCAAATCCTCTCACCCCGATTTGCCCCTTCTTGGAAAGATCCACAGACTACAGGCAGAGTGCGGCGGTGCTGGTGTGAGACACCCGGGTGGTGGGCGAAGGCCTGTCCTCGCTTACTGGCCGGCCAGTCCGGCTGCTTTGAGGATGTCGGGAACTACCTCCTCCTTGCCGATGGCCATGACGTGAACCCCGTGGCAGATGGACTCCTTCTTGAGAGTCGCGATCATCTGGCCGGCGATCTCCACGCCTCTGCTGAGCGCTTCGCCTTTGGGGGCACCGGCCAGTTCATCGATCAGATTCTGAGGAACGAAGACGCCCGGAACGTTGTCGTTCATATACTTCGCCATTCTGGCTGATACCAGCAGGATAATTCCCGCCAGTATCTTCACCGGAAACTGGCGGGAGTACTCCATGAACTTCGCAAAATTGTCCAGGTCGTAGATGGCCTGGGTCTGGAAGAATTCGGCGCCCGCCTCAACCTTCTTCTCGAACTTGAGCAGCTGGGGCTCGATCGGCCGGGCTTCGGGTGTGACGATGGCTCCGGCACAGAACTCGACGGTTCCGTCAAGCTCGTTTTCACCCAGGTCCGTGCCCGATTCCATCCGCCGGATCGTCTGCAACAACTGCGCTGAGTCCAGGTCGAACACTCCCCTGGCTTTTCCATGATCGCCGACAACAACGGAGTCTCCGGTGAGACAGAGGACGTTTCCTATGCCTCTGGTGGATGCGAAAAGGAGTTCGGCTTGCAGGGCAAGGCGGTTACGGTCGCGACAGGTCATCTGCAGTATCGGCTC
>PULQ01000080.1 GCA_003552465.1 Dehalococcoidia bacterium
ATGGTCAAGGTCATCGGAATCGACCACTCCGGCAGGATAAACCTATCGCGGAAGGCGGTATTCGAGGGGCTTTCCCGGCTCCCTGGGGCCAAGGTCAAGGACGCATCGGCTCCCGGGCATGGGAAGGATAGACCGGCTCGTCCCCACGGTAGAGGCGATCGGCGCGGCAGAGACAACAGGTAACCTGCGCCGTGGCCGGAGGATATCACATGGAGATTGTGAGAGTGGTGGTCAACGGTGCTCTGGGGAGGATGGGACAGGAGGTGACAAACGCGGTCGTTCGTGAGCCGGGGATGAAGGCAGTTGGCGCGGTGGAGAAGGAGGTAACCCAGCAGTACCTTCCTCTGGCGGAAACCCCTGAACTGGTCCCGTTCTCCTCCGATCTGGGGGCTCTTCTCAAGAGGTGTAACGCCGACGTGGTCGTGGACTTCACCAATCCCGAGGTCTCGATAGCAGCGGCTCGCATCGTCATAAAGCACAAGGTCAGTATGGTTATCGGCACCACCGGCCTATCAGTGGAGAATCTGAAGGAGATCGAGCGATTGTGCATGGATAACGGTGTGGGGGCTATAGTGGCCTCGGATTTCTCGCTCGGCGCAGCACTCCTTGTGCACCTCTCTAGATATGCTGCAAGATTCTACGATCGTGCCGAGATTGTCGAGATGCACAGTGACAGGAAGATCGATGCTCCTTCGGGAACCTCGATCACCACTGCCAGAGCGATGTTGCAGGGGCACGGCAGGCCGTTCCAGAATCCTGAGGTGCGGCACGAGACAGTCGACAACACCCGGGGAGGCAACATCGACGGTATAGCCGTGCACAGCGTCAGGCTGCCTGGCTTTCTGGCCGGACAGGATGTCATATTCAGCGGAGCTGGCGAGACACTGAGTATGCGTCACAACGCGATCAACCGGGAGTGTTACCTGCCCGGAGTGCTCCTGGCGATCAAGAAAGTGACAGGACAGCAGGGGCTTACCATCGGGTTGGACGCTCTGCTGGATCTTGAGTGAAGAGGCCATGGAAGGATTTCACATCGCTATCGTTGGTTCTGCCGGGATTGCAGAGCAGGAGTTCATAAAGGCACTCGAGCAACGCAGTTTTCCGGTAGCTTCGGTGCAGATGCTGATCCCCGAAAACACGTCTGATGTGAAGCTCTTCTTCAACCACCAGAGGATCGAGGTGAAGCAGGCAGGGACGGAGACTTTTCGCGATGTTGATATCGCCTTCTTCTCCGCCGGTACCAGTGTCAGCCGAAGATTGGCGGCTGCGGCCGCCGAAGCCGGAGCGGTGGTTATCGACAACAGCCCCGCCTTCAGGATGGAGGCTTCTGTTCCCCTTGTTGTTCCCGAGGTGAATCCTGAGGACATAGGGCGGCACAGAGGGATAATCGCCAGTCCGGGTTGCTCCACAATACAGACGGTGGTTGCGCTCAATCCCCTGCACATGGTCAACCCGATCCGGCGGATCGTGGTCAGCACCTACCAGTCGGTCTCCAGCAGCGGTGCCGCTGCCCTCCAGGAACTGACCAACCAGTCGAAGTTGGTCCTGGAAGGACGTCGCATCTGCCCGCATGTCTACTCGCATCAGATAGCCTTCAACCTGCTGCCGGAGATCGATGTCTTCCTGGATAACGGCTATACAAGGGAAGAACAGAGAATCCTGGAAGAGACGCGAAAGATACTGCATACCGATGAGATAGAGATCTCCGCAACCTGTGTCCGGGTGCCGGTATACTTCGGCCACAGCGAGGCGGTCAATGTGGAGTTCACTTCTCCCATGACTGCGGAGGAGGCGAGAAGAATTCTCGGTCAGGCCCCCGGGGTCAGGGTACTGGATGACCCCTCCGTCAGTTTCTACCCTCAGCCGTGGGCTGCCAGCGGGTCGGAGCATGTGTTTGTCGGTCGGATCAGAAAGGATGTATCCCATCCCAACGGACTGGTGATGTGGATAGTGGCCGACAACATACGCAAGGGAACGGCTCTGAACGCCGTTCAGATCGCCGAAGAGGGTATCGCAAGGGGCTGGATACGCCTTGATAACAGCGTGGCAAGCCTGCATGACTGAGTCGAGGCCCCACCTCAGCCTGAGCGATGGTGGCGTCCACAGCAGGATAGCGCGCCCTCAGTTTCCTCGATCTACCGGATGAACGTATGACGACGCCCACCGCGTCCGGGAGGACCCCGTTTGAGCGCATCATGGCAGGCCCAAACCTCTACTGCCAGGGACTGATGCTCCTGATCGGTATTATCTGCATCCGATCTGCACCCACCGAGACAAGACTCACCGGACAGCCGGTTAGTGCCTCAAGTCGGGATAGGTAGCTACGGGCTGCGGCGGGAAGCTCCTCGACGTTGCGGGTCTCTCCTATAGACTCCTGCCAGCCCTCCAGTTCCTCGTAGATCGGTTGACACTGCTCCAGTATTGTCTGATCGCTCGGGAAAGTGGTCAGAGTGCGGCCGCCGTGTTCGTACGCGGTGCATATCTTGATGGTGGGGAAACCATCATAGATGTCCAGGTGAGTGAGCCCTATGTCGGTAAGGCCGTTTATCTGGACACTGAAGCGCCCGGCAACGGCATCGACCCAGCCGCACCTTCTCGGCCTGCCCGTGGTCGTACCGTACTCGTGAGCTTTCTCCCGTATCAGGCTTCCTGTCTCATCATGCAGTTCAGTCGGCATTGGTCCCGCACCGACTCTGGTGTTGTATGCCTTGAACACACCCATGACACGGTCTATCTCTCCCGGCCCCAGGCCTGCTCCAATGCAGCTTGCCCCCGCCAGCGGGGACGAAGAGGTCACATAGGGGTAGGTGCCGAAGTCGGGGTCGAGCAAGGCTCCCTGTGCGCCCTCCAGCAGGACCGGTTCTCCTCTTGTGACAGCATCGCGAACAAGGGAAGTGGTATCCTTGATCAACGGAGCCAGTTGCTCACCGTAACCACTATATCGGTCGTAGATCTCCTCCAGTGACAGAGGTGAGACGCCGTATACTCTGGTCAGGACCATATTCTTGAACTCTAGGGCTGCGCCAAGGCGGCCTCGAAAGGTACCGGCATCCAGTAGATCTCCGGCACGAATCCCCAGGCGGGCTGCCTTGTCGGAGAAGACGGGACCGATCCCCTTGCGAGTCGTACCGAGCGCCCCCTTGTTCCTCCGCTCCTCCTCAAGTTCATCCAGGAGAGTATGGTATGGCATTATCAGGTGGGCTCGGTCGCTTATGTACAGGCGGCCGGTATCTATGCCATGCTCGTTCAGTTTCTTGATCTCCTTCAGGAGTACCGCGGGGTTTATGGCAACACCGTTGCCGATAATGCAGACCACCCCGGGATAGAAGATTCCCGAAGGGATAAGATGCAGCTTGAACTCGCCGTACGGGTTGATGACCGTGTGGCCGGCGTTGTCTCCTCCTGAGAAGCGGACCACCATGTGCGCCTTCTCAGCCAGGAGATCAACGATCTTCCCTTTGCCCTCGTCGCCCCATTGACCCCCGACGATAGTTATGACAGCCAACTAATCACCTCCAGTGCGTGCCTGCTTCCATAAGTGGACCAGCCTCTGTACCACGGTGAAAGAGACGAAGACCGCCAGAATACATAGGGCGATGAACACCTGGCCTATCAGCAAGCCCAACGCCAATACTATAACCCGTTCCGCTCTGGTAAACAAGCCGACCTCGCATCGCCAGCCAACTCCTTCTGCCCTCGCCTTGATGTAGCTGACCAGGAAGGAGCCAACCAGGACGATCAACACAAGCACAACCGCCAGCCTGTTCTCCTGTGGCCCGTTCTGCATGTACCAGTACAGCAGACCGCAGAGGACCGCTGCCTCGGCGATGCGATCGACTGTCGAGTCCAGTATCGCTCCGAACCGGGTGCTGCTTCCCGTCTGGCGGGCCAGGGCCCCGTCGAGAATATCGAATAAACCCGAGACCAGAACCAGGATTCCGCCGGTCAGGAAGTGACCCATGGCAATCACAACGCCCGCGAGTACGTTCAGCCCGAGGTTGATGAAGGTAAGAGCATTGGGAGTTATCCCCATCTTGCTGAGGGTGCCCACGATCGGAGATGTGATCCTGTGTGCCAGCTTCCGTCTGATGCCCGGTAGATTCATGCTGAATTGTCAGTTAGTCCAGTATCCCTGTCTTTCGCAGGAAACCGACTGCTCCCCGTATTCGGTCTTCCCCGTTCCACTCACCGACCTCGCAGACCCTGATCGCCTGCGCAGGCAGATGTCGTGCTATCATTTCCCAGTCGACTTCCCCTGTTCCCGGCGAGTGGTGATCGGAGATGCCGATCACGTCGTGTAGATGTATGCCCACCGTACTGTGCCCGTAGCGTGACAACCACTCCTCCTGCGAGCCGAACCCCAGGCGCTCTTGGACCACCGCGTGCCCTACGTCATGCCAGTACCCGGCCGAGCCGGCCGGCGCCGCGCCCAGCAACTCCCCTGCCTCGTCCAGATTGGGGATCTCGTGGACGTGAAACCTGGTCTCGACCCCGAGGATTATACCCTTCTCCCGACCGTATTCGCCCAGCTCGCACAGGCTCTTCTTCGCCGCATCCAGATACGGCCCGGCACGGGACCCGCGCTGAAAAGCCATTTCCTCCCTGGCACGCCTGTATTCCTCATTGTCTGGGCAGGCTCGGGAATAGAGCCTGTGCAGCCCGGCCTCCAGTCGGGGGTCGACCGGTACCTCGCCCATGTGAAGGACAACGGCTCTGGCATCTACGCTCGATGCGAGGTCTATCGTATGCCTGGCGAACGAAACGGCCTCGCCGCGTTCACGCTCATCCAGCGAACTCAGGGACAGATCGGCCGCCGGCTTTCCGCGGGAGGACGATACCGCCGGACATGGACAGTGAAAGCTCGAGATAGGCACCCCGGTCGCCATGAGTTCGCTCAGAGTCCGGGGGGACACAGAGGCATTCGCCTCCACATGTGTGAAGCCAAGCTCCCGGGCCCTGCCGACGAACTCAGCCATACGGGCGAATCTGCCTTTGGCCCACATGGTGGAAAGGGATACCTCAGGTGACTCGTTGTCTTTGACGTCACGAAAGGCACTGGCTGAGGTCATACGTCGGATCTGCTCTTAGAGTACGTCGTCATAGGCCGATACACATAGCGACAGGAGCCCCATCACTTTGTGTCAGCCGGCTTCACCTCGGGGAGGCTCACAGGGTGCTTCTCATCCTGTGCCGCGATGAAAGCCTCTGTTCTGGTGTGAGCTTCGTCGTCGGAGTACTGGAGCGGTGGCGACTTCATGAAATAGGCCGAAGGCCCCACAATGGTCCCGCTCAGGCCCCGGTCCAGCGCCAGCTTGCAGCATCTTATCGCGTCGATCACGACACCGGCCGAGTTGGGACTGTCCCATCCCTCCAGCTTCATCTCCAGATTCAGGGGAACATCGCCGAAGGTGCGTCCCTCCATCTTCACATAGCAGAACTTGCGGTCGGTGAGCCAGGGTACATAATCGCTGGGACCGATGTAGATGTCGTCGGGATCGACGACGTAATCGAGTTGCGAGGTCACAGCGTCGGTCTTGGAGATCTTCTTGGACTCCAGTCGCTCTCTCTGGAGCATATTGTAGAAGTCCGTGTTGCCCCCGAAGTTCAACTGGTAGGTCCGCTCGAGCTTTACCCCACGGTCGCGGAACAGCCTGGTCAGCACTCGATGGGTTATCGTGGCTCCCACCTGTGACTTGATATCATCGCCGATCACGGGCAGCCCGCGCTCGGCAAAACGGTTCTGCCAGTAAGGTTCACGTGCTATGAAGACCGGTATGCAATTTATGAAGCCGCACCCCGCCGTTAGCACCTGCTCCACGTACCACTTGGTGGCATCCTCGCTCCCCACCGGCAGGTAGCTTATCACCACGTCCGTCTGCGTCTTCTTGAGGATCTCGACGATGTTCGCGGTCGGCCCGGGAGCTTTGGTGATGATCTTGGACAGGTAGACACCCAGTCCGTCATGGGTCATTCCCCGGTCGACACGGATACCCATCTTGGGCACATCGCAGAACTTCATCGTGTTGTTCGGCTTGGCGAAGATCGCGGTGGCCAGATCCTTGCCCACCTTGTTCTTGTCTATGTCAAAGGCAGCCACGAAGTTTATGTCGGATATGTGATAACCTCCCAGGTTTACATGCATCAGTCCGGGAACCGATTCGTGATCCTTTGCGTTCTTGTAGTAACGCACTCCCTGCACCAGAGAAGAGGCGCAGTTACCGACACCTACTATGGCTACGTTTATTGCTCCCATTCTACCCTCCGTTTCATCTATGTCGTAGACCGGCAGCGAAAACCGGGCTTCGCCAGTTGGCGGTAAGACTCGGCGGGTTTGTCGAGAAGAATCCGCGGACCTCCAGGCTCTGACCCTGTCCTGTCTCTATCGGGCAGTTGATGCACAACCCCGGCATTGAGGCATGCCTGAATCCTGAGGCCAAAGCGCATCGAGGTCATAGTCTGCGTGGCAATTTATAATACTTGCCCGTGCCGATGTCAATATGCCCGGACCGTCTCGGGCAGATCTCTTTACTGCTGTTCATCTGTCGGGACTATCTCCCCGATCAGTTTCGTCAGCCTTGCTCCTCGCTCGATGGAATCGTCATAGTGAAAGCTAAGGTATGGTGTGAATCTGAGCTTGAGGCTCGCCGCGAGGTCTTTGCGCAGGAACCCTGAAGCATCGTTAAACCCGTCCAGCATGTCCTCCTTGCTTACATCGCTGCCCATGGTGCTGACGAACACCTTGGCATGCCTGAGATCGGGCGATAGCGTCACCTCGGTGACCGAGATAAGCCTCGTAAGCCTCGGATCGCTGACCTGGCGCTCGAGCAGCACGCTGATCTCCCTCTGGATGAGTCTGCTTGTTCGTTCACTTCGCCTGCTCATTCGGGCCTCCCAATGCTCAGGATGCGGTCAGGCCACCCTCTCCTTTCGGTAGAACTCGATGATATCGCCGACCTCGAAATCGATGTTTCCCTCCATTCCCAGGCCGCACTCGAGGCCAGCCGATACTTCAGCGACGTCCTCGGTGAAACGTTTCAGGCTGGACACGCGCGACTCGCCGAGCGCCTTGTTACGGCGCAAGACCCTGACCTGCGCGTCCCTCCTTACCTTGCCCTCCGACACGTATAGTCCGGCGATCCTGCCCAGCTTGCTGCTCGGGAAGACAGCTCTTACCTCCGCCCGTCCGCTAAGCACATCGGCATAGGTGGGCTCGAGCATCCCCTTCAGTGTCTTCTCCATGTCCTCTATCAGCTTGTAGATCACGTTATAGTGCTGAATCCCGACTCCCTCTGCCGTGGCCAACTGCACCGCTCCAGGAGTCGATGGTGTGTCAAAACCTATGACGATGCCGCTCGAGGCGGAGGCCAGGAGCACGTCGCTCTCTGTGATACTACCGCTTGCCGCGTGGATGACCCGGGCTCTGGCCTTCTCCGTCCCCAGTCTCTCCAGTGACGTCCTTATCGGTTCGATGCTGCCGTCCACGTCTGTCTTCAGCACCACGTTCAGTTCCTTCATTTCGCCTTCGCTCAACTGGCTGGAGAAGGAACTCAGACTCAACACTCCCCGTGCCCTCGTGTCCTTCTGCTTCTGCACAATGCTTCGAGCTTCATACTCATCGGTGTGCACTTTGAAGACATCGCCCGATCTTGCCACTTCGTTCAGTCCCAGCACCTCTACCGGCGTCGAAGGACCGGCCTTGCTGAGATGCTTGCCCTTATCGTCATACATCGCCTTCACTCGGCCCCAGGCACTGCCGGCGGCGATGATGTTGCCTTTCTTGAGCGTGCCCTTCTGGACCAGCAGCGTGGCCAGAGGACCCTTGGTCTTGTCCATCTCGGCCTCGATGACAACCCCCTCCGCCGCCCCTTCAGGATCGGCCTTCAGTTCCAGTATGTCGGCCACCAGGAAGAGGTTCTCCAGTAGATCGGGAATACCCTGTCCCTGCTTGGCTGATATGGGAACGGAGACGGTTTCCCCTCCCCACTCCTCCACTACTAGGCCCAGGTCGGCAAGCTGCTGCTTCAGATGGTCGGCATCGGCCTCCGGTTTGTCGATCTTGTTGATCGCTACAACTATCGGGACGCTGGCAGCCTTGGCGTGGTGTGCCGCCTCCACTGTCTGCGGCATCACACCATCGTCCGCGGCCACTACCAGTATCACGATGTCCGTTGCCTGTGCCCCCCGTGACCTCATGGCCGTGAACGCCTCATGTCCCGGTGTGTCCAGGAACGTGATCTTGCGCCCGTCCACCACTGCCTGGTAGGCACCTATATGCTGGGTGATCGCTCCTGCCTCCTGGGCAGTCACGTTGGTCTTCCTGATCACGTCCAGCAGGGTGGTCTTGCCATGGTCTACGTGTCCCATAACCGTGACCACCGGCGGACGCGCTGGCAGCTTCGCCTCTCCCTCCGCCTTCCGGGCCCGGGCTGCCCTGCGCTCCGCAGGTGCCTTCGCGATGTAGCCGAAGTCCGCGGCAATCGAACTGGCCGTATCGAAATCGATCACCTGGGTCACGTTGACCATGACCCCTTTGCGCATCAACTGCTTGATCACCTTGACGGGCTCCACCTTCAGCAGATCGGCCATCTGCTTTACGGTGATGGAAGGCGGCAGCTCGACCTGCGGCTGCTCCTCTTTCTTGGCCTTCGATTTTGTTTCGGTCAACCCTGGCTGTCCTCCAATAAGGTTTCGATATACTCGCTCAGGACCCGGCGATTGTCTTCGCTGAGTCTTGTTCGCAGATTGTACTCCACTCGGTTCTTCTTCAGTGCTACCTGCCAGCAATCCCTCTTAGGACACAGGTAGGCGCCCCTGCCTGGCCTCTTGCCGGACACATCCACCTCGACTGTCCCGCTGTCCGTGCGCACTATGCGGACGAAATCCCTCTTGTCGTCGGTCATCCTGCACGCTACACAGGTGCGCTGAGGATGGCGCTTAGTCGTCGAGTTCTTCGCTCCAGAGGCCACCTGTCTTTTTCTTCTGCTTCGCTCCCTTTCCCTTGCCCTTTCCCTTGGCTCCGCTCTTCGCTTTGTCTGAAGTATCCGATTTCGCCGAACTGCGCAGAATCTCCTCGGCAAAGCGAATCTGCCCCTCTTCCTGGGTCTCGACCGAAGATTCCATTAGTTTCGCGAAATCGATCGCTTCCTCCACAACCTCCTCCTCAACCGGTTCCTCTTCAACCGGCTCCGCTTCTACCAGCGGCTCCCCAAATATGTCCTTCTCCATGATCTCGGGCACTGGCGCCTCTTCCACCGGTTCCGGCTCCTCCGAGACAGCCCTCTCGGCCTCAACCGCAGACATGCTCCTGATATCGAATCTCCAGCCCGTCAGTTTTGCCGCCAGTCTGGCATTCTGGCCCTCTTTGCCTATGGCCAGTGTCAGCTGCTTGTCGGGAACGACAACAGTGGCCGCCCTTCTCTCTTCGTCCACCCGGGTGCCTGCTACCTGCGCCGGGCCCAGGGCATTGGCGATGAACATACCCGGGTCGCTGTGCCACTGGATGACATCTATCTTCTCGCCCTTGAGTTCATTGATGATGCTCTGAAGCCGTATGCCCCTGGGGCCGAGACAACAACCTACAGGGTCAACTTTATCCTGACTGCTTGCTACCGCCACCTTGGTCCGGTGCCCGGCCTCTCGGGCTATGGCTTTCAACTCAACCAGCCCGCTGCTAACCTCCGGAATCTCGAGCTCGAACAGTCGGCGCACCAGGTTTGGATGAGAGCGCGAGACTACGATCTGAGGCCCTCTGCCTCCCTCGAGTATCTCCAGAAGATAGAACTTCAGCCGTTGACCTCTGTGATAACGCTCACCCGGAACCTGTTCCTCCAGAGGGAGTACACCCTCCGTCCTGTTCAGCCTGACGTAGATCCTTCTTGGTTCCAGGTACTGAATCGCCCCCGTGACCACCTCTCCTTCCCTGTTGGTGAACTCCTCATAGACGATGCGCTGCTCTGCCTCCCGTAATCGCTGCAGAACCACCTGTTTGGCCGCCTGGGCTGCGATGCGGCCTATGTCCCTGGGTTTGCACTCGATGAAAACGATCTCGCCAATCTGAGCCGAAGCACGGGCCTTCTGAGCCTCTTCGACTGCGAGTTCGTGGTTGGGGTCCTCAACCGATTCGACCACCATCTTCTGCACGTAGAACGAGATCTTGCCTGTACTGGCGTCAACCTTGGCAAGCACATCCTGGTCCAGGTTGCCCGTGTCTTTCTTGTAGGCTGAGGCCAGCGCCGATTCCAGCACTCCCAGGACGACATCCCTGGGCAGATTCCTCTCAGCTGAAAGCTGAGCTATCGCAGCCTTGAGATCTGTCTTCATCTTTCTCTTCCCTCTATTAACAAAAAAGTGGGCGCCCCCACCTTACAAGGTTGTTCATTTTATCTGAATCTACCATAACGGGACGAAAAATGCAAAGGGCACCCGGTATGGCCTATAATTCGCGGACACTCGATGACCGACGGGAGCGGCGGTTGCCGGAAGATGCGGAATCCCGGAACTCGTCGGGAAGTCGCAGCAGCAAGGGGCGAAACGCCGAAGGAGTTGAAAACCATGCCTGATGAATGCATCTTCTGCCGGATAGCTGCGGGCGAGGCGCCCGCCGATGTAGTCTACGAGGACGAGAACTTCATAGCCTTCCGGGACATCCTCCCCCAGGCACCCACCCATATTCTGGTCATACCCAGGATGCATATTGCATCCTCCGCCGAGCTCGGCCGGGGACAGGAACAGCTTGCCGGTGGACTCATAATCATAGCTAAGAGCCTCGCCGAGAAGGAGGGGATGGCCCACCGGGGCTACCGGCTGGTTATCAACTGCGGCTCGGAGGGTGCCCAGCAGGTTCCCCACCTGCACCTTCACCTCATCGGGGGTAGACAGCTGAGCGGCGCTCTGGGGTAGCCGTCACAGGGATTCCAGCCTCGCCATCAGGGCATCGACCGCCTCGTCCGGGGTCGATGCTCCCGCGGTGACACCGACGTGCTCCTTTCCCGAGAACCAGGAAGTATCGAGCTCTTCCGCGGTCTCCACCAGGTGCGTCTCCACGAGCGGAGCGCAGATCTCCACCAGGTGCCTGGCATTGGCGCTGTACCTGCCGCCTATGACTATCATGACCTGGCTCCTCCGGGCCAGTCTCATGGCCGCATCCTGTTGCGCCTGCGTTACTTCACATAAAGTGTTGACTATGCGCATCTCCCTGGTCTTCGGTCCCACCGTGCTCACCAGTTCACCGGCGAAACCGGTGAATGCCGATCGCGTCTGGGTCGTCTGTGAAAGGATGCCCAGACGTGAAGGTATTCTCTCCCAATCGTCCAGCTGTCCGATCGATAAGGCGGCCATCCCTCTGTCTCCCGTATAGCCCAGCAGTCCCTTGACCTCGGAGTGGTCCGCCTGTCCGAATATGATGACCGCGAACCCGGCCTCTGCCAGTTCCCTGGCCGCGTTCTGCGCTTTGCGCACGATCGGGCACGTGGTATCGATCACGTGGATGCCCCGGGCCCCCATCTCGGCCAGCACCCCGGGTGTTGTTCCGTGGGTCGTGATCGCCAGCGTCCTGCCCCGGGCCCGGTCCGGGCTCTCGATCGACCTGACTCCCAGCCCGGCCAGCGTCTCAACCAGAAGGCGATTGTGGGCCACCGGCCCCAGTGTTTCTATCTCCCCGTGCTCCCTGACCGCCTCTCTCAGCAGCGTGATCGCCCTCCTGACGCCGAAGCACAGCCCCAGCTTCTCAGCCTTCTCTATTCTCATGCTCTCCGTATACCCCGCGGTTCTCCGGCGGCAGAAGCGCGGCGATCTCCTTCATGATCTGCGTTGTGAGCTGTTGCCTCTGAGACCTGCCCGTCCTCCCCTGCGCATGGCCTACCCTGAAGGGCTTCCCGACCTTGACGACGATCGGAGGCCTCTTCCACAGCCAGCCTATGCCCCTGATCCGGTCCGTGCCGCAGATCCCGACAGGAAGGATCGGAACATCGGCCTTCGCCGCCAGCAGTGCGCAGCCGGTCTTTCCCTGGCTCAGTATCCCATCGCGGCTGCGGCTGCCCTCCGGGAACATTCCCAGCATCGAGCCCTTCGAGAGCACCTCTAGGGCACTGTCGAGCACCTCCTGCTTCTCTCTCGCCTTGCCCGCCCGGCGTATGGAGAGGGTTCCCGCCCACCGAAGAAAGGCTCTCACGGGAGCCGATCGAAAGAGCTCCTCCTTGGCCATGAAGTCAATCCACCTCGGAAGACCGAACAACAGGAGAAAAGGATCCGCGGCGTGCACGTGGTTGGCGGCCAGTATCACCGGGCCCGTCATCGGCACGTTCTCCCTTCCCACAACCCTCCAGCAGAAGAGTATGCTCAGCAGCGGCCTGAATACGGCCAGGAAAACTCTACGAGAAAACGTCATCGGTCGGATGCCAGCGCGTATATTCTGTCCACCACCTGATCCAGGCTGAGTCCCTCTGTGTTAACGGTGACCGCGTCCTTGGCCGGCCTGAGAGGCGATATCGGCCTGTTCATGTCCATCTCGTCGCGCCTTTTGAGTTCGGTGAGTACCTCCTCCAGGCTGGCATTCTCTCCCCTCTGGATCAGTTCTCTGTGACGGCGCTCCGCTCTCTCCTCCGTCGAGGCAGTGAGGAAGATCTTCAGTTCCGCATCGCGCAGCACCACCGTGCCGATGTCCCGGCCCGCCATCACGACCTTTCCCCGCTCGGCGAACCTGCGTTGCCGCTCTACCAGCACCCGCCGTACGCCGGCTAGCTTCGAGGTCACGGGCACTAGTTCCTCCACCTCGGGACAGAGCAGCCCCGATGAGACGTCCTCTCCATCGATTACCGGCGATAGGCGGCTTCCCTGTACCGCGACGAACTCGAATGAGGTCTCATCCGCCAGCCGGCAGATCGCCTCTTCGTCGGTCGGCAAAAGCCCCGACTTGAGCACCTTCCAGGTGAATGCCCGGTATATCATGCCTGTGTCGAAGAAGACATAGCCCAGCCGCCCTGCCAGCATCGTGCCCACGCTGCTCTTGCCCACCGCCACGGGACCGTCTATCGCGATCAGTCTCGCTCTCAAGTCTGCCTCCATCTTATCATCATCACCCTGCCTGTCAACATCTCCCCTCCCGGTTCCGCCCGGCGCTCGGCCGCGCCGGTCTACATAGTACCACATCCACCGGCCCGTACCCCCATCGCCAGTCGCCTCCGCCCCCGCCCCCGTGCCCCCCGCCCCGTATGTTCACCCGTGATCCATCACCTCTGCGCACGATCAAAAGGTTGATTTTTGCTCCCGATTCGGGCTATCATATGCTGGTTTTTGAAGACGACCAGTAAGGAGAGATTTGGATGGATACGGTTGCCGAAAGACTGAGTAAACTTCAGGACAGGGAGAAGGCGGAAAGGGCGCTGGGTGGTCCGGAGCGGGTGGCCAAACAACACGAATCG
>PULQ01000048.1 GCA_003552465.1 Dehalococcoidia bacterium
ATCGAACCAAGCCTGAGAGCGGCGGTTCCCGGCGACCTGAGCTTTGCGCTCCCCTATCGGTACCTCAAGAACATAGTGGAGATGCTTCAGGCCATGGACGTTCTCGCGCCAGGAGTTGCCTCGCCGCACACTCTGCTCTACGGCATCGAGGTCAAGTTCTACTCGAGTCAGCTGAAGCTGACCCCCTGCCTGGAGACAGAAATCGAAGGCATCTTTGCCGCCGGCGACGGAGCCGGTGTCAGCAGAGGCCTGGTCCAGGCCTCTGCATCAGGTACTCTGATCGCCAGGGAGATACTGGCACGCCTGGGCAAGAAGACTTCTCACATGACTTGAGTTTTGTGTTCTCGCCTGCTAGAATACGAGAGGAGGTAGAATGAAACTGACTTTAAGCGTTATCAAGGCTGACATAGGTGGCTATGTCGGACATTCGTCCAGTCACCCGGACGTTATCCAGAAGGCGGAGGAGAAGCTCGCGGCCGCCCAGGGCAAGGGCTTGCTCATCGACCACCATGTCACCATCTGTGGCGATGATCTCGAGCTGATAATGACCCACGAACACGGTGAGGATAGTGAGCCGGTTCACAAACTGGCCTGGGACACATTTCTGGAGTGCACCGGTGTAGCCAGGAGCCTGAAGCTCCACGGTGCAGGACAGGACCTCCTGGCCGATTCTTTTTCCGGCAATGTCAAGGGCATGGGGCCCGGGACAGCCGAGATGGAGTTCTCGGAGCGAGAGGCTGAGACCATCATCATATTCATGGCCGACAAGACGGCCTCCGGGGCGTGGAACCTCCCGCTGTACAAGATGTTTGCCGATCCTTTCAACACAATCGGGCTGGTCATTGCCTCCAACATGCACGCCGGTTTCAGATTTGAAGTCCATGACGTCAAGGAGTGCAAGAAGATCACCTTCAACGCTCCTGATGAGATCTACGACATGCTCATCTTTCTTGGCGCGCCCGGTCGTTATGCAGTGAAAGCAGTCTACCATCGGGAGAGCGGTGAAATCGCTGCCTCGTCTTCCACCGATAAACTGTGTCTCACGGCAGGAAGATACGTGGGCAAGGACGACCCCGTCTGTATCGTCCGCTCCCAGGGCAAGTTCCCCGCCGTCGGTGAGATACTGGAGCCGTTTGCCTCTCCTCATATAGTAGAGGGCTGGATGAGGGGTTCTCACAACGGCCCTTTAATGCCGGTTGCTGTGAGGGATAGCAATCCCTGCCGCTTCGACGGTCCGCCCAGAGTGACGGCTGCAGGCTTCCAGCTGGCCAACGGCCGGCTCGTAGGGCCCCGTGATATGTTCGACGACCCGGCCTTCGATGAGGCCCGTCACCAGGCCAACATCATGGCCGACTTCCTGCGCAGAATGGGCCCGTTCGAGCCGCACCGGCTGCCCCTCGAGGAGATGGAGTACACCACCATGCCCGAGGTGATGAACAAGCTCGCTCCCAGGTTCGAGGACATCTGATCTTCCGCAGCCGCCTGCACGTTGACGATGCCTGAGCTTCTCTTAGCTACGTCCAATCCTGGGAAGATCAGGGAGTACCGATTCCTCCTGCATGGCGTCGGTTACCGGATAACCACGCCCGCCGAGAAGGGGATAACAGAGGACGTCACAGAATCCGGCGACAGCTACGAGCAGAACGCCCGGCTCAAGGCCGTCGCCTATGCCCGACTGAGCGGTATCACCACCCTCGCCGACGACTCGGGACTGGAGGTCGATGCGCTGGACGGTCTGCCCGGGGTCGGTTCTGCCCGCTTCGCCGGCGAAAGCGCCACCGATAAAGAGAGGGTCAGCCTTCTCCTGGCCAGGCTCGACGGCGTACCATGGGAACGACGAACAGCCCGCTTCAAGTGCGTCATAGCGATAGCCGGTCAGGGAGACCGCGTCGACCTGTGCTACGGCGAATGCCAGGGTTTTATCGCCCTTGAGCCCGGAGGCATGCACGGCTTCGGCTACGACCCGGTCTTCTACCTTCCTGAACTCGGGCGCACGATGGCAGAACTCCCTCCAGAACTGAAGAACCGGATCAGCCACCGTGCACTCGCCAGCCAGCAGGCGCGCCAGGTGCTCCTTCAGATCAAAGCCGACTGATAGGTCCGGACCAACGAACGCGACTTCGAGCCCGCCACCACCGATCCTGTCGACCTGCCGTCTATGTCAGTGAACCGCCGCTTCGAGCTAGTAGGCCAATCGTAAGAGTGCTAGAGAACTCCAACTCGTCGTCTGGCTCTCAAGGCAGCGCGCAGCCTCACCATTCGGGCGCTTCAGTCGACGCGGTGCCTCCTAGTTCTTGACGAAGATCCTGAAGATCTCAACGACGCCCAGGGTGCCCAAGAGCATTATGATCCCGGCTATGACTACACCGATCGCTATCGGAGGAAAGGCCTTTCTCCAGTCCATGCCCAGCAGCCATGCCAAAGCGGTAGCTGTATACACCCCCGTGACAGGCAGAGGTATCGCCACGAAGAAGACCAACCCCCAAGGCCCATATCTATCCACCTTGGGCTTGCCCCGCGTCCTGACTCTATCGAGATAGCGACTGAACAGCGGGATTCGCCACAGAAGCTTTCTGTATAAGGGTGGCAACGCGAAGTAAATGGGAAAGAACACTGCGGCATTAGCGATGACTGCCATCAAGAAGGTGAGCCAGGGATTCAGCCCTGAACCTATACCGAACGGTATGCCAAACCTCAGTTCAGTGATAGGCGCTACAGTGAACAGCAGCGTCAGAGCGATATCTCTTGCCATCATACTTGTCCGGGACGACAGCGTCTACGAACGTGGAGCATAGTTTATCACATGCCATCTCAGCCGGGGCCTGTTGCCAAGCACCTCGCTCCGTGCTATCTTGTGCCTCTCGAACCGGGAATACCTTACTACGCTGTTAGACAGAGGGAAATGCACAGACGAAAGCTGTTCGGCACCAGCGGCATCC
>PULQ01000141.1 GCA_003552465.1 Dehalococcoidia bacterium
GCTTGCGCCTCTAACCCGTGGAACGCGCAGAAGCGCTGGAACATCCTGGTGGGCGCCGACAAAGAGGGGATCATGGCGGAGGACGAGCAGTCTCCGCGGTGCCCACCGCAACCTCGTCGGCGATGGAAGAGCCGCGGACTTGCCTCTCAAACCAGGGCAGGCCTGATGGTGGCCCGTGCCAAGCTGGTCTTCGATACCCGCGGAGTGACCAGGGGACTGAGGGGCAACAACATAGTCCGGCTTGGCGAGTAGACCCACCGAACCCCGCAAACGCGGCAGACTCAAGGGGATCCGGCCCGGGCGTGCCCGTAGTTGCGCACGAGGCTAGGTTGCCGCTTTCTTCTGCACCTCGATAGAGTCGGGCCTCGTACTACAGTCGGGGCGGGTTTTCCCCCGGGCGCTCGTGTCGTTGTGAGAACCTGTGGAGTCGGGGCGTGGCGGTATCAGCAAACCGGGTGACCACTGACTTATTACCGTCTACGATTCACTGCTATAATATACTCAGAGATGAAAGCAGTCCTCGTTGTCGGCGCCCGGCCGAACTTCATGAAGATTGCCCCCTTGCTCAGGGCGATAGACAGGCATAACAGCGAGGGCGGCGGGCAGCCGCGGATCGATCCGCTTCTCGTCCACACGGGCCAGCATTACGACTTTCAAATGTCGCAGGTCTTCTTCCAGGACCTGGATCTGCCGGAACCCGACATCTACCTCGGAGTCGGACCCGGCACACATGCCGAGCAGACGGCAAAGGTCATGATCGAGTTCGAGCGGGTACTGCTGGAGCAGAGGCCCGATCTTGTAGTAGTGGTAGGCGATGTCAACTCCACCCTGGCCGCCGCTCTGGCCGCCGTTAAGCTGCACATACCGGTCGCCCATGTCGAGGCCGGGCTTCGCTCGGGTGATCGCACCATGCCCGAGGAGATAAACCGTCTGCTGACAGACCAGGTCGCGGACTACCTCTTCACACCTTCACCGGACGCCGACCAGAATCTCAAGAGAGAAGGGGTTGCGCCCGAGAAGATATTCTTTGTCGGCAACGTCATGATAGACAGCCTCCTCTACAACAGACCCCTCGCAGAGAAGTCGGACATACTGGAGAGACTCGGCCTGCTCAGCGCGGGCGCCCAGGAACGCGGTGAAGCCACAAAGCCGGGCGAGCGACCGTCGGTCGCGCCCTACGCCCTCCTCACCCTACACCGCCCGGGCAACGTCGACGACAAGGGCAGTCTTACCGGCATCATGGACGCCATCACCACCATAGCTGAGTCCATTCCTGTGGTCTTCCCCGCCCACCCCCGCACCCAGAACAAGCTAGAGGAGTTCGGCTTGCTTGTCCAATCACCCGTCACTGCGAAACCCAATGGACACGGCAAACCCAACCAAGTCAAGGAACAGCCCGCTCCTGTCATTGCGAGGAGTGCCGATGAAATCGGGACGACGAAGCAATCTCAGTTGCAGTCCGGCATACTGATCATTCCTGCTCTCAGCTACCTCGACTTCCTCAAGCTCGAGATGTATGCTAGATTGGTCATGACCGATTCCGGCGGGATCCAGGAGGAGACGACTGTGCTGGACGTACCCTGCTTGACTCTGAGGGAGACGACTGAGCGGCCCATAACCATCAGCCACGGGACCAACAGCCTCGTCGGCATCGATCCCCGCAGGATCGTCGAGGAAGCGTGCAGAATCCTCGCCGCCCCATCTGACGTTGCGACGAGTCCCGATGAAATCGGGACGACGAAGCAATCTCAGCCTCAACCCCCCATCGAACTGTGGGACGGCAGGACTGCGGAGAGAATCGTGGATGTGCTGGCCAACAAGATACCTCGAGAGTGAACCTGGACCCGAAGGCAGATGAAGAGGAAAAGACGGCAGGGCTAAGGCATATCAGGTTAAACAGGGAAGGGGTGTAATTCTGAAGTATAAGCTTCATAAGGAGGTCGATGATGTATAAGTATGAGGTAATTGTTTACTGGAGTGAGGAAGACCAGGCGTATCTAGCGGAGGTACCTGAACTGCCGGGATGCATGGCCGATGGGGCCACGTATGAAGAAGCCATAAAGAATGCTCAGGTGGTGATCACCGAGTGGATAGAGACGGCAAGGTCGCTTGGCCGGGAGGTCCCGACCCCTAAGGGGAGGCTCACGTATGCGTGATACATGTGCCCCGTCGCGCACGGGACAAGGTTACCGTCCGACGATCATCCCATCTGTGATTGCGAGTCCCGATGCAATCGGGGCGCGGCAATCTCAGCCCCGAGCTAGACCTCGCATCGACCTGTGGGACGGCAGGACGGCGGAGAGATTCGTGGATGTACTTGCTCGGCTGAAGACAGCGGTCTGAAGCAAAGGAGTAGGAAACTTGTCACCCGGTGATAGGATCAGCGAGCTGTACAAGGGGCTGGCGAGTGACTCATTCTCGGCCGAGGCACATGCAACCGCCCGGGACAGAATACACTGGATCTGCCAACGGGTTGAAGGGCCGAAGGTTGTCGATATCGGTTGCAGCCAGGGCATAGCCTCCATCCTGCTGGCGCGGGATGGCTTTGAGGTCCTAGGTGTGGACACCGATGCTGATGCTATCGAGTACGCAAATAATGACCGGGCACAAGAGCCACCGGCGGTGCAGCAGAGGCTGACCTTTGTCCGGGGCGACCTCTATGATGCCGACCTACCCGAGCGTGCTTTCCACACTGCCATAATGGGCGAATTCCTGGAACACCAGGTTAGGCCGGACAAGGCCCTCAGCAGGGCTTACGAACTCCTGGCCGATGATGGGAAGCTGATAATCACAGTGCCCTTTGGCCTGCTCACAGACCCCGACCATAAGCAGACCTTCTATATAGGCTCCCTATACAGACTGTTGCACTCCCACTTTCGCATAAGTGAAGTCGAGATCGTAGGTAGATATCTATGTGTGGCATGCAGACGAAGAGAGAAGGCTCTGGAGGCGGAGGCAGACAGGATCGACCTGGGTTTGGTGGAGAGGGCAGAGCAGGAGTTTTTGCAGAGAGAGACTGCACTGACTAAGGACGGCGATGCCAGAAAGAAACAGGCTGAGAAGCTCAAGGCGGAGTTGAATACCGCCAGGTCCGAGTTGAGCACCGCCAGGTCCGAGTTGAGCACCGCCAGGTCCGAGTTGAGCACCGCCAGGTCCGAGTTGAGCACCGCCAGGTCTGAAGGGAGTGCAGCGCGCAGGGAAGCAACGCGCCTCAAGGCCGAACTCGCGAAGGAGAAAAGAACGGTGCAGGCGATGCGGAAGTCCATCTCGTTTCAACTGGGCAACATGCTGATTCTGGCTGTTCGCAGGCCCGGGCGCAACACCGTCTTGCTCCCCTATCGAATCGTCAGATTGGCTGTCAGGATCAGCAGGAGAAGGACGCATCACTCGACGTCAGAGATAGCCGGAAAGAGGGGATATGCGCTTGAGGCGGTAGGAAGAGAAGTCAGTACGGTCAGGCAGAAAGCTAGCAGTACTCGTACAGCAACAACACTGGCTCCCCCGGACACATACACCCCGACCAAGGACAGCGTGTTCTGTCTTCTCAGCAACTCGCTTCCCTACGCCACCGGCGGATACGCCATCCGTAGCCACGGGCTATTGAGTGCCCTGACGGCAGATGGCTGGCAGATGCACGGCGTTACCCGCCTCGGATTCCCGTTTGATGTGAGGGCCAAGCGCGGTCTCAATGTGCCGCGCATCGCCCCAGATGAGGCCGTTCCCGATCGTGATGTAATCGATAGTGTACCGTATTGTCGATTACTCGATGGCAACCTGAATTTAACCACGCTAAAGACGGAGACATATCTTCACACATATCTTGAGAATGCACTGACCCTGTGCATCAAATACAGGCCGGCCCTTATACACGGCGCATCCAATTATCTGAACGGAATTGTCGCAACCCGTTTAGCACACATCCTAGGATTGCCTTCTATTTATGAGGTGAGGGGGTTATGGGAATTGACGCCAGCGTCCGTAGACCCCAATTACGCGAATACGAAGGCCTACCATAACTATGTCAGAAGAGAGATGGAAGTCTGTAACCAGGCGAGTGCTATCATTGCCATCACACAAGGGGTGAAAGGCCTGCTTGTTGACAGGGGAGCGCCTAACCACAAGATAGTGGTCGTACCCAACGGAGTGGACACGGAGAGGTTCCTCCCCGCGTCACGCGACAGGGAACTGGAGGGCCGGTTGGGCTATGGTGGCAAGATGGTGATAGGTTACATCGGGGCGTTTGCGGTCTACGAGGGATTAGAGTACCTATTGCAGGCGGTATCCATACTACTCCGCCGGGGGTGGGATGATTTCCGAGTCTTACTGGTAGGCGATGGCCCTAAATTTGATGAACTGCAGGCCCTGTGCGATGAATTGCACCTGCGCGAGGTTGTCACCTTGATCGGGCGGGTGCCTCATGCTGAGATCGAGAGGTATTATTCGCTCGTGGATATCGTGGCCCTGCCTCGTATAGGGGCGCAAGTATGCGAGATTATCTCGCCGCTCAAGCCCTTCGAGGCTATGTCTATGGGCAAGGCAGTGGTTGCCTCCAACGTCGCCGCCTTGGCGGAGATTGTTCGTGACGGAGAGACCGGGCTGCTGCATAAGAAAGACGACGCCGACCATCTGGCTCATCGCCTCGAGACCCTGCTCAATAACCCAGAACTAACGCGGAGCCTTGGAGAGGCGGCACGAAAATGGGTGGTCGCCAACCGCGACTGGAGTGTGCTTGCCAGAGATGTCGGTGACCTGTACCGCACCTTGCTAGAGCCCAGGAATCAGTTACACTTGTCGACGCCTCCCGCGAGTATGCAGTCGGTTGAACGCAACACCGAAGATCATAAGACTGACAATCAAGAGTATCCGCGGAAGCTGCCACTCCAGTATGAACATGGGCAGAAGTATGACTCGCTCGCGGATTCAGTCACCTTCCGTGCAGGAGAGGCTCTAGTTCGCGCAGTCACTTCGCCGAAAGGTGCCATCGCTTTCCCTTTCCGACTATGGCGTATCTATCGGGACCATCGCTTGAAGGAGTCTCGCCAACCACAAACTGAACCTGCGCCTTCAGAGAAGCGAGCACCAAAGCTTTACGAACCAACAACTGCCTCTGTCAGCGGACCCGTGATCCTGCCAACCACCCGGCACAGCCGTACGCAGGCGGCGCGAGTACTGTTCATGCCGACGAACGGTGGAGGCTTGGGACATGTGACGCGCCTTCTGGCTATTGCCAGGCGACTCAAGAATGAAACCCGCGTGACTGAGATGATTTTCCTGACAACCAGTCAGGCACTGAGTGTACTCTGCCAAGAGGGCTTTGTCTCGTATCACCACCCAACCATTGACCAGCTTAGAGACAAGATTTCCACACTGGGTCGGCAGAGTTCATTCCGGGGTCTTTTGGACAGCGTCGTTAACAACCATGGGATAAACGTGTTGGTTTTCGATGGTGTGTCTGCAGCCGGTGTAGCGCCAGCTATACGTAGATATGAGTCTATGAGCACAGTTTGGATAAGACGTATGTCGCTCAAAGAGGGAAAAGAGGAGATGTTCAACCGACATGCAGAATTCTTCGATGTTCAGGTGGTGCCGGGCGAACTAGGCCAGAAGAGCGTCGCTCAAGATTCCGCAGGGCGAATCATTGTGCCGCCGATGGTCTTTCTGGAACAGAGCGAGTTGCTCTCTCGCAAAACTGTGATCGACCAATTGGGACTAGACCCTGCCAAGAAAACAGTATTCGTGCAGCTTGGCGCAGGGAACATAAACGACATAAACACACAGAGCGAGACAATCATTGAGACTGCACGGCAGTTTGCCGACGTCCAGCTTGTTCTTGCGGAATCTCCCATCTCTCACGCTAGGCTAGAATGGTTTGAGGGTGTGAGGACTGTTAGGGATTATCCTCTTTCACGTTACTATCAAGGGTTTGATGTGGTAATAAGCGCGGCAGGCTACAATACTGTTACGGAATTGGCTTACTTCGGGATACCTTCGATTCTCATCCCGAACCTGCAAACGCGTGCAGACGACCAGCTTGGCCGCGCCAGGATTGCCCAGCAAGCAGGAGCGGCACTGCTGCTGAGCCCGCTGACCGCATCCGGCTTGACCGAATGTCTGGAGACGCTGCTTGATGACACCACCAACGCTGAGTTTCGCACAAAGTGTCTTGGCCTATACTCGGTTAACGGTTCTGATGTCGCGGCAGAGGTGTTAGCTGATTTCCTATTCGAGTTATGAGAAGAAGGCCCCAATATCTGCCCTCGCTAAGTGCCGGCCAGCACGAGCACAGAATCCGGTGCAGATTCTCCCGGCATCGTGGATGGGCTCAGCAACTCGTTGTGGCACAACCACGGGTGCATGGCTGCTCCTGATATAAAGAGCGCGAGAGTGAACTCCAAATGTGAAAAGGTAGACCAATCAGAACAGCTTAGGGCCGAGCGTGAAAAGCTATGAAGCCAGCTACCGACAGTCAGAGCATCCTTATCATACCGATTGGGAAATATGCTGGTCCAGGCCGTGGTGAACCCCGGCCGCAGTACCGTTTTGCTGCCATACCGGCTGATTCGTCTGGTTGTTACAGCCTTCAGGAGGCGCAGAGGAGAGTAAAGACGATGGAGTTAGAGGATGAAGCATGAACTACAGCCACGTGCTCTATAAAAGGGGCTACCTGATATCACAGGCAGATCTTGACCCACCTGTTTCTACCTGGACCAAGATGGCGGTCGGCGACTATTTCCTGTCGTTTGACCCCGAAAACCCCTGGGCTTTCTCGCAGGAAGGTGACGTCTGGGCGGCTTTGTTGGGTAAGGCTGTTGATGTTCTTCACTGGAGCGCCGATGCTCAAGCCATTGTCGATCACTGCCTCAACCGATTAGGCTACTCCGAAGTGAGAATGCTCGACTACATCGACCATCTCTCGGGCAGGTTCATTCTCATATATCACCACGGGCACAGCACGAAGCTCATGACCGACGCATTCGGTACCCGCAGCGCCTTCTACTCGCTGCAGGGCCCGGTTATGATAGCCTCACACTGCAAGATCATTGGCGATCTGCTGCACGCCAGCGAGTCCAGGCAAATGGTATCTATCAAGAAGGATCCACGCTGGCGGGTTCCCTGGGCTCGTGCTTATCCCGGCCTGTTGACACCCTATGAGGGTATCTACATCCTCACACCGAACACCCTGATCAATCTTGAGGAAAGGAAGATACAGCGTTTCTACCCGCGAAGAGAGTTGCCGCAAGGCAGACTCTCTGACGTGGTCGACGAGGTGTCCGTCATGCTGAAGCGACAACTGTCGATATTGCAGGATAACTACAAGCTGGCTATATCGCTATCGGGCGGCATCGATACTCGCACGACCCTCGCCGCTGCCAGAGACATAGCCGGAGAAGTGCTCTTCATTACATATGGACCCCCTGGGAATCTTGGAAGAACTGCTGATGGTACATCCCAATCAACTGACTCGGACGTAGCCGCGGCTATCGCTCGAGTGCATCGGTATCAGTTGCGGACTGGAGAGATGGACATGACGGTAGCCTCTGACATAGCAGGGGCCCTGGAACTGCGCCATATCCGCCTTAACCGTACGGCAGACCACCGCGCCAGTTCCCCGGGGCTTGACCAGGTAATGGACTGTAACACATATCGTGGCGGCGGGCGAACGCTCGTACACGCCTATCTGGAGCAACTGCCGTCTGATGCTCTCCACATCAGGTCCAACGTGAGTGGAATAGGCAAGTCTGCCTACAGGCGACAGGGGTTCAGCGAGATCCCACTTACAGCGGAGGGAATGGCTCAGGTGTGGAAGGCGATGGGTGACAGTGAACTGGTCGTCGCCACATTCCGTGAGTTTGCAGCGGTTGTGGAGTTCACCGGTATTATGAACTACGACCCATACGATATGTTTCTCTGGGAGCATCGTGAAGGGACGTGGCTGACCTGTGTTCTCCTGGAGAGCGATGCCGCCTTTGACACGTTCGAGCTTTTCAACTGCCGGGCGCTTGTGGAAAAGGTGCTATCGGTGCCTGTGGAGTGCCGGATGGAGGATGCCATCCATAGGGGGATAATCGAGCGCCTCTGGCCTGTTTTACTCCAGTGGCCCGTAAACGAGAAGCCCTACAGGCAACAGTTGGAGGAACTCCGGGCTGAGCATGCGGGGCTCGAGTCTGAGGTTCAGAGCCTCCGGAAGCAGACGAAGTCCCTGCGGAAGGCGCGGGCCGAGCACGAGCAGCTCAAGCGCAAGTTAAGGACAGTCAGAGCATCCTTCTCATACCGATTGGGAAACATGCTGGTCCGGGCCGTGGTGAACCCCAGCCGCAATACCATCTTGCTGCCATATCGAATGGTTCGTCTTTGTGGTATGGAGTTCCGAAAGCATCGCGCAGCCACGATGGAGTGTCCTGCCGTAACACCGCCGCAGCGACATGCAAACGCGGCCCGACACGGCACAGGGCTATCACCTTACGCAGGGGCTGACCTGCCAACGAAAGACGCGAATTGTTGCCCAGCGCGCGGTGCCTTGATCGAGAAGGCACAATCGTGCGGCGAGGACGGATCTGAACAAAAGACCAGTGCGATTCCTAGCAAGTATACCGAAATCAAACTGGCCGATGTGACGCTTAGCCCATCTACAGCCATGATAAAGCAGAAATACATCGAGCGGTTTGGGGTGGACCAAGGGAAGCATGGCGCGTATCACGAGACTGACTGGAGACGAATTGAGTGTATAAGCTCCTTCCTTCCAGAAGCCGGATCCATTCTCGACATAGGGATAGGTAACGGCGCGTTTTTGAACCTTATCATGTCGTCACACAGGTTCCAGAGAATTGTAGGTCTAGACAGAAAGCTACACTCAAAATTCACTACGCTGTTTGACAGCCGGTTGTATGAAATCATGTATGCGTCAGTTACCAAACTCCCGTTTTCAGATAGATCCATTGATGTCGTGACGTGTATGGAGGTTCTGGAACACCTTGACAAGCAATCATTTGTGACAGCGCTGAGCGAACTCCGCCGCGTAGGTCGCTTCCTGGTTGTCACCGTCCCCTACAACGAGCCCGAGCCATTGCCTTCATATCATAAGCTAAGATTCACGGATGGCGACCTGTTGACTCATTTCCCAGACGGCGAGTTCATTCTTCTTAGGAAGCCAAGGGGTACCGCTTGGATGGCAATCGTTGAACGATTATGACCTCGTGTATCGCAGGAGAGTATGCGGTTCTCTCCAGCTTGATGCGCCACGCTGAGAGACAAGACAGTTGAAAATGGTGCGGGCGCTTCATCACAATCACCTTGGCGACTACCTTGTCAGGAGGATGGGTTGACCAAGAAAGCCGGCATTGTTATTGCTATCGTGCTGGTAGCGTCCCTGACGGTTTCACTTGTCGCGCGTGGCATCGACCCAACCGGTCAGGATCCCCAGATACCCGAGGAAATCACCGGCGCGTGGTTCCGCGCGGCGGACTACACCGGCATCATGAACAGGGTGGCGGCAGGCAGTGACCCCGACCTCTTCTATGCAGACCAGGCGCTGGACAACACCATCTATGTATGGCCCGGCTTTGAGCCGTACCGGTATGAGGATGAAATAGACTGGCAGGTGGGCGGCAAGTCCAATACCTGGTACCTGTACTTCCAGTCGCTCAGGGTGGTCGGTTACCTGGCGAATGCCGGCGAAGTGAGCGGCGACGTGCGCTACCTGGAAAAAGCCGCTGAAATCATAGAGAGCTGGATCGACTTTCACTATCAGATTCGCGTGCCGCGGCCCTCTGTGTGGAATGCCCTCCGTCTGTTGCGTGCTGTGGCAGGCACTGCGAGGACCGGGGGCTATGGGCCCTACCCTGAGAAAGCCGTTGAGATGATCGAGGCGTGGTTTGATCCAGGCGCCATCATCGAAATGCCCCCGCCTTATGCCTGGGACGACCATGCCGCGGCCTCGCGGACTCGTAACGTCATGCACTTCTTGCGCGCCTATCAGGCGCTACCAGAGGCCGAGCTGCCCAATTCCTTCTTCGAGAAGATTGCGGCAATGCTGTACCAGCACGGGAACTGGCTCCTCGACGAAAGGAACTACCATCCCAATAACCACGGACTGATGGCCAGCATGGCACTGACGCAGATAGCGCTCACTTTGCCTGAACTCGACCGCGACGGATCATGGAAGCATACCGGCATAGACCGGGTCAGGGAGCGTATCGAGGCCGACCTTAGTGTAGAACGCGTTCACCTGGAGCATGCCGCAGCCTACCACCTCCTGTTCCTGAACCTCGTTCTGCAGGTCGATGAATACCTGGACACCAGGGGCGTGCCACTGTTCGAGCCTGACGACGAGACTGTCGAAGAAATGAAGCAATATGTTGCCTACATGGTCAAGCCGGACGGCCGGCTTCCCATGATCGGAGATACCAGCGATGGTGTACTCGCCAGGCACTACGGCCATCCGTGGGTTATATATTCCCTGAGTGACGGTCGGCAGGGTACCAGGCCGCCCGCCAGCAGTATGGTCTATCCCGATGCCGGGGTGGCGATACTGCGGGATGAGTGGAGGACGGGCAGCGATTTCGCCGACACCACCTACCTCATGTTCCAGTCGAAGTTCCTTATGCCAGGCCACAAGCACGCCGACGACCTGGGCTTTCTCCTGTATTCACACGGGGAAGACATATTCGTTGGGCCGGGGGTATACGCCTATGACAGGTCCGAATACCGGCAATACGTCAGGTCGGCGCAGGCACACAACACCCTGACGGTGGACGGCCAGAGCTATGCCATATCCAGGGACAACATCGGCAAGGCAGGCATTACAGCCCACAGAATGGACGAGGCATTCGATTTCGTCCAGGGCAGCCATACCATGTACGAAGGCGTTACCCTGAAGCGGGGCATCGTGTTCATCAGGCCGAGTACAGTGCTGGTGATCGACGAAGCTGTCTCGGGGGCCGACCACTCGATACAGCAAATATGGAACCTGTCGCCAGCAGCGCATGATCTCCAGTTCGACAAAGACGGCGCCTCGTTCCTGGTCGGCGAGAACGGGGTATCGGTGGAGATGCGGCAGATCAGTCCTGCAGAGGATGTGAACCACTACTACGGACACGAGGACCCGGTCAGGGGTTTCATATCACCGCGGCAGTGGGAGCTGGTGCCCGTTCACCAGCTCGAATTCGAGCGATCTGGAAGCGGTGTCGTCTTCGTCACCCAGATATCGGTGACCGGCCCGGACGAACAGGCCCCGACCATTGAGCTCGATCCGGATAACCCCTACCGGGACATCGTCGTTCACCAGAGCGATGGCACCACACTGACGATCAACCTCGAACCTGGGCTATAGCCCCACAGGGCCTTACCCCGGGAAGAGGGATGCCTTGCGGCCGGGCCAGGACCAAATCGTGTGTCAAATCGTGGCTGCCTGTGTATAATTGCCACTGTGAGTCCCGCCCGCCAGTCCTTGATGCTTCCCGGAAGGTTCCGTGCTCCAGCCTCCGACAGAGAGACAGGCCCGCTTACGCTATGAAGATCTGGATGTTCGTCTTCAACGACTGCGCACATGATGCCAGGGTGCTGAAGGAAGCGGGGACGCTGGCCGACGCCGGTTATGCTGTGCAGATAGTGGCGCTGGCGGGCGAGGGGTTGAGCCCGCTGGAGGAGAGGGACGGCTTCAGGATTCTGCGGGTGGATGTCCTACCAGCGGGCGAGCGTCTCCTTCCTGCGCAAGACATGCCGTCGTCTCAATCGAGCATGAGAACGACCACCCGCATAAGGAAGCTGCTCGACTATCTATTTCTGCGGCCCCTGGCCTACATATATGAGTGGGCAAAGAACCGGCCCACCGGGCCGCTGCGAAGATTGCTGGTGGCGGTCTACCGGCCCTTTTCCTTTTTCCAGTACTCCCGGCGGGCCTGGGCGATTGTGAAGGACAGGCCGGCCGACGTTTACCACTGCCACGACCTCAATACTCTGCACGTGGGATACCGGGCAAGACGGCGGCACGGCGGCAGGCTGGTATATGACGCCCACGAACTGACCACCGAGCTGGCCTATATCTCGCGCCTGGAAAGGTTGGGCTGGCGGTTGATGGAGCGGTTCCTGATAGGCCACGCCGACGAGGTTATCACGACCGGCAGCTATCGCGCTCAGTACCTGGCCAGAAGATACCACATTGCTACTCCGACCGTGCTGCTGAACTGCCCGCCTCTGCCGGCCGCCGTGACACCCAACCGCATTTTGCGCGAGAAGCTGGGGCTGGCAGATGATACGGTCCCGCTGATCCTTTACCAGGGAGGTTTCATACCGGGTAGAGGGCTTGAGAACCTGGTGCTGGCGGCGGCCCACCTGGAGAAAGGAGTGCTGGTGCTGATGGGGTGGGGGGCACAGGAGGGGGAGCTTAAAGAGATGGTGAGGCGGGAGGGGCTCGAGGAGAGGGTGTATTTCCACGAGCCGGTGGCCCCCGACGAGCTTGTACGCTGCTGTATGTCGGCGAGCGTGGGGGTTGTGATATATCGGAACACCGGACTCAACAACTACTATGCCACCCCCAACAAGCTGTACGAGTACATCCACGCCGGGCTGCCGGTGGTGAGCAGCGATTTTCCGGCCCTGGAGGAGGTGGTGGAGGGGTACGGGGTGGGGGGTACGTTCGACCCGGAGGACCCGAAGAGCATTGCCGCAGCGATCAACCGCGTGCTCGCCGATGAGCAATGCTATGATACAATCAGAAGTAACGCGCTGGCGGCCGCGCAGGTGTTCAACTGGGAGACGGAGTCCGCGAAGCTGCTGGAGGTGTACCGTAGGGTGGGTGGGTGAGGGGTGACCGGTCGGGCCGGGTTGTCCCGGCCTTGTGGAGGCAATCAGTCAGACCGAGATTGCCACAGCCCGACTGCGTCGGGACTCGCGATGACAGCAGCAGTGGAGGCTCCTCAACTGAGCCTCTACCACCAGCACGAAAAGATGGGAGGCCGCTCCTGGAGCGGCCTCCCCTTTGCGCCCTGCGGCTGGTTCGGCCGGATCTGGCGTAAGGGCGGCGTTCCTCCGACAACAGCATCAAGTCGCTAGCAACTCTTCAGGACACAGACAATCTACCCAGAAATCCTCGTCGTCAGTCGAGTGGATGTCATAGTCGCGGTCTCCACGGGCCCAGACACCTTCATCCGCCCATTCTTCGCTGTAGTCGTCTTCGCTCA
>PULQ01000079.1 GCA_003552465.1 Dehalococcoidia bacterium
ACTCCCCTCAAGAAATCGCCTTGCCTGATCGAGCGTCTGCAATCCTCTGTCCTTCATAATCAGCTGCATGCCCCATTATCACCTCAGGCTCACCTTGTGCTGGAAATCGATACCCCCTCCACGCTCATCTTGCCTTGGAAGAGACTCGAGCTTTGTTTTGCGCCTGTCTCCTGATATGATTTGCGCACTCCAATGAGATTCATCGACAAGCTGCTGAACATGAGCCGGCAGAACAGCAGCCTGCTCTGCATCGGGCTCGATCCCGACCCCGAGCTCATGCCCGGCAGGGATGTCGTGCAGTTCAACAGGGCGATCATCGAGGCGACGGGTGACCTGGTCTGTGCCTACAAGCCCAATCTGGCTTTCTACGAGGCCCTGGGCAGCGCAGGGCTTTCCATACTGGAAGAGACTGTCAAGCACATACCGGGCGATGTGCCGGTGATCGCCGATGCCAAGCGGGGCGACATAGCGAACACGGCGAAGGCCTATGCCAGGGCGCTCTTCTCGGTCTTCGGCTTCGATGCGGCGACCGTGAGTCCCTATCTCGGCCATGACTCCATAGAGCCGTTCGTCGGCTACCGGGACAAGGGGGTATTCATCCTGTGCCGCACGTCGAACAGGGGAGCCCGGGATTTCCAGGACCTGCGCACCGACGGCCAGCCGCTGTACGAGATAGTGGCCCGCAAGGCCGGTGAATGGGATGTGCATGGCAACATCGGCCTGGTGGTCGGCGCCACCTATCCTGAGGAACTCAAGAAGGTGCGCTCGATGTGCCCCGAGATGTGCCTGCTGATTCCCGGCATAGGCACGCAGGGGGGAGACCTGGCTTCGGCGGTTCGCTATGGCGTGGATGCCCGGGGAGAAAGGGCGATATTCAACGTGTCGAGGCAGATTCTCTATGCCTCAAAGGGAGAGGATTTCGCCGGGGTGGCCAGGGAGACGGCCGACCGGATACGCCGGCAGATAAACAGCCACCTCACGAGATAATCAGCAGCCCGATGAGCGTGACGGCGGCGATGGGAGGCAGAGCGGCCATCGGGCGTCCCTTCAGGAACCTGCCCTGGATTATGTAGACCGCGACCAGCCCCAGGGCACCCAGCGCCGCGATGGTGATCCCGGGTGTCAGTCCCTGGGCGAAGTAGACCGAGGACGTAAGCAGGCAGGGAAAGGCGATATCGCCGCCTCCCAGTATGGAGTACTCCCGGTCCTCGGGATTGGCTGTCACCATGGATCCTTCACGTCCCTTTAAGTTCATGTTCCAGCCCGGAAGCTTCTTGGGGATGATCAGTGCCGGTAGGGCGTTGAGCTGGGAAAGCCTGTCGGCCATCCAGAGCATGAACTTGAACCGCACCGCCAGGAGGTCGTAGACGGCGAGCGCCAGGATGATGGCCATAGCGGTCCACGGCGTGATGAAGCGGCCGAAGACGGCCCCGACGCTGCTTACAGCAAGGATCAGTGAGAGGTTGTGCAGCCAGACGCGGGGCATGACAAGCCAGAGGGTTCCGATCGCCACGGCGATGGCAATGGCCGGGGGAAGAGCGAGATGGAAGACGATCGCCATGAACGCACCCCAGGCAAACAAAATGGCGAATACGAGCCTGAGGAAGAACTGCAGGGCGGTCAGCGGTATTAGCGACAGTGTGATCCCGAGCACGGCTGATGCCGCAAGAACGTAGATCAGCACCGGTCCTACCGAGGAGTGGGCTGGCACGTCGATAACATCTCCATCGGGCGTTGTTATCTCTCGCGGCCACCAGGATACGGGCACCGGGGGCTGGGTCGGCACATGTATGTCTTTTTCGTCGAGGAATGGGTCTGCGCGGGTCACGACACCCATGACCACCAGCTGGGCGATTATGAAGAGAAGGAGTCCCCAGTAGACGGCACTCAGCTTAAAGGGCTTCCTGGCGTCCATTTGCAGAGGTATTGTACATAGAAGAGTGCACAAAGTCGAACGGCGTCGAGCGAACCTACCGTGTGGTAACTGCAGATAGTCAGACGGCTCTTCCTTTCCTCGAAGCATGGAGCACCCTGAGTTAGGCCACAGTTTTCCAGGGCCCTCGTTGCCTGGGTCCCTCGTCTCTGTGGTGTGTAGGATGAACCGGAACGAAACACCATGCTCCCTGTCGGCAGCGGTAGAACTGCACTACTTATGCAGGACCTCGACACCGGCGGAGAATATCATATGGAGCCGCAGACTTCATAGCTACGCCGGGGGGGGCCGGAGTGCTAGAATGTAGCCTGCAGAGAGCGGCCGCCATGCCCATCCTTGTGCCGCGCCAGTACTAACTCGACGACCGCCGCGTGTAGATAAGGAGACTATGATCGATACAAGAAACAGAGAAGAAGCCAAAGAGCATGTCCTGAGAATGGCCAGAGAGCATAACGTGAAGTTCATCAGGCTGTGGTTCACCGACATCCTGGGCTTTCTGAAGAACTTCGCCATTACGGTTGAGGAACTCGAAGGGGCGATGGAGGATGGTATGGGGTTTGACGGGTCCTCTATCCAGGGGTTCGCCCGTATAGATGAAAGCGACATGGTGGCCATGCCCGATCCTCATACATGGTGTCTGCTACCCTGGCGACCGACAGATGACAACACCGTAGCCAGGATGTTCTGTGACATATACAAGCCCCGGGGCGGGCACTTCGAGGGAGACCCCAGGTATGTGCTGAAGAGGAACCTGAAGCGTGCGGCCGACATGGGGTACACCTTCCACGTGGGGCCGGAGCTGGAGTACTTCTACTTTCAGGACTCGAAAGGAACGCTGGGTCTGGACGACGGGGGCTACTTCGACATGACCTCTTCGGATATCGCCTCTGACCTGAGGAGGGAGACGGTTCTCATGCTCATGGACATGGGCATAGCGGTTGAGTACTCGCATCACGAGGCCTCGTTCAGCCAGCACGAGATAGATATGAGGTACACCGATGCGTTGACCATGGCCGACAACGTGATGACGTACCGGCTGGTGGTGAAGCAGGTCGCTCAGCGGCACGGAGTGTACGCTACCTTCATGCCGAAACCGGTCTTCGGGATGAACGGCAGCGGCATGCACGTCCACCAGTCGCTGTTCGAAGGTGACAGGAATGTCTTCTTCGACAAGGACGATGAATACTGTTTGTCCAGAACCGCCAGGTGCTTCGTTGCCGGGCTTCTCAGGCATGCTCCGGAGATCACCGCGGTCACCAATCAATGGGTCAACTCATACAAGAGGCTCGTCTCAGGCTACGAAGCACCGGTCTACGTGTCCTGGGCGAGGCAGAATCGCTCCGACCTCGTCCGGGTCCCCGAGTACCGTCGCGGAAGGGAGAAATCCACCAGGGTGGAGTTGCGGTCGCCGGACCCGGCATGCAATCCGTCCCTGGCGTTCAGCGTCATCCTGGCTGCTGGACTCGAGGGGATAGAGAAGGGGTACGAGGCCCCCGATCCCGTGGAAGACAACGTATACGACATGACGGAAGAGGAGAGACGCAGGCGAGGGATCGGGACACTGCCGGCCAGTCTTCTGGAGGCCGTAATGCTGACTGAGAAGAGCGCGTTGGTGCGCAAGGCCCTGGGCAGCCACGTCTTCGAGGCCTTCATCAAGAACAAGAGAATCGAGTGGGATAACTACCGCAGTCATGTGACCGATTACGAACTGAAGAAGTCCCTGCCGGTATTGTGAGAACATCAAGACCCGGTGTGTACCCGGGGGCCCTGTGGTGTGTGGAGGGAGGACAGGAGCGATAGGGAATGCCAGCATATCGAGTTGAAGTCGCGGTGAAGGATGGCTTCCGCGATCCGCGGGGCGAAGCTCTGCAGAAGGACATCCTCGACCTCGGCGTACCGGGCGTGGAATCAGCGCGGGTCAGCGACGTGTATGTTATCGAGGGAGACCTCGGCGAGCACGATGCGAGGCGGATCTGTGAAGATCTGCTCGCAGACCCGGTGGTTGATCGGTACTCCTGCGATGTGTCGGATACACGGCACCCACCTGAAGGCTATCGCCTTGTCGAGGTCGCCTACAATCCGGGCGTGATCGACCCTGTCGAGGAGAGCGTTCAAAAGGGAATCCGCGACCTGGGGATAACCGCCGTCAACTCGGTGAAGACCGCCAGGAAGTACCTGCTGCAGGGAGATCTCTCCGAAGACGCCTTTCAGTCTATCTGTGACAGGCTGCTGGTCAACCCCGTCATCCAGCATGTGGTTACAGGGTTTGAGGCGGCATCCGTGCCGTCGACGCAATATGAGTTCGCCCTTAACAGGGTGGATCTGCTGAATGCCGGCGACAGCGAACTCATGGAGATCGGAGGAAGCAGGCTGTCGCTGAACTTGAGAGAGATGAAGCAGATCAGGGACTACTTCGCGGGACAGGATCGAAATCCCACCGATGTCGAACTGGAAACCCTGGCCCAGACCTGGTCCGAGCACTGCGTACACAAGACCTTCCGGGGAAGGATCAGGCTCGGGCAGGTGACGATCGACAACCTGCTCAGGAGTACGATCGTGAAGGCGACAGGGGAACTGAACAAGCCCTGGTGCCTTTCGGTCTTCAAGGACAACTCAGGGGTAATAGACTTCGACGGGCGCTATGCCGTCTGTTTCAAGGTGGAGACGCATAATCACCCGTCGGCGCTTGAGCCCTACGGGGGGGCGGCTACGGGCATAGGCGGCGTGATCAGGGATGTGCTGGGCACGGGCCTGGGGGCGAAACCGATCATGAACACCGATGTCTTCTGCTTCGGCCCGCCCGACTACCCCTACGAGAGGCTGCCTGAAGGGGTTCTGCATCCCCGGCGGATATTCAGAGGCGTTCGTGCCGGCGTGGCCGACTATGCGAATCGGCTGGGCATTCCCACGCTCAATGGAGCCATACTATTCGATGAGCGATATGTGGCGAACCCGCTGGTATTCTGCGGAACGGTGGGAGTGCTGCCGGTCGGCATGGCGGGGATGGGACGGCAGGATCCGGGCGACCTGGTCGTGCTTGTGGGCGGCAGGACGGGACGCGATGGGATTCACGGGGTCACCTTTGCGTCGGCAGAACTGACCACCGAGTCCGAGAGTGTATCGGCTAGTTCGGTCCAGATCGGGAATCCGATTACGGAGAAGAAGGTCATCGATGTCGTGCTGAAGGCGCGGGACCTGGGACTCTACCGGCGGATAACGGATTGCGGCGGGGGAGGCCTGTCCTCAGCGGTGGGCGAGATGGCCGCCGAGACAGGAGTGAAAGTCCACCTTGAGAGGGTGCCGCTCAAGTATGCAGGGCTTTCCTACAGGGAGATATGGCTGTCCGAATCGCAGGAGAGGATGGTGCTGGCGGTGCCGCCGGACAGTGTTGAGGAGTTGCTTGCGGTGTGTCGCGGCGGAGATGTCGAGGCCACGGTCATCGGCGAGTTCACCGACGAGCGGCGCCTGCAGCTTTTCTACGACGGCAACCCGGTCGGGGACATCGACATGGCATTCCTGCATGATGGTATTCCCCAGATCGAGCGAGAGGCGGTCGGGGAGCCGCCCCGCTTTCCAGAGCCCGAATTTTCGCAACCTGCAGACCTGGGACAGGCCCTGATGCGAATACTGGGCTCGTGGAATGTCTGCTCCAAGGAGTGGGTGATACGCCAGTACGATCATGAAGTGCAGGGCGGCAGCGTCATGAAGCCGCTGGTCGGAGTGGGCAGCGATGGTCCCGGCGATGCGGCGATCATCAGGCCGGTGCTCGATTCGGACATGGGCGTGATCGTCTCCAATGGCATCAACCCGAGGTACGGCGACATCGACCCTTACTGGATGGCGGCATCGGCCATAGACGAGGCACTGAGACAGATCATCGCGGTCGGCGGCAGCCTGGAAAGGGTAGCTCTGCTGGACAACTTCTGCTGGGGCAATCCGGAGAAGCCCGACAGGCTGGGCGCTCTGGTCAGAGCGGCGCAGGGATGCCACGACATAGCAATCGGATACGAGACGCCCTTCATATCGGGCAAGGACAGCCTGTACAACGAGTATGAGTACGGGGATCACAGCATATGCATTCCGCACACTCTGCTCATCTCGGCGGTGTCGGTGATGAAGGACGTAACCGGTGCCGTCTCGATGGACTGCAAAGAGGAGGGCGATCTCATCTACGTTGTCGGTACGACATGGAACGAACTGGGCGGCTCGCATTACTACGGCCTGCATGGATACACAGGCAATAGAGTGCCCAGAGTGGACACTGCGACGGGGAAGCGGCTCATGAATGCGCTCAGCCGGGCCATGGGGGAGGGACTGGTCACGGCCTGTCATGATTGCAGTGAGGGAGGGATAGGCGCAGCCGCCGCCGAGATGGCGTTCGCCGGAGGGCTGGGGATGGAGTTGCATCTGGAGCAGGTTCCGCTGGGCGAACCTATGAGTCGGGACGACTTCGTCCTTTTCTCCGAGTCCAACACGCGCTTTCTGGTAGAGGTGAAGGACCGAGACAGGGCCGGGTTCGAGGATGCGATGACCGGTATCGATTTCGCCGTCATCGGGCGGGTCACGAAGGACCAAAAACTGCGGGTATTCGGCCTCTCAGGAGACAGGGTGGCCTCTGTTTCTCTTGCCGAGCTGAAGGACGCATGGCAGAGGCCGTTGCGCTGGTAGAAGGCTGATACTATGTCGGAAGTGAGAACACTGATACTCCGGGCTCCGGGAACCAACTGCGACATGGAGACGGCCTTTGCCTTTGAGGTGGCCGGTTCGGCCGTCGAGTTCGCACATGTCAATGAACTGCTGAGTCGGGAGAAGGTGCTCTCCGATCACCAGATACTGGCCATTCCGGGCGGGTTCACCTACGGTGATGACATCTCGGCCGGTAGGATTCTGGCCAATGAGCTCAGGCTAAGGCTGGGAGAGGACATCGAGAGGTTCGTTGACGATGGGAAGCTTATCCTGGGCATCTGCAACGGACTGCAGGTTTTGCTGAAAGCGGGCATCCTGCAGCGGGACGGGGATGCAACCCGGCAGTCGCTGACCGTGGCCGGCAATGACTCCGCGAGGTTTGAATGCCGCTGGGTGTACCTTCACGTGGACCCGTCCACCCCCTGCGTGTTTACCAGGGGTATAAGCAGCATGTATCTGCCGGTGGCACACGGGGAAGGTAAAGTGTTCTCCGAAGCCGGATTGGCGGGAGCGTTGAACGTGGCGTTGCGCTACGCCGATGAGGCAGGAGATATTTCGGCAGGGTATCCGCATAACCCGAATGGTTCCGTTGATAACGCAGCGGGCATATGTGACGCCTCGGGACGGATCTTCGGGCTGATGCCGCATCCTGAGCGTCATGTTCGCGGGACGCAGCACCCGAGATGGAACAGGGAGTCCGTGCCTGACCGTGGAGACGGCCTGCAGGTCTTTGTCAACGCAGTTGAGTGGGCCGGGAGCATCTGAACGGCAATGATTCTCTGGCCCGGCGGTTGCCCGGGGCAGGAGAAGCGGGGATGTGAGCTTGTGTTGGACAGAAGGCAGAAGTATAATTCGGATCGACTTCACGACTTAACACATAACAAGGAGGGAATATGCCGCCCTATGCGTTTTTCCGTAAGCAGTTCATGCCGTTAGACGAGGCCAGGGTCGGTGTCCTGACGCAGGCCCTGCACTATGGTACGGCCTGCTTCGATGGCATACGCGGTAACTGGGATGACGAGAAGAAGCGGTTCTGCCTCTTCAGGCTCCAGGATCACTATAAGCGTATGCTCGACTCCTGCCGGATACTGAAGATAAGCCTCCCCTACTCCATCGATGATCTGTGCCGGCTGACCACGGAGCTCCTGGCAAAGAGCGAATATCGGGAAGACGTGTATATTCGTCCGCTCGCCTACAAGAGTGAGGCAAACCTGGCCATACGTCTGCATGACATTGAGGACGATTTCCTGGCCGTGGTGGCCACCTTCCCAACCTATCTTGATACGGAGAAGGGCGTTCGTTGCTGCGTCTCATCATGGTGCCGGGTAGACGACAATATGATCCCTCCCCGGGGAAAGATCTGCGGACTCTATGTGAACAGTGCTCTGGCCAAGACCGAGGCAATGGAGAACGGTTTCGACGAGGCGATTCTGCTGAACCAGAGCGGGCATGTTTCCGAAGGCACCGGGCAGAACATATTCCTGGTTATGGCGGGCGAGCTGATAACTCCCCCGTCATCCGACAACATCCTGATGGGCATCACCAGGGATACTGTGATCAAGCTGGCGGCAGACGAACTGGGTGTGCGTACCATAGAGAGGCAGATAGACAGGAGCGAACTCTACGTGGCCGACGAGTGCTTCTTCACGGGTACGGCGTCCGATGTGGCTCCCGTGCTTGAAGTCGACCGCCGTGCGGTAGGCACAGGCCAGATCGGCAGGATCACCACTCAACTACAGAGGCTCTACTCGGAGGTTATCCTGGGGAGGAACGCCAGATATTCGGATTGGTACTACGTGTTCTCGCCTGACTGAGGGGGCCGGGAGGATGCACAAGCCGATCATCAGCCGTGATCAGCGGGGTGTCATGCCCATGGTCTTGAGAAGGTAGAGCAGCCGACAACTCTGCTCCAGCGCGGACGTGTAGTAGTATGCTTCCTCCAGCAACTGGCTAACGGCGAAGGTGCCGTGGCCCCGTACCAGGACGACCCTGTACTCGTGAAGGAGGCGGGCTATTTCCCCGGCGAGGTCATCGAGTCTGGCCACTGCGTCTCTGCCCAGAACGGGGACCCTCGATAGCAGTACCTGCCCTTCCAGATCGCAGGGTACGATCTCGCTCTCAGTAAACGACAGGGCCACAGCGTATGGCGGGTGCGCGTGGACCACTGCGGATGCCGACGTGTTCCTGTAGATGCAGCGGTGGATCTCGAGTTCCTTGGATGCCAGGGGCGTCACCCGGTTGTTCTTGCTTATCCCGGTCTCCACCAGATCCCCTTCCTGGATGAAGCCGAGTGTGCTGCCGCGGTGGGTGATAACCAGATGCTCGCCAAGCTTGATGCTGAGGTTGCCTCCATGGGAGAAGACCAGACCCTGGGTGAAGAGAGCCCGGCCTACCGACTGGAATTGGGTTAGCATAGCAGTAACCTACAAGAGGGTGTCAACCGGTCGCTTGCTGTTCCCTGTTCAGATTGCTCATCAGGGCGGACTTGAGCCTCGCGGCCTTGTTCTTGTGGATTACACCCTTGCTCGCGGCCCTGTCCACGCTGCTTACGGCAATCATCGTTCTCTGGTATGCCGATTCGTTGCCGGCAGCGACTGCGCTTCTGGCCTTGACCAGATAGGTCTTGAGGCTACGGCGAACCAGGCGGTTGCGGAGACGTTTTCTCCTGGATGACCTGGCTGCCCTGTTACTCAGATCAGTGTTTGCCACTTATGCCCCCTTTCTCATCACGCTTACCACGTTCCAGACGGAGTAGATCCTGGACATTATTCTACTCAACTGGACGCCGTTTTTCACTTCGAGGGTGAAGTAGAGGGATACGCTGTCATCGAGGTGATTGGTAGCCTTCATCTCGGTGACGTTCACCCTCTCCTCCGCTATGATAGCACTAATGTCCCTGACAAGGCCAACTCTGTCCCAGGCCCCGACCTGGATCATGACGGGGTAGACGTGAGCCACCTCTCCCCAGTCGACCTTGATCACCCTCTCCCTGTCCTCTTCGTTGACTATGTTGGGACAGTCTTTGCGGTGTACCGTGATGCCCCGCCCCCGGGTGGTGTATCCGATGATCTTGTCCCCGGGAAGAGGATGACAGCAGTTGGCCAGGCGGGTGAGCAGGTCACCCACCCCCAGCACGTTGATGCTGGCAGGGCTGACCTTGCGCGGAGTTACGACTGTGACTCCCTCTCTGGCGGGCTCCAGGTCTCCACTGAGCCTGAGCGCCACCTGAGAAGAGGTGATGCTGCCGCTTCCCAGCGCAGCAAAGAGGTCATCCCCATCGTCATAGTCGAGCAGACGGGCGATTTCGTCGATGGTGGCCGAACCGGCGACCAGTTTCTTGAGGTCTTTGTCCCAAATCTGTCTTCCTGTCTCGATGCATTGACCACGTTCCTGTCTCTTGAACCACTGGCGAACCCTGCTGCGCGCCTGAGATGTCTTGATATAGCCCAGTTCAGGATTGAGCCAGTCAAGGCTGGGGCCCCTCTCTCCCTTGCTGGCCATCACTTCCACCACGTCTCCATTCTTCAGAACGTAGTTCAGCGGTTCCAGCCTGCCGTTAACCTTGGCGCCGATGCATCTGAAGCCGAGGTCTGTATGGATCCGGAAGGCAAAATCGAGAGGGGTGGCGCCTCTGGGCAGGTCCTTGATCTCCCCTTTTGGGGTATAGACGAAGACACGTTCCGCGAGAACATCGGTCTTGATAGATTCCAGGAAGTCCTCTCCTTCTAGCTCCTCCCTCCACTCGCCGAGCTGTCGTAACCAGGCAGTTTCCTCAGCGGCCTGCCTGCCTGCTCTGCCCTCCTTGTACAGCCAGTGAGCAGCCACCCCATACTCGTTGACGCGATGCATCTCATGGGTTCTGATCTGTATCTCGAGTGGTGTTGTCCCCTCGCACATAACCGTGGTATGCAGGGCCTGATACCCGTTGCTCTTGGGATTGGCGATGAAATCGTCGAACTCCTCGGGAACGGGACGCCAGAGACTGTGGATTGCGCCGAGCGCCTTGTAGCAGTCCGAGACCGAGTTCACCAGCACTCTCAAAGCAGAGAGATCATGAATGTCGCTGAACTCCTTGCCCAGCGCGTCATACTTCGCCATCTTCCTGTATATGCTGTAGATATGCTTGGGTCGACCGGACACCCTGGCCTCTACTCCTGCCTTTTCCAGTTCCTTTGATAGCTTTTCGCTGATCTCGGCGATGAAGCGTTCCCTGGTGTCCCGCTTACCCGCCACGAGCCGGGCAACCTTGTGGTATGACCTCGGTTCCAGGTAACGAAAGGCAAGGTCCTCCAGTTGCCACTTCACCTGTGCCACCCCCAGGCGGTGGGCCAGCGGAGCGTATATCTCCAGGGTCTCGCGAGCGATGGCGCGCCTCTTATCTGCAGGCAAAGCGCCCAGGGTGCGCATGTTATGCAGTCTATCCGACAGCTTTATGATGATAACGCGCAGGTCTTCGGCGGTAGCCAGCAGCATCTTGCGGAGGTTCTCAGCCTGGACAGAGGACTTCGTCTCCCCTGTTCGAGTTCTTCGTGAGAGCTTGTTCAGCTTGGTGACGCCGTCAACCAGTTTCGCCACCTCCGGGCCGAACCTCGCCTCGATCTCGTCCGCCGGCACTCCGCAGTCTTCGGTGACATCGTGCAACAGGGCCGCAGCTATGGTATCGGCGTCAAGCTGAAAGTCGACGAGGGCCAGGGCCGTGTTGAGGGGATGCGCCAGATACGGCTCTCCCGTCTTGCGCAATTGTCCGTGGTGAGCCCGGGCAGCGAAATCATAGGCCGTCTTGACCCGTGCCACATCCTCGTCAGACAGGTATGTGCCGACCTTCTCGATCAGGCCGTCTGCTTCCATGGGGTTCATGATACTGAAATCGCAGGTGCAAATCAAACCGGTGCCGCCTTTGCCACTCATGGTGCGGCGATGATGTGCACGCACAGGCTGTAATGGTCGATCTCAACTGTCCTCTTACATGGCCCGCCGGCGGCCGATCTCCGAGCTTGAAAACGAGGTTCGGACGGTCTAAAATGGTCTATCTCACGGAAGGTGTGAGTGCGGCAGCCCTACCCGGAGACCGCGACTTCATTGCTGATCCAGCCATCGGGCTGAGGCAGGATCAGAGGTCGATGTCGTTAATCGCCCCCAGAGGAAGGATAGTGGAGAATTCCGGCACCCTGATAGTAGCATCAAGCCTGCATCTTCGAGCGCCGGTGTCGTCCGCACGATAGAGCATGGGAACCGCAGAGGAACGTCTCGGGGAGATCCTCCGCTCTGCGCAGAAAGCGGCTGAGCAGGCCGAGGTATTTGCGCTATCGTCTCCTGCCTCCGTCAAGGTGCAGTTTGAGGCCAATCGGCTGAGACAGGTTCAGACAAGAGAGCGTAACAGCGTCGCCCTGCGGATCTTCCGGGATGGCAGAGTCGGCTTCGCCACTGCCGGTGGTGGCGTGGATACGGAAACCCTGGTCGACATAGCTGTGGAGACATCCGAGTTCGGCGGTTCGGCCGATTTCGAGTTCCCGTTATCCAGCGAGCACTCTGATGTGCGGGTCTTCGACTCCGGGGTCGACGAGGTGTCCCTGGAGATGATGGTTGAGGCGGGCAGGGATCTCATAGACAGGATCACCGCGCATACTCCGGGCATCCTCTGCGATGTGGAGGTGACCAGGACCACAAGCTCGGTCTATTTCATCAACTCCCGGGGTGGCGAAGGCATGTACGACAAGAGCGTCTTCGGCCTCAGTGCGCAGGGGGTTCTTGTCAAGGATACCGATATGCTCTTTGTGGGCGACAGCTACAGCTCATGTCGTTTCGAGTATGGTGTTGAAGACATGGCCCGCAGGGTCAAGAGGCAGCTTGATATGGCGAAAGAGAATGCCGTCGTTACGGCCGGGCTTCTGCCCGTGATCTTCACTCCCTCCGGGGTGGCCAGTGCTCTTCTCAGCCCCATTGCTGTGGCTTTCAACGGCAAGACGGTGCTGGAAGGTGCTTCTCCGCTCAAGGGCAGGCAGAACGAACGGTTGCTGGACAAAGGGCTTAGCCTCTGGGATGATGCCACCCTGGACCATTCAGCAGGGAGCTGTCCTTTCGATGACGAGGGGGTGCCCACCCGGCGTCTGCCGCTCGTCGAGAGGGGAGTGGTGAAGAGTTTCTTCTACGATCTGCAGACGGCGGCCCGGGCCGGTACTGAGAGCACCGGTAACGGCAGGAGGGTGGGTGGCAGTGTCCCGACTCCGGGAACGAGCTCGATTGTCGTGGGCCCGGGCGACGTATCCTTTGAGTCGATGGTGAAGGACATGAGAGAGGGGCTGATCGTCGAGCATGTCATCGGTGCCGGGCAGGGCAATGTTCTGAGCGGCGATTTCGGAGGTAATGTCCTGCTCGGCTACAAGGTGGAGAACGGCGAGGGAGCAGGAAGGGTCAAGGATACCATGATCGCAGGCAACGTGTTCAAGGTATTGGAGGAGCTTCTGGGCATCGGCCGGGAGGCAGGATGGGGTTACAGCATGGTGTACACTCCACCGTTGTACTGCCCTCGTGTATCGATCTCCACAAAGGGGGCTGA